>JBOHGE010000001.1:0-270835 GCA_050700055.1 Pseudonocardiaceae bacterium
GTGCGTAACAGTGTTATAACACTGTTACGCACTCACGACCGGGTTCGGTAACGCCTAGCATGGGAGTAGTCCACTCAACCGGAAGGTCGGTGCCATCCGTGGCCTCCACCCAGACCGCCCCGACGGTCGAAGCGGTCCGAACCGCGCTGAACGGCGTGCACGACCCCGAGATCAACCGGCCGATCACCGAGCTGGGCATGGTCAAGGAGGTCACCGTGGCCGGCGACGCCACGGTGACCGTGGCGGTGTGGCTCACCATCGCCGGTTGCCCGATGCGCGACACCATCACCTCCCGGGTCGCCAAGGCGGTGTTCGCCGTGCCGGGCGTGCGTGACGTGCGGGTCGAGCTGGATGTGATGAGCGACGACCAGCGCACCGCGTTGCGCCGCCAGCTGCGTGGCACCGCCGAGGAGCCGCGGATCCCGTTCGCCGAACCGGGATCGCTGACCCGGGTGTACTGCGTCGCCTCCGGCAAGGGTGGGGTCGGCAAGTCCTCGGTGACGGTGAACCTGGCGGTCGCGATGGCCGATCGGGGCCTGTCGGTCGGGGTGGTCGACGCCGACATCTACGGGCACTCGATACCGGGCATGCTCGGCACCACCGCCCGACCCACCCAGGTCGAAAAGATGATCATGCCGCCGACCGCGCACGGCGTGAAGGTCATCTCGATCGGCATGTTCACCAAGGACAACACCCCGGTGGTGTGGCGCGGACCGATGCTGCACCGCGCGCTGCAGCAGTTCCTCGCCGACGTGTTCTGGGGAGATCTGGACGTGCTGCTGCTCGACCTGCCCCCAGGCACCGGCGACATCGCCATCTCGGTGGCGCAGCTCATCCCCAACGCCGAGATCCTGGTGGTCACCACCCCGCAACGGGCCGCCGCGGAGGTGGCCCAACGGGCCGGGGCGATCGCGCTGCAAACCCGCCAACGGTTGATCGGTGTGGTGGAGAACATGTCGTGGCTGCAGCTGCCGGACGGCTCACGCAACCACCTGTTCGGTTCCGGCGGAGGCCAGGTCGTCGCCGACGCGCTGACCCGCTCGCTGGGTAGCGAGGTCCCGCTGCTGGGTCAGGTGCCGCTGGACCCCCGGTTACGCGAGACCGGCGACTCCGGCACTCCCCTGGTGCTGACCGACCCCACGGCGCCGGCTGCGGTCGTGCTGCGCGCGGTGGCCGACCGGCTCGCGACCCGCTCGCGCGGCCTGGCTGGACGGCTGCTGTCGGTCAGCCCCCGCACCCGCTGAGCCTCCCAGCCGAGGGAACAAGCTCAGGTAGCGTCGGGATCGAACGGGGCACGCTCACCCGGTTGCAGCGGCCGGAATACCGGGATCCCCCGCCCGGGAGCAGTGGCGTAGCCATTGGGCTTGAAAATGTCGTCGAAGGGGTCGTCAACCAGATCATCGAGGAGGTGGCGGCTTAACGCACTGCGCGGGTTGAAACCGCGGGGACCGAAACCGCGCAACCCCCGCAGCTCCTCCAGGGGCTGGCGGAGCTCGTCGAACTCCGGGCCCAACTGGGAGCGCAGCTGCTCGCGGGCTCCGGTGACGTACTCCCGCACCTGGCGCACAGTGCGGCCGAGCCAGGCCGCGGCCGAGGGCAGGCGCTCCGGACCCAGGATGAACAGCCCGGCGATGATGATCACCAGTAACTCCGGCAAGCCGATGTTAACCATCCGCCCACCTCCCATCGCCAGCACAGCCCCACGTCATCGTACGGCCCGACATTCGGTTGCTCACCCTGGCAGGACGATCAATCCGATTTGAGTGTGACGGTCACCACCAGTGGGCGGCCATCACGAACCAGCGAGATCGGCACCTGTTCACCGATAGCCCGCTCGCGTACGGCGACGACGAGCCCGTCGGCGCTGCCGATGGTCCGGTCCCCCACCTTGATGATCACATCGTTCTCCAGGATGCCACCTTCAGCGGCGGCACTGTTCTGTTGCACGTTCTGCACCCGGGCGCCGTCGGACTTGCCGTCGGTCACCGACGCGGCATTGACGCCCAGCTCGGAATGCTGGTAATGGCCGGTGCGAATCAGCTCCTGCACGATCTTCCTGGCGGTGTCGATCGGGATGGCGAAGCCGAGTCCGATCGAGCCGCCACCCTCCCCGGCACCCAGGGTGCGGATGGCGGTGTTGATGCCCACCACCGCTCCCGCGGTGTTCACCAGCGGCCCACCGGAGTTGCCGGGGTTGATCGCGGCGTCGGTCTGGATCGCGTCGATCACCGCGTTACCGTGACCGCCGTCGCCTTCCAGCCGCACCGGCCGGTCCACCGCGCTGACGATGCCGCTGGTCACCGTGCCGGCCAGACCCAGGGGAGAGCCGATGGCCATCACCGCGTCCCCCGGTTTCAGCGCCGACGACCGGCCCAGCTGGGCCACCGTCGGGTTGGCGACCTCCACTTTGACCACGGCGAGATCGGTCTTCGGGTCCCGCCCCACGATCCGCGCCGGCAGCCGGGTGCCATCGTTGAACACCGCCTCCAACGTCGCCTGCGAGGTGGTCGCGGCGGGGGCCACGACGTGGTTGTTGGTCACCAGATAGCCCTGACCGTCGATCACCACTGCGGAGCCGAACCCACCCTGATCGCCGACCCGGAACTCCAGGGACACCACCGCGGGCAACACCCGGCCGGCTACCGCCGCCACCGAGCCCACCGGCCGATCGATGACCGGCTCGACCTGCGCCAGCGTGACGTCCGGATCGGTCAGCAGGTTATCGCCGTCGGCGGTGAGCCGGCCGACGAATCCACCGACTCCCCCGACGAGCAACACGATCGCACCCAACAAGGCCAGTGCGCGACGGCTCAGCTGGCGACCGAACAGCGCTTCCTGCAGGCTCAGTCGGGCACCCGGGCGCGGCGGAGCACCCGGATCCGGATGCGGTTCGGCAACCGCGGGGGCTCCCAGCACCGCCGCCGCCCACGGATCACGCCACGGGTCACGCCCAGCACCCTGAGGCCAGAAATCATCATCAGAGCGCTGCGGGCGGCGGCCACCGTCGTGGCCAGGCGGGCGCTGCAACCGCTCAACGGAGCCCGACGGCTTGCCGAACGCCAGCTCTTCCGAGCACGGTGCAGCCGGTACACCCTCAGCGGCACCGATCGATCCCCGCTGAGAACGGCCCACTGGAGCCGCGAACGCTCCGTGCACCCCGTCCGGTCGGCCGAACACTCGGGCCGCCGCCGGGTCGACCGCGGCTCGCTGTGCTGGTTTGGAGACGAACCGGGGTGGCCCCGGGGGTCCTTGGGCAGCGAAGGGCTCGTCGGGGTTGTGATGTTGCGGCGGACTCATGGTCTCCCGAGGTCACCTGTGCGCGCGGACGACTACTGAGCTTGCCAATGACCCGGTGAAATGTGCGTAGCGCTGCTATCGCCCGATCCAACGACCGAGCACGGAAGGTCCGGTGCCCCACCGTTGGCTCGCCCCCAACGGGGTGCGGTTACCCAGCGGCGCGGCCGGAGCCCGCCCCGGGTCGACGACCTCGACGACGATGCCGTCAGCGGTCACCGCCAGCTCCTCCGGAGCACCGGGAAGTTGCGCGGTCTGGGGAATATCGCGCAACGCAGCGAGCAGTTCGGCCGGAGCCTGCGGGCACTGCGCCGACCGCATCACGTTTCGGGCCTGGCGTTGCCCGGCCACCTCCGCAGCGCAGGACGGGCAGGCGATGAGATGCTGCGCGGCCCGATCCCGGGCGGCAGCGCCGAGCTCACCGTCGACGAAGGCCACCACGGCGTCCACGGCGAGGTGCTGTCCTGCGTTGAGGCCGGCTAACAGGGTCGAGAAGGAGCGGCCACGCAGGTCGGTCATCCAGTCTCCTCAGCGAGCGCACGGCGCCGTTCGAGCGCCACCCTGAGGGCGAGTCTACCCCGGTGGATCCGGCTGCGGACCGTTCCGAGCTTCACCCCGAGCGTAGCGCCGATCTCCTCGTAGGAAAGGCCCTCGACATCACAGAGTACGACAGCTGCCCGGAACTCCGGCGCGAGGTCGTCCAGCGCCTGCTGCAAGTCGGGATCGAGGTGGGTCTCGGCGTACACCTGCTCCGGGCTGGGCCCGCCACCGACCAGCCGGTCGGTGTCCTCCGGCAGGCCCTCCATCCGCAGCCGGGAGCGCCGCCGCACCATGTCCAGGAACAGGTTGGTGGTGATCCGGTGCAGCCAGCCCTCGAACGTGCCGGGCTTGTAGGAGCCGAGGCTGCGAAAGACCCGGATGAATGTCTCCTGGGTGAGGTCCTCGGCATCATGCGGGTTGCCGGACAGGCGGTAGGCCAGCCGGTAGACCCGGTCGGCGTGATCCCGCACCACTTGTTCCCACGACGGTGGCGCCCAGCTCTCACCTGCCCGAGCCGTCTCCTTGTCAGCCCTGGTGACGGAGATCACCTGCCCGGGAGCAGGATCGCGGAAGCGGGTCTCGGTGGCCATCGGGTGTGTCTTGCACCTCCGGGTCGGGGACAGTCCACGGTCAGCTGGTGTAACACCGGAGTGGCTGCCAATGTTTCCTGTCGAGCGGTCTCACCGTTGATGATGGACGATCAGCGTGTGCCCCACGTGAACATGGACTAAGAGGATCCTGAGAGCCTTGTAGATACCTCGATCGGCGCGGCATCGCCCTGCTGACCGCTACGACGGCGCTACGCTGCGCGACGTGATGTCGACCGGCAGCGCTGTCCGCCAGTACGTGGCGAGTTTCGTCACCGAGGACCAGGTGATCGTCGCGGCGCGCGAGCGTGGCCAGGAGTTGGGCGCCACCCCGATCGGGCCAGGCAGCGGTGCCGCGCTGCGGTTCCTGGCCGGCGCACTCCGCGCCCGGGCCGTGGTCGAGGTCGGTACCGGTGCGGGCAGCAGTGGGCTGTGGTTGTTACGCGGGATGGCGCCCGACGGGGTGCTCACCTCCATCGACGTCGAGCCCGAGCACCAACGCGCCGCCCGGCAGGCGTACGCCGATGCCGGGTTCCCGCCGTCGCGCTACCGGCTGATCATGGGGCAAGCCTTGGACGTGCTGCCCCGACTCACCGACCGCGGCTATGACCTGGTGTTCGTCGATGCCGCCAAAACCGAGTATCCGCGTTACCTCGAAGCCGGTGTGCGGTTGCTGCGCGCCGGCGGGGTGATCGCGTTCGACAACGCCTTGTGGAGCGGCAAAGTGGCCGATCCGGCGTCTCGCGACCCGTCCTCCTCGGCATTGCGCGAGGTCGGCGCCATGGTGCGCAACGACGACACCCTGATCCCCTTGATGCTCCCGCTCGGCGACGGGCTTCTCTTGGCCCTACGTGCCACGTGAGAAGGCTCCGAGGCCACGTCTCAGGTCAGCGCTTGGTGGCCGACAGGATGCTGTAGAACCACGCGCCGTGGCGCAGCGCCTGGTACTGCCGGATCGAGGCCACCACGTTGCCGTGCTGGACGGCGGATCGAACGCCGGTGCGACGGCCGAGCACGGCCAGCGGGTACGTCCAGTAGGCCATGCGATACAACCGGCGCAGGGAAGGGCGGGTGTGCACCGTCACGTCGTCGAGCCGGGCATCGACGAATCCGGCCTCGGCCACGTGACTCAGATGTTCTTCGGGGGTGTCGATGTCGGGAACAGCCCAGCCATCCAGCCATTCGCGCAGCAACCGCTCGCCGGTCTGGTCGAGCGGGCGGGCAACCCGGACGAAGTCGGCAACGACCACCCGCCCGCCGGGGCGCAGCAGCCGAGCAGCCTCGCGGTAGAAGGCCGTTTTGCGGGGTGCGTGGCACAGGCTCTCCACGGCCCACACGACATCGAAATCCGCGGCCGGGAAAGGTGTCGCGGTGAAGTCGGCCTGCTCGAAGCGGACCCGGTCGGTCAGCCCGCGCCGGGCGGCGTTGCGCTGGGCCATCGCAACCTGCTTGGCGGCCAGCGTGATCCCGACGACGTCGACGCTGCGCTCTTCGGCCAGCCACAGGCTGCTGCCGCCGACCCCGCAGCCCGCATCCAGGACGCGCTCACCGGGCTGGATCTCGACCCGCTGCGCCAGCACCCGATTCATGTTCTTCAGCGCATCGGTGTGGCTGCGGGTGCCGGCATCGGTGTAACCGAAGTGGACCGCGAGATTGTCCGGGTTGAGCCACAGCACGCGGTAGTCGAGCCAGGTCTCGTCGTAGTAACCGACGATCGCCTTCGTCAACGGGTCGACCGGCGTCCGGTCCGATGCCTCGTCTCGGGTGGTCATGGACGGCCTCCCAGGGTAGATCGATGCAGCCTACCGGCGGCGCGCCAGCAGGGTCGCGGCCAGCGGCCAGAACGCCTGGGCGCCGGTGAGCACCCGTTCGGACAGGCCGACCCGTGAACCGTCACCGAGCAGCTCGAGCCCGAACCAGCCCAGCAGCGCGAGCAGACCCGAGGCGGCACCGAGCCAGGCGGCACGTCCCGGTGCCACGCCGCGCCGCCAGGCCACGGCGGGCCACAGCGACAGCGCAGGCAAGACGACCGCTGCGGTGGCGACGTGTGCCGGCGAGTCGCCGGTGACCGGCTGCGGCACAGCGGCCAGCAAGACGGTGGCCGCCCCGCCCGTGACGAGCAGCATCCGACCCGCACCCGCGGCCGGCCGTAACCCCGCAGCTGTGATCATGTGGCACACGCCGACACCGGCCAGCGCCGCGGTCATGATCCAACGGTCGGTGGCACCACGGGCAGCCAGCGCACTGATCGTCTGGTGGATCGGATCGAAACCGTTCGGCTGCCGGCTGGCGGCGAGCTGCCACCCGCCGATCAGCAGCACCGGCGCGCAGGCCGCGGACAGCACAGCCCAGCTGGGCACGGTTCGCACCGCTGCCAGGCTACGCCACCGGCTACTCCGCGTGCGCCCCCTTGCCGAGCACGACCACACCGCCACCGCTGACCGTATAGCGCTCCCGATCCAGGTCGGGATCCACGCCGACCTGGGCGCCGTCGGGCACCACCACGTTCTTGTCCAGAATCGCTCGGCGCACCACGGCACCCTTTCCGACCCGGACACCGGGCAGCAGCACGCTGCCCTCCACCTGGGCGCCGGCCTCGACCACCACGTCGCCGGACAGCACCGAATGGGTCACCAACGCGGCCGAGACGATCGAGCCGGCTCCCACGATCGACTCCTGAGCGTGACCGCCCTGGACGAATTTCGCCGGCGGCAAGGGGGGTGGCGCAGTGCGGATCGGCCATGCCTGATTGTAGAGGTTGAACACCGGATGCACCGATACCAGATCCATATGCGACTCGTAATAAGTATCCAGAGTGCCGACATCGCGCCAATAACCGCAGTCCCGATCCGTGGCACCGGGCACCACGTTGTCGGCGAAATCATAGACCGCAGCCTCACCGGCATCGGCCAGCATTGGAATCACATCACCGCCCATATCGTGGTCGGAGTTGTGGCTGGCGCTGTCCGCGCGCAACGCCGATAACAACAGATCGGTGGTGAACACATAGTTACCCATCGACACGAACGCCATCTCCGGGTCGTCCGGCGTCCCCGGCGGGACCGCCGGCTTCTCCAGGAACTCGGTGATCCGCCCGGAGGAGTCAGCGTCGATACACCCGAAGCCGCTGGCCTGCGCACGCGGCACCCGGATCCCGGCGACGGTCGCGCCCGCACCGGTGGCGATGTGCTGGGCCACCATCTGCGACGGGTCCATCCGGTACACGTGGTCGGCACCGAAGACGACGATGTACTCCGGCCGCTCGTCATAGACGAGGTTCAACGACTGGTAGATGGCATCCGCGCTGCCGGTATACCACCGTGGGCCGAGCCGCTGCTGCGCGGGCACCGGGGTGATGTACTGCCCCAGCATGGACGACAGCCGCCACGTGGTGGTGATGTGCCGGTCCAGGGAGTGCGACTTGTACTGGGTGAGCACACAGATCCGGATGTACCCGGCGTTGACCAGATTGGACAGCACGAAGTCGATCAAACGATAGTTGCCTCCGAACGGCACGGCCGGTTTCGCCCGGTCCGCGGTGAGCGGCCATAACCGCTTACCCTCACCGCCGGCAAGGACGATGCCCAGCACGTGCGGCTGTCCCTTCACAATAGGTCACCCTAGCGCCCCTTGGACGCTAGAAGCGTGACACTTGAGCCGAGTTTTCAGGCGGTCATGCGGGCCTCGGTGATGTAGTCGTCGATGTGGTGGTCGATCACTCGTAGGGCTTGGCGCAGGGCCAGGGGTGCGGGTGGGTCGTGGGCGGCGAGCAGTGGTCGCAGGAGTCGGTTGTGGAGTTTGGTGTAGAAGATCGCGACTCGCTGGCCCTCGCCGCGGTTCGGCGGGCCAGCCACGTGACACTCGCCGCCGGCCATCGACTGTTCACCTCCGGACTCGCCGTCGGGGTTCAGCTCCCGCTCCCATCACCAGGGCGCTAGCGTGACGCGGCGTGCGAATCGGAGTCCTGACCCGGGAATACCCACCCGAGGTGTACGGCGGTGCAGGGGTGCACGTCAGTCACCTGGTGCCCGAACTGCGGCAGTGGTGCCAGGTCGAGGTGCACTGCTTCGGCGCCCCCCGCCCGGAGGCGCCCGGTCTGGCGGTGCACAGCCATCCCGTCACGCCGGGACTCGCCGCGGCCAACCCCGCCCTGCAGACCCTGTCGGTGGATCTGGCCATGGCCGACGCCCTGGGCGGCGTGGACCTGGTGCACTCCCACACCTGGTACGCCAACATGGCAGGCCACCTGGCCCGGACGCTGCACGGCGTGCCGCACGTGGTCACCGCGCACTCCCTGGAGCCCCGCCGGCCGTGGAAGGCCGAGCAGCTCGGCGGTGGCTACCGGGTGTCGTCCTGGGTGGAGCGCACCGCCTACGAGCACGCCGACGCGGTCATCGCGGTCAGCGACGGCATGCGCGCCGACGTGCTGGACTGCTACCCGACCGTGCACCCCGAGCGGGTGCACGTGGTGCGCAACGGTATCGATGCCAACACCTACCGGCCGGTTCCGGAGACCGACGTGGTCCGCCGACTCGGCGCCGATCCGGCGCGGCCGATCGTCGCGTTCGTGGGGCGGATCACCCGGCAGAAAGGGGTCGGGCACCTACTGGCGGCGGCACACCACATCGATCCGGGTGCCCAGCTGCTGCTGTGCGCAGGCGCGCCGGACACCTCGGAGATCGAGGCCGAGGCCCGCGCCGCCGTCACAGCACTGTCCACCACCCGCGCCGGGGTCATCTGGGTGCCGGAGATGCTGCCGATCGCCGACGTCCGGCAGGTGCTCTCCGCGGCCACCGTGTTCGCCTGCCCGTCGGTCTACGAGCCGCTGGGGATCGTCAATCTCGAGGCGATGGCCTGCGGTACGGCGGTGGTCGCCTCCGCCGTCGGTGGGATCCCGGAGGTCGTCGACGACGGCGTCACCGGTCTGCTGGTGCCTTACGACGAGCAGGACCCGGAGGGGTTTCAGTGGGGCTTCGCGCACCGGGTCAACGAGCTGCTCGCCGATCCTGACCGGGTCACCGCGATGGGCCGGGCCGGTCGCAAGCGCGCCATCGCCGAGTTCTCCTGGTCCGCAGTCGCCGAGCGCACCGTCGGTCTCTACCAACGGCTCCTCTCCTGAGCCTCCCCCTGCATTAACCTGGGGCCTGTTCAGCACAGTCCGGGACGCGAACGAGAGGAATAACTGGGGTGTGGCGACGGCTCACGCGGTTCGCTGCAGGCACCCTCGTTTCCACGGCGTGCAGCCAGGTGGCGTTCGTTCTGCTGTTCGGGGTGCTCGCAGCCTCGGCCACGGTCGCCGGCGCGGTGGCTTTCGTCGCCGGCGCGGTGCCGAACTTCCTCATCCACCGGTACTGGACGTGGCGTCTACGCGGGCCGGTGGGATTGCGCCGGGAGCTGCTGCCCTACCTGGCGGTGATCACATTGAGCGGTCTGGTGGCAATCGGCGTCACCGCCGCGGTCGATCGGTTGATCGGCGAGCCGATCAACGACCGCGCGCTGCGTACCCTCATCGTCGCGGTGGCCTTCAACGCCAGCTACCTGCCGCTGTTCATCCTCAAGTTCGCGCTGCTGGACCGCTTGGTCTTCGGCCGGGACCAAGTGCCCGCCGGCGGGCTGCCTAGCCGGTGAACGAGCAGGCCAACTCGATCAAGGTCCGGGCGCCGAACCCGGTGCCGCCCGCGTTGACCTCGTCATAGTCGTGCTCGGCGCGGGCCGGGCCGGCGATATCCAGATGCGCCCAGGGCAGCCCGGCGGTGAACTCCCGCAGGAACAGAGCCGCGGTGATGCCCCCGGGTCCGGGCGGGCACTGCCGCAGATCGGCGATCTCAGAGCGGACCCCGCCAGCATGGTCGTCGACCAGCGGCATCGGCCACCACGCCTCGCCGACCGCCTCGCCGGCGGTTCGGATCCGCTCAGCGAGATCGGGTTCAGTGGCGAACAGGCCCCCGGTGCGCAGGCCCAAGGACACCTTCATCGCCCCGGTCAGCGTCGCGACGTCGACCAGCGTGGTAGGACGCAGCGCGTGCACCGCATGGGCTAGCGCATCGGCGAGCACCAGCCGGCCCTCCGCATCGGTATTGGTCACCTCGGTAGTGGTACCGCCCACCTGGCGCAGCACATCTCCTGGGCGAAACGCAGACCCGGACACGTGGTTCTCCGCGCAGGGCACCAGCCCGGTGACCCGTAATGGCAGCTTCAGCCGGCCGACGGCCAGCAGCGCGGCGATCACCGCGGCACCTCCGGACATGTCGGTGCGCATCAGGTGCATACCGTCAGCCGGTTTGATCGAGATTCCGCCGGTGTCGAAGGTGATGCCCTTGCCGACCAGCACCAAGTGCCCTTCGGTGGTCACTTCGCGAGGCTGCCAGGCCAGCTCGAGCAGCCGTGGCGGTCGGGCCGAGCCACCGCCGACCGCCAGGACTCCCCCGAAACCGTGCTCGGCCAACCAGCGCTCGTCCCGCACGACGGCCCGCAGACCGGGCACCGTGGCAGCCAATCGGGCTGCGGTCGCCACCAGCCACTCCGGGCTCTTGTGCCCGCTCGGGGTGTTGGCGAGGTCCCGGGCCAGCCCAGTAGCCCAGCCGAGCAGCTGCGCCCTGGCCGTGACTCCGGAGAAGATGTGCGGTGCGCATCCAGGAGGCGTCACCAGCCAGACGGTGGTCGTCGCCGGGTGACGTGCCTCGCTGGTGACCCGATACCGGTGCGAGCCCACCACACACCCCAACACCAACGCCGACACCTGGTGGGCGGTGGTGGCGCGCGGCAGGTGCACCTGCACATCGCGCGGTGCCCGCCGGCCAGCCGCGACATCGTCGACCAAGCGCGCCGAGGTAGCCCGGATCAGCGCGCCACCAGCTGCCCGCCAGTGTTGCGTACTGCCCTGCCCGGTGCCCAGCAACCACCCGTGATCGGGTCGCCCAGCCATCAAGGGCACCAGCTGCACGCAACCGGCGCTGGCCCGCACCCGGTGGTGGGCCAGCCACTGCTCATCCACCCCGAGCGAGTCCGCGCCGGGTCCGAGCACCGGTGGACCGTCCGATGTGGACTGGACCAGGACGACATCAGGCACCCCGGGACCTCGCCGCGCCTGGATCCGGACCTCAACCAGGGGGGTGGGAACCTTCGGTGTCGCGGGCACTGACGTCTCCCAGTCGGTCGTCTCCCAGCCGGTTCGTGACGAGGCCCCGGATGCGCCTTTCCAGCGCCCGAGGCCACGCCGCGGGCATCACTCCACGACGGCTCGCAACGCCTCACCAAGCTCGCCCGCCTCGACCGCCGACATCTCGACGACGAGCCGTCCACCGCCCTCGAGGGGGACCCGCATCACAATGCCCCGTCCCTCCTTCGTCACCTCGAGGGGACCGTCGCCGGTCCGTGGCTTCATGGCCGCCATAGCGTGCTCCCTCCGTGCTCTTCCGTCACCGCGGGTGGGCCACGCGACACCGGTGACCCCCTGCATTCTCCCTTATCGCCGCAGAGCCCCGAAAAGCAACCGATGATCTCGGGTGTGCACAGCCCACCGTCCACCTGGGACCCCCGCGCTCACCAGCGCCGGAGCTCACTGAGCGGTGCGGCGAAAGCAACCGGCGAGATGGTCGTCGACCATCCCGGTGGCCTGCATGAGCGCGTAGCAGGTGACCGGACCGACGAAGGTGAAGCCGCAGCGCCGCAGCGCGCGGGCCATCGCCTCGGACTCAGGTGTGCGGGCCGGCACGTCAGCCACTGTGCGCGGGCCGGCGCGCCCGGCGGGATCAGGCGCGTAGGACCACAACAGGGCGTCCAGGCCCGACCCGAGCTCGGTGACAGCCCTGGCATTACGCACCGTGGCCTCGATCTTGGCTCGGTTGCGGACGATACCTGCATCGGCGAGCAGGCGCGCCACATCGGCGGCGGTGAACGCGGCGACCGACGCCGGGTCGAAGCCGGCGAAGGCCCGCCGGAAGGCGTCGCGCTTGCGCAGGATCGTCAACCAGGACAGGCCCGACTGAAACGCCTCCAGGCTGAGCCGCTCGAACAGAGCGGCCTCCCCATGCACCACCACCCCCCACTCGGTGTCGTGGTAATCGCAGTAGTCGGCAGCCGAGATGCCCCACGGGCAGCGCAGCCGACCATCCGGACCTGGCGCTATGCCTACGGCGACGCTCACCTGGGGTAGTCGCGGCAGAAGCCGGCAAAGCGGTCCAGAGAGCGCTGCAGACCCCATTCGAAGATCGGGCGGACCAGTGGCCAGCCCAGCTTGCCCAGAACTCCCAGTGGCAGCTCCAGCTGCTCGGTCCACTCCAAGGTGGCGCCGCGGCCACGCGGTTGCACCGCGAAGATGCCGGTGCCGCGCACCACCCGCCCGAGGTGGCGTACCTCGCATCGGGACGGGGCGTTCCACTGGACGATCCGCATCCGGTCGTTGATCCCGACCCCGCACAGCCCGGTGACGGCCTCCACCTCAGAGCCGACCGAGCGGCCATCACCGTGCCGGATCCGCACCGTGGTGCCCAGCATCCACTCCTTCTGGCGCTCCCAGTCGGTGACGGCCGCGAAGACCGTCTCCGGCGGTGCTTCCACGTCAACCCGTACCGACAGGTGCACTGCTGGCAGGTTCACTGCTGGGCCTCCAGTTCGGCCACTCGGGCCCGCAGTGCATCGAGCTCGGCAGCCGCCCGGTGCAGCGTCCAATCCACTTCGGACATCCGGTATCCGCGTAGCACCTGAGCGAACCGAACGGCGCGCATGTCGTCACCAATAATCGGCCCGTCTGGCAGCCAGGTCGGGGTAGCGTCCAGCGGCAGCGCGGCCAGCTCCTCGCCCCGGCCGAAGACCAGCGCGGCGACCAGGAACACCACCGCAGCCACCACCACCGCGACGACAAGATAAACCAGCGCTGTGCCCACGTGCCCGATCGTGGCACGTAGGTGGCTCTTCAAGTACGACCAACCCCCCTTGCCGGTGTCGTAAACCGCTGCCAACCCCTCCCGGTGCCGGGAGGGGTTGGCAGCGGTTTACGACCTTCCGGGCCGGGGTTGGTCGTACTTGAAGAGCCACCTACTTAGGCTAGGCGGGCTGCGAGGATCTCGCGCATCGGTGGTCGGTCGGCCACCAGCACGCCGGTCTCGGTAGGCATGAAGCGACCATTGAGCTGCACGAACTGGGTGATGCCCACCGATCCCGGGACTTCGGCGACCCCGCAGCGAGGCAGCACCGCACCGAGGATCTGCCGGGACATCACGCCGAGGTCGAGCAATGAGCGGTTGCGGTGTTTGCGCACGCCGAGGTTCACCTGTGCCAGCCCGGCCAGCCCATGGCGAGTGTGCACGTCGAGCAGTAACCCGATCTCCACGCCGTAGCCGGCCGCGAAGGGCACCGACTCCAGGAATGTACGGCTGGCCGCGTACTCCCCACCCAGCGGTTGCACCACCCCGGCCAACTCGGGACGCAACGCGTTGAGCAGCGGACGAGCCAGCAGCTCGGTCACCCGGCCGCCACCGGTCATAAGCTCGACGTTGTCGATCCGCAGCGGACGCCGGTAGAAGCCCTTGACCAGCTGGATCTGGCGCCCGATCCGGAGCCGGCGGGGCAACAGCAACGGCCCGAGCAGCGCGGGCACGAAGCCGACGTCGAAATCGAGCAGATCAGAGTCGATGAACACGAGCAGATCACCCGACGTGGCCGCCAGGGAGCGCCAGAGCACCTCACCTTTGCCCGGCCACGGCTGCAGCTCGGGCAGCACATCGCTGCGGTGCACGACGCGGGCGCCGGCCGCAGCGGCCACCTCGACGGTCCGATCGCGAGAACCGGAGTCCATCACCACCAGCTCGTCGACCAATCCGCCGACCAAGGGCCACAGGGCGGCAATCAGCGCGCCCACGGTCTTCTCCTCGTTCAGCGCGGGCAACACCACGCTGACCGTCCGGCCCTGCTTGGCTGCCTCGAGCTCCTCGACGGTCCACGGCACACTGTGCACGGTGGCCTGGCCGAACCACCGCCGGGTCTGCGGAAGCAACGCCGGGTGCCTCATCCCGGTTCTCGCCTGGTCAGGCCCCGGGTGGCGCGGGCAGGCGGCCGAGTTCCGGCGATCGAGGCCACCATGTCCAGCACCCGCCGGGTTCGGCGCACCTGGTGCACCCGCAACACCCGAATGCCGGCCCAGGCTGCGATCGCGGCGGCCGGCAGGACATCAGCCACCCCGGTGTCCGGGTCGGGACCGAAGTCCTGATCGGACAGGGTCATCAGCACCGGCCAGCCGGTGGCGACCAGATCGTCGCTGTGGCGCACCAGCTCAAGACCATGCCAGGTGCCGGAGTCGTGCGTGGGGTCGATCACAAGCGCCTCCCTCGACACGCCGAGCCCGACCAACGTCGCGGCCTGCGCAATAAGATCATTGATGACATCGCCCACCGCGGCTGCACCGGGAAGGCGATGCGGCCGGCTTCGCCGGCACACCAGTGCGCACTTGCGCTCGACGGCGAGTTCCGCGAGCTGGGGATCGGCACCGGACCAGGTGATGATGTCCGCACCCACGTCGAGCACCGACCGCGCCACCTCGCAGCGCCGGGTGTGAACAGCGATGGCAAGCTCGGGGTAGCGCTCACGGACAGCAGCCACGAGCGGTACCACGTCCCCGGCCGCCGCGATGTCCACGATGTCAGCGCCCTCGCGCACGGCGCGGTCGACCGGCGTTTCACCGCGATCGGAGCACGAGACCGCTGCCGGTGTGACGATGGCCATCACCGCCGCCCGATCACCGGGTAACCGCCTGGTCCCGAACCGCACTGGGGTCCCGAACTGCACTGGAGTCTCGAACCGCACTGGGGTCCCGAACTGCACTGGGGTCTCGAACCGCACTGGGGTCTCGAACCGCACTGGGGGCAGTGGCCGGGCAGTCATCCCGCACCAGCCCCGCCGCGGGCGCTCAGCACGGTCAATGCGTGTCTTGCCATGCCTGGTAGGTCGCGCCGACCAGCCGCACCACCTCGTCTACGTCATCGGTGATGTGCAGCAGGGCCAGCTCGGCTTCGGTGATCTTGCCCTGCGGCACCAGGGTGTCGGCGAGCCACGAGTGCAGCCCGCCCCAGTAGTCCCGGCCGAGCAGCACGACCGGGAACTTGGTGACTTTCCGGTTCTGCACCAGGGTGAGCGCCTCGAACAGCTCGTCGAGGGTGCCGAACCCGCCGGGCAGGCAGACGAAGGCCTGCGCGTATTTGATGAACATGGTCTTGCGGGTGAAGAAGTAGCGGAAGTTGATCCCGAGATCGACCCAGGGATTAAGGCCCTCCTCGAAGGGCAGCTCGATACCCAGCCCCACCGACAGACCGCCCGCCTCCGACGCCCCGCGGTTGACCGCCTCCATGGCGCCGGGGCCACCACCGGTGATCACCGTGAAGCCGGCAGCGGCCAGCGCGGCGCCCAGCGCACGCCCGGTGGCGTACTCCGGATGGTCTCGACCGGTGCGAGCCGAGCCGAACACGGTGACCGCACGGGGCAGCTCAGCGAGCGCTCCGAAGCCCTCCACGAACTCGGCCTGGATGCGCAGCACCCGCCACGGGTCGGTGTGCACCCAGTCGCTGGGGCCCCGCGAGTCGAGCAACCGCTGATCGGTGGTGGTCGCCTCGTGACGGCGGCTGCGCCGCAGCACCACCGGCCCGCGCTGCCGCTCCAGGGGCCGCTCGTCATACCCGGAGTTGCGGTGGGACTCCGGCGACCCGTCTACCGACATGACGACAGCGTAATTGAGTCAGCCGGTCGGCCCGTCGCCACCGGAGGCGGCCGGCCCGTCTCCGGTCAGGTAGCGGCGCAGCACCTCGGTGCAGCCGGTGATCTGATCGATGCGCACGTTCTCGTCCCGGGTGTGTGCGAGGTTGGGGTCGCCGGGACCGTAGTTCAACGCTGGTATCCCCAGCGCGGCGAACCGGGACACATCTGTCCAGCCGTACTTCGCGACCGGCGTGGTTGCGGTGGCGGCCAGGAACTCCCGCGCCGCCGGTGAGCCCAGACCGGGTAACGCACCGGCCGCACCGTCGACGAACTCGAGGTCGAACCCGTCGAGCACCGCACGGACGTGCGCTTGGGCGTCGGCCAGCGAGCGGTCCGGGGCGAAGCGGAAGTTGACCGCCACCTCGCAGGCATCGGGTATCACGTTGCCGGCGACCCCGCCGGAGATGCCCACCGCCAGCATCGCCTCCCGGTAGCGGCACCCGTCGATCTCGACACTGCGCGGCTGGTAACCGCCCAGCCTCACCAGCACCTCACCGGCGGCATGGATGGCGTTGTCCCCCAGCCACGAGCGGGCGCTGTGTGCCCGACGACCACGGGTACGGGCGGCGACCCGCAAGGTGCCCTGGCAGCCGGCCTCGACAGCGCCGTTGGTGGGCTCACCCAGGATCGCCAGCGCAGCGACCAGCCAGTCCGGATGCTCCCGCTCGACACGTCCCAGCCCGTTGCGGTCGGCCTCGACCTCCTCGCAGTCATAGAGCACCACGGTCAGGTCGTGCACCGGCCGCGGCACGGTAACCGCGAGGTGCAGGATCATCGCGTCGCCCGACTTCATGTCGGAGGTGCCGCAGCCGTAGAGCAGACGGCCGCAGCGCCGGCTGGGAAGGTTGCCGGCGATCGGCACAGTGTCCAGATGCCCGGCGAGCAGCACCCGCTGCGGGCGGCCCAGCTCAGTGCGGGCCAGCACGGCATTGCCGCAGCGCAGCACGTGCAGGTGCGGCGCCTGCGTGGTCAGCGCCGCAGTCACCGCGTCGGCTAACGCCGCTTCGTTGCCCGACACGCTGGGGATGTCCACCAGCGCCGCGGTCAGCTGCACCGGGTCGGCCGTCAGATCCAAGTCCACGGCTGCGACGGTACCGCTGCGACGGGTGCTGATCTCGCGCTACGGTGGCCCGTCGTGAGCGCACCACAGATCGACTCCGCATACGGCCTGGGGTTGGCCACCCTGGCACCAGACGCGACCGTGCTCGATACCTGGTTTCCGCACCCGGAGCTGGGCGCCACGGCAGGCAGCCCGGCCGGCACCGCGCGGGTGCCCCAAGACCAAGCGCCGGATGAGCTCGCCGCGCTGCTCGGACCGGACCCGGCGCGCGGTGTCGAGCTGGTGGCCGTGCGCACCACGGTGGCCGACCTACAGGCCGCGCCACTCGACACGCACGACGTGTACCTGCGGCTGCATCTGCTGTCCCACCGCTTGGTGACGCCACGCAGCATCAATCTCGACGGGATCTTCGGACTGCTGTCCAACGTGGTGTGGACCAGCTTCGGGCCATGCCCGGTGGTGGGCTTCGAGGCCACCCGGATGCGGATGCGCCGGCGCGGCCCGGTCATCGTGTACGGGGTCGACAAGTTCCCCCGAATGGTCGACTATGTGGTGCCTTCGGGAGTGCGGATCGGTGACGCGGACCGGGTGCGGCTGGGTGCTCACCTGGCCGCCGGCACCACGGTGATGCACGAGGGATTCGTCAACTTCAATGCCGGCACGCTGGGCACCTCGATGGTGGAGGGGAGGATCTCCGCCGGGGTCGTCCTCGGTGCCGATTCCGATCTGGGCGGCGGCGCATCGATCATGGGGACGCTGTCGGGCGGTGGCCAGGGGCAGATCTCGGTCGGACAGCGCTGCCTGGTCGGTGCCAACGCCGGGATCGGGATCTCGCTGGGCGATGACTGCGTGGTGGAGGCCGGCCTCTACGTCACCGCGGGCACCAAGGTGACGCTGCCCGATGGCATGGTGGTCAAGGCGCGGGAGCTGTCCGGCGTCAGCGGGATGCTGTTCCGTCGGGACTCCGTCACCGGCACTGTGCAGGCAGTGCACCGCGGCGCCAGAGCCGGCGTCGAGCTCAACGCCGCGCTGCACTCCAACCAATGAGCGATCGACCAACCGGGTTCACTAAGATGTTGTGCTGTGAGCGTCGCCACTCCGGCCCCGCGCCGGACCAAAACCCCCGGCAAGCTGATCAATCTGGGTGATCCGGTCCGGACCCGACGCCGCGACCCCGCCGTGCATCAGTTACGAGCCGCGCTGGACACCCGGCTACGGACCCTGCTCGCCCGTGACCCGGGCACCCGGATCGGCGAGGATCCCGAAGAGCTGCACCAGATGCGGGTCGCCGTGCGGCGGATGCGAGCCGCACTCAAGGCCGCCCGGCCGCTGCTGGACCGGGCCTGGG
Organism: Pseudonocardiaceae bacterium; assembly: GCA_050700055.1. Classification (GTDB taxonomy): domain Bacteria; phylum Actinomycetota; class Actinomycetes; order Mycobacteriales; family Pseudonocardiaceae. The sequence continues at coordinate 18,575 of JBOHGE010000001.1, forward strand.
CCGACGATCTACGCGCCGAGCTGGGTTGGCTGGGCCGGGCGCTGGGTCCGGTACGCGACGCCGACGTGCTCATCGAACGTCTCCGCGGACGCGCAGCCGCCTTCGACGGCACCAGCCGCGCGGCGGTGGAGACCCTGATCGAGGCGCTGGTAGCCGACCGGGAGACCGCACGCGCCGAGATGCTCGCCACGCTGGGCAGTGATCGCTACACCGCGCTGCTGCGCCGGCTGGCTGCCGCGGTGTCCAAGCCGCTGCCCGCCGCCGGCCCGAGCGCCGGCCCTGGGCTGGTCGAGCTGGTCCACACCGAGTACCGCAGGTTGGCCAAGGCAGTACGGCTAGCCGGCGAAGACCCGCCCGACGAGGTCCTGCACGCGCTGCGGATCCAGGGCAAGCGGCTGCGCTACACCGGCGAGCTGGCCGCCACCACCGGCCGGAAACCGGTACGCGAGCTGGTGGAGTCGACCGTGGCGCTGCAGGACGTGCTGGGCGAGCACCAGGACGCCTGCGTGGCCCAACACCGGGTCAAGCAGCTCCTGGACGACCTCGGCGATGTGGTGGACTTCGACGTGGTCTTCGCCGCCGGCCGGCTGGTAGAACGCGAGGAAGTCACCCGGGCGACCACCCGCCAGGCGTGGCCGGCCGCATGGCAGCAGGTCCAAGACCGAGCCCAATCGCTGGCTCCCCCTCCTGACGAGGTCCACGACCGGTAGGTACACAAGACGCCACATATGCGTGCCATCAGGCTCATGATAGAGCGCGTCGGGGTACGTGAGCTGCGTGACCGGCTCAGTGGTTACCTGGAGCGGACCCGCGCAGGTGAGCAGATAGAGATCACCGACCGTGGTCGACCGATCGCGATGCTCGTCCCGTTGCCCGAATCACGAGTGGCGATCGCCGAGCTGATCGCCACTGGCAAGCTCCAGCCGGCGCAACGGTCCTGGCGGCCCGGCGCACGGCGGGTCAGCACTCCAGCGGGGGCACGACCGCCCAGCGAGCACCTCGAGGAGATGCGCGGCGAGCGGATCTGACCTCAGCCGTGATCCTCTACTGTGACTCTTCGGCATTGGTCAAGCTCGTGGTCGACGAGCCGGAGAGCGCGGAGCTCGAGGCGTGGCTCGGCTCGCAGCCCGAACCGGTCTTGATCTCCAGCGTCCTCGCTCGCACGGAGGTCGTGCGCGGTCGCCCGCACCGACCCGGACGCGGTGCACCTCGCGGTCGACCTGCTCGCTGCGGTGTCGGTGGTCGAGCTCGACGTGTCCCTCGCTGACAAAGCGGCCCAGCTGGACCCGGCGGAGCTGCGCAGTCTGGACGCGCTTCACCTGGCTGCCGCGTGCGCCTCGGCTCAGCACTCAGCTCCATGATCAGCTACGACGAGCGGATGCTGGCCGCGGCGAGACGACACGGCGTCGCCATCGCGCATCCCGGCTGGACACCCACGCAACGTCACCCCTCGTTGTGAGCGGAGCAGGAGCCAAGACGGGGTACCGGGTGCGTGGTTGACATTAGCCCCCAGCCCCCCAGTGGCTCCGGACGTCGGTCCGCCGGATGACGGCGCCATATCCCGCTCATCATGGACCGACTCCAGCGGGGAGTTCCGCTTACCAGACGATCTCGACTATCCTCGGCTTTGGCGATCGCTCGGTCGACCATCACTAGGGGTGCACCGGGCTACGCCGCGGTGACCAGGATGACTCAATCGAACGGGTCCCGAGATCGAGTTGTCGAGTGCGACTTCGAACGCGTCGAGTTGCGCACGGGTTCAGCGTAGTGCTCAGTCGCGGCTGGCCTCGGTCGCTTGTCCTCGGTAGAGCAGCGTGTTGATCGCGGCGACTGCCAGCTCCGTCGACACTTCGACGATGACCGCGAGTTGAGCGTGACGACCCGGATGTTCATTTGACAAACACGGCCGCGCGAGGTGGCCGACGCCGCGGATCGACTCTTCGGGACCGGGTTGTCGGCCTGTCCGAGCGTCAAAGATGACGAAGATTGAACCGGTCCATGCGGCGCCTCGGCTCGTCCGCCACCACGCCGAGACCACACTCATTTGATCATCAAACCCGCCTGATATAGCGAGGAATCCTATCGTCCTATAACACCACCGCCCCCCCGCTGAGCGATGTTCCAGGCGTATCTTGCTGTGCCGCCGACCGATCATCTGGAGATGTTGCTGCTCTGGTTGCTCCAATTGGTGACCTCTTGGAAAATCTCGCCGGTCCCGCTGATGAAGGCATGGTGGGCGTAGCCATCGCTCTGGAGGCGATCCATCATCCACGCCGTCGGATACCCGAGGTAACCGTAGACACCTTTGACGCAGCCCCGGCTGATCTGGGCGCAGTCGGGCTGCCCCTGCACGTCGAGGTGGTCGGGACCGTTCAGGGTTCCCCAGACCTTGGTGATCGAGGCCGGTGCCGCCTGGTAATAGGCGGAGTTGGACTGCAGCGTCAGCTGCCAGGGAGCGGTCTGGAATGAGGGTGAGATCCCATCGGCCGACCCGTTGACGAGGAAGATGGAGCCACCGGTCAGCTTCCGGGTATCGGCGCATTTGGCACTGTCGTCGAGGCAGAAGATCTGGGCAGGGATTTCGATCGGGACCGCCGTCGTGATCAGACCCCCGGATTTAATCAGGGCATTGACGACACCACTCGCGCCCTGCGAGTGCCCGATCGCACCCACCCGGGTCGTGGACAGCACATGATAGAAGATGCTGGAGATCTGGTCGTTTTGGGCCACCATCCAGCGGGCGGCGTCCAGGATCACCTGTCCTGTCCCGGTCTTCACGTTCTCGGACGCGACCACTACGAAGCCCCACGAGGCGAGGTGAGAGAGAAGGTAGGAGTATTGACTGGGAACCGCGTCGGTGCCGTTGCCCCACGTGATGATCGGATGCTGGAACCCGCTCTGTCCGAGCTGGGTCGGGTACCAGACATCGAACTTGGCGCCGGATGAGTCACAGCAGCCAAACGCCTTCGCGGCGGTCACCGCCCATGGACCGCGAGCGTAGTACTTCTGCTCGATTGGCAACGTGGGCACGTTGGGAGGCTGAGCGGCCCGCGCAGGAGCGCTCATCTGTGTAGTCGCCGACCAGCCGTGTGTAGTCGCCGACGCCGCGCCCGCAATAGCGGGCGCGGCGAACACTACGGAGCTGGCCGCCGCAGCCGCGACCGCGACGGCCGCCCACCTTCTGCTGAACGAACCTGTCATGACGTTATCTCCCCACTCATTGATGGGAAATATTTCCCCCTGGTTGAGATGACAATTTATAGCTTGCGCGTAGGCCGAGGTCTGGTCAATCCCCTCCGCGGCGGATTTATCGGACCCCCTTGGGATCTAGACACCGTTACAGGTATCCATCAAGAGAGAGGGCAGATCTGCCGCAAGGTGGATGAGCGGCATGGGCCTCTTTTGAGTAGGACCAGATCATGAACGCTTGGTTCATGCAACCGGCATGCCGCTGGCACGCCAGGGCGGGGAACGCGGCAACGGAGCCGCGCGTCGTTGCTCAACGCTGTCCGTGGCGTCGGCGGGAACGTAACTGATGGTGGCGGTCGTCATCGGAATCGCGATCCCTTCGTGAAATCGATTCCGGTCATGGCGGGCGATCCCTTTGTGGCGCCTCGGGTGCGCCCACCGTCGTCTATCACGCTGGCCGAAAATTGGTGATGGGTTGGAGCCGGGTTAGGCACTCCATTCCATGAGGCTTATTCGGCAAGAGTGCGAGTGCGGCGGCGCGACCTGTCGCGATTCCGCACGCGCATCACCAACGGGCAAGTTTTGAATAACTCTCCGGCCGTGCCCAGGCGGTGGTTTACGAGACATGCCTGGAACTGGCCTGGAACCGGCTAGAAATGACGGACGCGCTGATCCAGCGCACCCGTTATCCAGGGTCAGCGCATCACGCCGAGGAACCACGGAAGTGCGGGGTCCCCTTGAGGGCTGTGGGCACAGCCCCAGGCGTGCCATTCGCCGCGCGCGAGGCCGTCCCGCCCCCGGGCCAAGCACTGCGACTCGTATGAAAATTTTCCTGCGTACTCCCAGCCTTCCGCGGTGGTGGCTGCAGCCTGGGGACTGCCCGCCGCCTGTGCGACGCTACCGGTCGACAGTAGAGCAGTCACCGTCGCCATTGCCACCGCGGTGCCTGCGAGCACATTCTTGATGCGGAGTTCCATTTCTCTTCCCTTCGTCGGCCTTGCTGTAGAGACAATTCATAGCTTGTACGCAGGCCACGGTTTCGGCAATCTCCTCTACGACGGATTCGCCGGACCACCTCCGGCCTAGACGCCACGACGGGTATTTCTATCAAGAGACAGAGAGCAGATCTGCCGCAAGGCGGATGAGCGGCATGGAATCTTCGAGTAGGGTCAAGTCATGAACGCTTGGATCAAGCGGTCCACCGACGCCGCCGTGCGCCATCCCCACTTGTTCGACTGCACTCTGACTGCCGTTCTGCTGGTCGCCGGTCTGACGTGGGGGCTGCTGGAGTTCCGCTACCTCGGCCAGCGGCCGGGCGATGTCCTGCCGCCGGTGCGGCCGACGCCTGTAGTGGTGGCGGCCATCGTGGCGATCATCACCCCGTTGGCCTGGCGGCGCCGGGCGCCGCTCACGGTGCTGACGCTGGTTGCCGCTGCCCAGGTGACAGCCTCAGCACTGCTTCGCTACGAGAACGAGATCACCGTGCTCGCCGTGTTGGTCGCCGTATACAGCGCGAGTGCCTACGGGGCAAAACCATGGCGCACCCGGCTGTCGGCTATCGCCCTAGCCGCACTGGTGGCCGCGATGGACTACCGGGTCGCCTTGAGTCTGCCCGACATGAACAGTGGCCTGACCATGAGTATTGCTCTAGCCGCATACAGTGTGCACTTGCTTGTCTTCGGGGGAGGTGTCTACGCGGTGGGCCGCAACATGCGGATCCGTATCAGCCGCGAAGCGGAACTGAAGATCCGCACCGCCCAGCTAGCGGCCGAACAGGAGACGAACACCCGCCGGGCAGTGCTGGAAGAGCGGGTGCGCGTAGCCCGAGAACTCCATGACGTCATCGCTCACCACGTCAGCCTGATGGGTATCCAGGCAGCCGCCGGCAGGCGAGTCCTGACGACCCGGCCCGACCAGTCAGCCAAGGCGTTGGTCTCCATCGAGGAGTCCAGTCGCCAGGCGGTGGGAGAGTTGCAGCGTATGCTCGGGTTCTTGCGCCAAGACGACGAGGTCGACACCTTGGCTCCGCTGCCCAGCCTGCGTCACCTCGACCACCTCGTCACCCAGATGTTCGACGCCAAGCTCACAGTCGACGTCCACTGCGAAGGCGATCTCCAGCCCCTGCCCATAAGCGTGGACCTGTCCGCTTACCGGATCGTCCAGGAGGCACTGACCAACACGCTCAAGCACGCAAAAGCCACCACAGCCTCGGTGACCCTGCGCTACCGACACGCGGTCTTCGAAGTCGATGTGATCGACAATGGTGTGGGTTCCGGCACTGCCCCCAACCTGGACAATGGCCGGCAACGACACGGGCTGATCGGCATGCGCGAACGAGTCAGTCTCCACCGCGGCCAGTTCGAGGCTGGTCCCCGCCTCGGGGGCGGGTTCGGTGTATGGGCCAGTTTTCCCTTGCGGGAGGGATCATGAGTATCCGCATCCTGCTCGCCGACGACCAGGCAATGGTTCGGGCCGGCTTCCGTATGATCCTCGAGGCCGAGGCTGACCTCGAAGTCGTGGGCGAGGCTGAGGACGGCCTCGCCGCGGTGGCCGCCGCCAGCCGGCTGTGTCCCGATCTGACACTGATGGACATCCAGATGCCAATCATGGACGGGTTGGCGGCTACCCGCCGCATCGTTGGGCTCGACGGGCAGGCAGACGCTCGAGTCGTGATCTTGACCACCTTCGAGCGCGACGACTACATCTTCGAAGCCTTGCGGGCTGGCGCTAGCGGGTTCCTCCTCAAGAACGCCCCCGCCGACGACCTCATCGCGGCGGTGCGCATCGTTGCCGCCGGCAACGCCCTGCTCGCTCCGTCGGTCACGCGCCGCATCATCGCCCAATACGCTGGCCAACCGGCACCGACGACGCGCGAAGCCGAGCTGGACGTACTTACCGACCGGGAGCGCGAGGTGCTCCTCCTGCTGGGCACCGGGAAAAGCAACACCGAAATAGCAGCAGAACTATTCGTCGGAGAAGGAACCATCAAGACACACGTTTCCCATCTGCTTCACAAACTTGGACTACGAGACCGCGTGCAGGCCGTAGTTTTCGCATACGAAACCGGTCTCATACGACCGAGAGCACGTTACTAAGAGTGTCCGACAATAGGGGTGGAGTGTTGTCCCGCAGGTGTCGGCACGGAAAGGATGAGCGCGACTCGCTACAGTCCGTGATCATCAAGGTGTTCCGTACCTGCTGTGCCATCATGGCTACTCGAGCCGATCTGGGTCGAGTTCCCGTGTTGATCAACGAGTATCGGGGTGGTGAGCCACACGAATAGATGGATGGTTGAGTTGATGTGAGGCGCATCAACCAGCAGACCGCAAAAGAAGTCATGTCCGCGCTGAAGCGACCTGTCGCGCCTGGTGCGCAAGCTCTCGGTGGTCTGATCGAGGTCTGGCCTCCAGCGCATCCACCAGACGACCGAGACTCATCCTGGCCCGGGGCGAGCGCAGCTGCGCTACCGACGTGACCGCTCGATGCGCCAGCGCGGCGCCATCAGGCTCACCAGCCGTGACATGGATGGTGGCCAGGGCGATGTCTGGCAGCACACTGTCCCGGCGAGAGGTGCCCTCCACCTTCCACTGGCGCACCGACGATGCAGCGAACTGCTCGGCGATATCCAGCTTCCCCAAGTGGCGGTACACGTTCGAGGTCCCGTAATCCAAGTCCGCCTCATCGAACAGGCTCGACATCCGGTGCTCGCGCGTCTTCTTGATGGCCGACTCCGCTGCCTCCCGGTGCCCCATGGCGGCCAACGCCAACGCCGACTCGGCAGTAAGCCACGCAACAGCTTCCGCCACACCCGGCGCATCCGGGGACCCGGACAGCTTGAACAAACCGAGCTGGCACGCCTTCAAGTCATCATTGTAGGCTTCCGCGTCCCGCATATGAATACCAGCGTGCCACAGCGCTGACGCGAACTGGCACGCGTCGCCTGACTCTGCGGCCAGGTTCATCGCAGTGCCGAAATGAGCCCTGGCGTTATCGTGGAGACCTGAGTCCACGCAGCACCACCCGGCCATATTCTGCAGATCGGCCAACGCCGAACCCAGCTCGACTCGGATCGATTCGCCGGCTGGTACGGACATCAGGGCCAGTGACCGCTGGGCAACACCGGTCACCGTCTCCGCGCACCCACCGTAAGTACGAGCCACCGTGCGTAGCTCGGCTGTCAGGCTCTTGACGGCCGACACGTCTGATCCGCCCAACCTGGAGGGCAACGGGGTGGGGACGTCGGGCCGTACCGGTATGTGCAGCACCTCACCCAGCACCGGAGCGCCCAGCAGCGCAACACCGCCAACGGCCAATAAGGCACGACGTTTCATGTCCTCGTCCACCTCCTCGACCGGCTCAGGCTCGACCACAGGTTCGATGTCTCCATCGTAGGCCAGTCCCATCCTCCCGCGAGAGATACCAAGCCCCGTGCAGATGCGAACGAGCACGTCGTAAGACATCACCTGGCGGCCCGTGCGGAGGATCTCGTTGACGTCGCTCTGGGACTGGCCGGTAGCCGCTGCGATCGTGTGCTGAGCGATGCCGGCCTCGGTGAGCAGCCGGTACACCGTGGTGACGTCGCGCCTGACTAAGGCGGTACACATGTCCGCTGAGGCGAGCAGTCCAGGATCCAGGCCCGGCGAATCACACATGCGCCGGATCGTAGCTCGCCCGGTGCTCCGCCGGTCTGGCTACCGTCCACACCTGAGTGATCGGCACCGAAAGTCCGTAGCACTACCTGCGCAGCGATTGTGCGTGTCGTGAACTCGACGCCAACTACGTTTGCCGTGACCAGAATGTCGCTGACGCCGAGTTCACGACGCACCAGCCACTACGTGCACGACGGCGTACGGAGCGCCTTCGTCAGCTGGAGGTGATGCTTTCGAGCCGACGAAGGATCTCGGCCAGCATCCCACTGTGCTGCGCCAACACCGCACTGTGCTGGGCCAGCGTCTCGCCTTGCTGCGTCAGCATCGCACTGTGTTGCGCCAACACCGCACTGTGCTGCGCCAACACCGCACTGTGTTGCGTCAGCGTCTCACCTTGCTGTGCCAACACCGCACTGTGTTGCGCCAGCGTCGCACCTTGCTGCGTCAGCGTCTGCTGGATCGTCGTTAGCGTCTCGGTGTGCTGATCCACCGTCTCTTTGATGTCGAGCAGGGTGTCACCGACCGCGCGAACGTTCTCGTCCTGCGTGTTGACCCGGCGCACGAGCCGGGCGACTTCCGGGTTAGCCACGCTGAGCACCATATCGCGCGGCACTGACAGAGTATGGCCGACGGTCACCGACGTGACACACGGCGTGCGGACCCGCCATCAGTCACGGCAGCCCGGCCAGGCGCTGCACGGCAACGGCGACCCGCTCATCGGTCGCGGTCAGCCCGACCCGGATGTGCCGCGAACCGCCCGGACCGTAGAAGTCACCAGGGGCGACGAGTAGGCCGACCTCGGCCAGCCGCGCCACGGTGTCCCAGCACGGCTCACCAGCGGTGCACCACAGGTACAAGCCGCCGTCGGATCGCGCCACCGGTAACCCGGCCCGGTCCAGCGCCGCCCGCAGCAGCTCCCGGCGCCGGGCGTACCGAGCACGCTGCTGCGCGATGTGGGTGTCATCGGACAGTGCCGCCACCATCGCCTGCTGCACCGGCCGCGGGACGATCATCCCAGCGTGCTTACGCACCGTGAGCAGGTAAGCGACCAGCTCGGGGTCTCCGGTCACGAACCCAGCCCGGTAGCCGGCCAGGTTGGACGACTTCGACAGTGAGTGCACCGCCAACACTCCACCGTGATCCCCGCCACACACCTGCGGGTGCAGTACCGAGACCGGCTGGGCCTCCCAGCTCAGCGCCAGGTAGCACTCGTCGGAGGCCACCACGGCACCGATCTGTCTGGCTTGGCGCACCGCGGTGGCGAGCACCCCGGCGGGCACGATGTCACCGGTGGGGTTGCTGGGCGAGTTCAGCCAGCGCAGCCGGGTGCCCGCAGCCGCGGGGGCGTCGTCGGCGAGCCGCACCGCGGTTGCGCCGGCCAGCCGGGCGCCGACCTCGTAGGTGGGGTAGGCCAGTTCCGGCAGCGCGACGACATCGCCGGGACCGAGCCCGAGTAGCGTGGGCAACCAGGCCACCAGCTCCTTGGACCCCACCGTGGGCAGCACCGCCTCAGCAGGCACCCCGGTCACACCGTAACGCCGCTGCAGCGCGGCGACGGCGGCCTCGCGAAGCTCCGGCGTGCCGTGCGTGGCGGGATAGCCGGGCAACGCCGAAACGGACTGCAACGCGGCCCGCACGGCATCGGGCACCGGATCCACCGGGGTCCCGATGGACAGGTCGACAGCACCGCCGGGATGCTCTGACGCGCGACGAGCCGCGCCCGCTAGGCGATCCCAGGGGAAGCCGGGCAGGGCCAGGCGCGTCGCGCCCAGGGTCACTCCTCGCTCTGCGGTGGCAGACCGGCGACCATCGGCGGGTCATCGTTGACCTGGCCGACCTTCGACGCTCCGCCGGGCGAACCCAGCTCGGCGAAGAAGTCGGCGTTGGCCTTGGTGTAGTCCTTCCACTGCTCCGGGACGTCGTCTTCGTAGTAGATGGCCTCCACCGGACATACCGGCTCACAGGCACCGCAGTCGACGCACTCGTCGGGTTGGATGTACAGCATCCGGGCGCCCTCGTAGATGCAGTCCACCGGGCACTCCTCGATGCACGACTTGTCCATGACGTCCACGCAGGGCTCTGCGATCACATAGGTCACGGGGTTTCTCCTGCTCCTCACTCACGGTACCCAGACGGGCCGTCCACCTGCACAGTATCTCCGGCGACCGGCTGCCGACCACCGACCCCGCCGCTAGGGGATCGCGTCGACATCCGGCCCAACGCCACGGCGGCGGGAAACAGACCGCCGCCCAGCAGCAGTATTGAGCGCCAGTCCGCCGGCAGCAGCACGTCGCCCCCCGGTCCAGCGACGCCGAGGACACCGAGAGCGAGCAGCCAGACCACCAACGGCACCGCGGCTACCGACCGGGGCCCACCCAGGTCAGCGGCGCTACGCACCAACCACCGCGTGCTCACCACCGCGAGCAGGACCGTCACCGGAAACGGCACCGCGCCCACCTGCAACGGCAGGTACAGCAGCTCCACGGTGGCGAGCACCACGGCATCGAACACCAGCACCACCAGGGTGACGACGCTCAGCACGTCGGCACCGGCCCGGTCAGCCCGCCGAACAAGTCGTCCTGCACCCCACCGGCTGTGCCACGGGCAAGGGTGAAATGCTCGATGTCCAGCACCGGCCGGGCCACCCCGTCGGACAGCGCGAACGCCTGGTGAGGGCCGGCGCTCCAGACCCTGACCTGGGTGTGGTGGGCGCGCATCGCGGCAAGCCGGGCACTGCGGTGGGCGGTGACGTCCAGCCGGGTGGTCACCTCGGCATCGGCCACCCCGGGCAGCCCGTCCGGCAGCGGGAAGGGCAGCCCGGGCATCACGTGCAAGGCGGCGATCCCGTCGGCCACCGCGGAGACCGGCTGCACCGCCCAGAACACCCGGACCACCTCGGATACCCGCGCCGCTGCGGCCATCGTCACCTGATGCGCCCGCACGTGGTCGGGGTGCCCGTAGCCGCCGTCCGGGCCGTAGCTCACCACGACCTGCGGGCGCACCCGCTCGAGCACCTCGACCAGCGCGTCGATCTGCTCGGCGAGTACCCCAGCGGCGAAGGCCCGCGGATGCAGATCTGCCGGCACGCTCGCCCTGGCACCCGGCTCGACGACCATGCCGGAGTCCCGCCACCGGCCGATCCCACCGAGAAACCACTGGTCGGTGACGCCGAGCGCCGCGCAAGCCGCCCGCAGCTCCGCCACCCGGTAGCCACCGAGCTGATCGGCCCGATCGGCAGCCAGGTCGCGCAACTCAGCGTCGCAGACCTCACCCTGCTCACCGAGCGTGCAGGTCACCAACGTCACCGCGACGCCGGCAGCCGCGTAGCGGGCGATCATGCCCCCGGTCCACAAGGTCTCGTCATCCGGATGCGCATGCACCACCACCACCCGCCACGGCGCCCACACCACCCCACAACCCTACGACCACCCCCGCCCAGCCCCGCATTGAGCGGGCTCAGCGGGGTGAATCGTCACCGGATAACCCCGCTGAGCCCGCTCAATGCGGACGACAGGGTGGTGTGGTGGCAGGCAGTGGGGTGGGGGTGGGTGATCAGGGGTGGGGTCTCGGTGGTGCAGCGCCGGCGTTGGGTGTCGGTCAGCTGGGTGGCGAACAGGGGGCAGCGGGTGTGGAACCGGCAGCCCGAGGGCGGGTTCGCCGGGTTGGGCACGTCACCGTTGAGGATGATCCGCGCCCGGGCTCGCTCCTTGCGCGGGTCGGGCAGCGGGATCGCCGAGATCAGCGCCTGGGTGTAGGGATGCGCCGGGGCGCTGAACAGCTCGTCGGCCGTGGCGGTCTCCACGATGCGGCCCAGATACATCACCGCGATCCGGTCCGCCACGTGCCGCACCACCGACAGGTCGTGGGACACGAACAGGTAGGACAGGCCCAGCTGCGCCTGTAGGTCGGCCAGCAGGTTGAGCACCCCGGCCTGGATGGACACGTCCAGCGCGGACACCGGCTCGTCCAGGATGAGCACCTTCGGCCGCAACGCCAGCGCGCGGGCGATGCCGATGCGCTGGCGCTGCCCGCCGGAGAACTCGTGCGGGAACCGGTTGCCGTGCTCGGGCTTGAGCCCCACCAGCGCCAGCAGCTCCCGCACGGTGTCCCGGCCGGAAGCGTCGTAAAGGCCGTGGATGCGCAACGGTTCGGCGACGATCTCGTGCACCGGCAGCCGCGGGTCCAGCGACGCGTAAGGGTCCTGGAAGACGATCTGCAGCTCGCGGCGCAGCCGCCGGATGGCCTTGCGCGGCAGCCGGGTCAGCTCGGTGTCCTGGTAGTGGACGTGACCGGCCGTGGCCGGCTGCAGGTTGAGCAGCACCCGCGCGGTGGTGGTCTTGCCGCAGCCCGACTCCCCGACCAACCCCAGCGTCTCACCCGGGTACAGGTCGAACGACACGTCGCAGACGGCGTGCACGTCGCCCACCCGGCGGCGGACCACGCCGTGGCTGCGCACCGGGAAGTGCTTGACCAGGTTGCGCACCGACAGCACCGGCGGGGTCACTGGGCCACCGGACGGAACAGATCGCCCGGCTCCACGCCGGCCAGGCGCGCGCTGAAGTGGCAGGCCGACAGGTGCCCGGCGGTCCCGGTGTCCGCCAGCGCAGGCTCGTCGGTCTCGCAGATCGCGGCGGCCAGCGGGCAGCGGGACGCGAACGGGCACCCGGGCGGCAGGTCGATCGCTGACGGGGGCGCGCCGCTGATCGGGTGCAGCCGCTGGGCCCGCAGGTCCAGCCGAGGCTGGCTGCCCAGCAGGCCCAGCGTGTAGGGCATCCGCGGCGCGTAGAAGATCTCCTCGACGGGACCGGCCTCGACGACCCGGCCGGCGTACATCACCAGCACGCGATCCGCCTGCCCGGCGATCACCCCGAGGTCGTGCGTGATGAGCAGCATGGCCGCGCCAGTCTCCTCCTTCGCGGTGCGCAGCGCCTCCAGGATCTGCGCCTGCACCGTCACGTCCAGCGCGGTGGTGGGCTCGTCAGCGATGATCACCTCAGGCCGGTTGGCCATCGCGATCGCGATCACCACCCGCTGTCGCATCCCCCCGGACAGCTCATGCGGGTAGCTGCGGGCCCGCTCGGCGGGGTTGGGGATGCGGACCAAGTCGAGCAGCTCCACCGCCTGCTTGCGGGCCGCATCACGGGTGACGTCGTGGTGCGCCCGGATCGCCTCGGCGATCTGGTACCCGACGGGGTAGACCGGATTGAGCGAGGTCATCGGGTCCTGAAAGATCATCGAGATGCCGCGCCCACGAACCCGGCTGAGCTCTCGGTCCGACGCGCCGAGCAGCTCGGAAGAACCCCCAGAACGGCTCCTGAAACGCACTGAACCGGACACCCGGGCCGAGCCGGGCAGCAGACCCAGCACGGCCAGCGAGGTCACCGACTTGCCGGAACCCGACTCGCCGACGATGCCGAGTACCTCACCGCGATGGAGTTGGTAGCTCACCCCGCGCACGGCCTGCACCCGGCCCTCGTCGGTGCGAAACTCCACCGTCAGGTCCGCGACGTCGAGCACGGACGTCATCTGCGCACCGTCGCCTGCTGCGGGTCGAACGCGTCGCGCAGGCCGTCGCCGATGAAGTTGATGGTCAACGCGATCAGGATGATGAACAGGCCCGGAAAGTAGAACAGCCACGGCCGGGTCTGTACCGCGGTCTGCGCCTGGCTGACCAGCAGCCCCAGCGAGGTGTCCGGGGCCCGCACCCCGAAACCGAGGTAGGACAGTGCGGTCTCGGCCAGGATGGCGAAGGCGACCAGGATCGTGGCGTTCACGATGATCGAGCCCAGCGCGTTGGGCACCAGGTGCCGGAAGATGATCCGGGCATCGCCGGCCCCGAGCGCCTTGGCGGCCTCGATGAACTCCTTCTCGCGCAGCGAGAGCACGACGCCGCGCACCACCCGGGCGACGTAGGCCCAGGACAGCCCGGTGATCACCGCAGCGATCAGCCACCAGCTGCCCCCCGCGTTGTGCCCGAGCACCACGGCGACCGCGAGCAGCGGCAAGGTGAGCACGAGGTCGGCGACTCGCATCAGCACGGTGTCCACTGTGCCCCGGTAATAGCCTGCGGCGGCGCCCCAGATGGTTCCGATCAGGGTGGCGGATATCGCGACCAGTACCGAGATCCCGATCGATATCTGGGTGCCCCGGAGCACCTGGGCGAACGTGTCGTGCCCCGCTGCGTCGGTGCCGAAAGGATGATTCCACGACGGGGGCTGCGACTCATCCGGCGTCAGTTCCGCGACGGAGTATTTCCATAACCAGCCACCGACGAACGCCAGTGCCACCAGCGCCAGCAGCACGACCAGGCTCGCCACCGCCAGCCGGTGCTGCCGGAAACGGCGCACCACCAGCTGCGCCTGGCTACGCTGCCCGCCGGTGCGCTCCCGGTCAGGCATAACGGATCCGTGGGTCGAGCACCGCGTAGAGCAGGTCAGCGGCCAGGTTGAACAGGATGACGAAGGTCGCCGAGATCAGCAGCCAGCCCGCGACGGCGTAGACGTCGTAGTGCTGGACCGACTCGAGCAGGAAACTGCCCGCGCCGCGCCACTGGTAGACGTTCTCGGTCACGATGGCCCCGGAGATGATCGCCCCGAGGTCCAGCGCGGTGACCGTGGTCAGCGGGATCAGCGCGGTACGCAGCGCATGCCGGGTGATCACCGTGCCCCGCCGGAGCCCCTTGGCCCGGGCCAGCCGGACATAGTCGCTGGTGAGCACCTCGAGCATCGCGGCCCGCTGAAAACGGCTCCAGGCCGCGAAGGACAGCAGCGCCAGCGAGATCGTCGGCAGGATCATGTGGCCGATGAGGTCGGTGATCGTCGCCCAGGTACCGCCCGCGACGTAGACCGAGCTGTCGCCGATGGTGAACAGCACCTGCCGGCCGACCGCGTCGTTGACGCTGATCCCGGCTTCCTTGAGCAGGATCGCGAACCAGAACGACGGCATCGCCAGGAAGAGGAACCCGAGGAAGGTGAACGTGTAGTCGGTCCCGGAGTACTGCTTGACCGCGCTGATCACCCCGACGATGACGGCCAGCAGCACCGCCAGCAGCATCGCCACCGCGATGAGCCGCAACGTCACCAGGAACCGATCGACCAGCTCCGGACCGATCACCTGGGTGGACTGCACCGACGGGCCGAAGTCACCCCGGACGATCCCGGTCAGCCAGTGCTGGTAACGCGCCAGCAGCGGCTCGTCGAGATGCAACCGCTGGGCCTCGAGCTGGAGGGTGCGTGGTGGCGGCGGCGGGTTACGGGTCTTGAGCTCGGCGAGCGGGTCACCGGACAGCGACACCATGACGAAGACCACGAACGTCGAGATCACCAGAACCGGCACCGACGCGAGCACCCGCCGCACCGCATAAAAAACCACAACCCCCACCCTCCCACCCCGGATCGCGACATGGATGCTTATCGCTGCTGAGGTGCCCGCTGGGATCGCGACAAGCATCCATGTCGCGATCCCGGAGGGGTCATGCGCGCAAGGCCCACTCTGCGACGTTGTAGGGGGGGCCGTCTAGTGAGGAGTTGTTGCGGACGTTGGCGATGTTGTCGTACAGCGCGATGAACGTCGGCTTCTGGTATAGCGGCAGCACGTAGGCATCCTTGGTCAGCAGCTGGCCCGCCCGGTTGAGCATCTCCTTGGCCTGCGCCTCGTCCGTCTGGCTGCCCGCCGCGGCGATCAGGCGATCGACGTTGGGGTTGCTGTAATTGCCGAAGTTGTTGCCCTGCCCAGTGCCCCAGAGCTGCACCGCGTTGCCATAAGGGAAGGGAGTGGCGACCCAGGCGAACACCACGATGTCGTAGTCGCCCTTGGCCAAGGTGGCACCGAGATCATCGGTCGGCACCACCTGCACGGTGATTCCGAGCGGTGTGACCTGCTGAGCGAGCAACTCGCATTCGGTTTGCCGGACCTGGTTGCCGACGGTGTAGCGGATCCGCATCGGCGGCACCGGCCGCCCGAACGGCGCCTGGAGCCGGCCACCCTCGATCTTGTAACCGGCCGCGGCGAGGATCTCTTTGGCCCGTGCCACGTTGCCGCCACCCTGCCCGGAGTCGCTGACCACGTCCTCATAGCCGCTCTGCTGTGGAACGAAGTTGTGACTGTTCAGCGGTTTGATCTTATCGGTGAACTGGCCCACGGTCTTGTCGATGATGGCTTGGCGATCGACCGCGGTGAACATGGCCGTGCGTAATGCCGGATCGGCCAGAAATCTGTTGTCGAGATTGAGGTCGAAATGCTCCCAGCTCAGGCCGAGCCCCACGAAGGAAGAGACACCCGGAATGTCACGCACCTGCTGCACCAGGTCGACCTGCGGCTGCGGGTAGATGACCTGGACTTCCCGGTTCTGCAGCGCCGTCGGCTCCTGCGCGGCATCGGTGATGATCCGGTAGATCAACCGCTCGAGCTTCGGGGGCTTGCCGTACCACCGGGGGTTGGGCACCAGCGTGACAGCTTCCTTGTCCTTGAAGTTCTCGATCTGGAAAGGTCCGCCGGAGTAGTTCGGCACCGCGGTGGCGAACCAGGTGAAAGCCGCGGCCCGCCCCTCCGCGGTCTTGATATCGCCATGCTGGGCGGCGATGTGCGCCGGGTATATCGGTGAGCCACCACTCCAGAACTGCTTCCAGTCGGTGAACGGCTTGGATAATGTCACCGTCACCGTCTTGCCGTTGTCGGTGCCGACCACCGATTGGATCTGGTCATAGCCTGAGGTGGTGAACACCGGGCAGTTCGGGCAGTCACGCCCGTTCTGAACTTTCCAGTTATAGCTGAAGTCGTCCGCGGTGATCGGCGTGCCATCCGACCACACCGCATTTTGCTTGATCTTGTAGACGATCGTCTGGGGCTCCGGGTTGGTCACCTTGGCCGACTCGAGCAGGGTATCGCTCATCGCTACGGTGAGATCCGGCTGGGTGTTGAACGTATACGGCAGCACGCCCTTGAGGATCTGGCCGGTCTCGAAGACATTGCCCTCGCTGGACAGCAGGTTCCAGTTCGGGATGTTCTTCTCGATGGCGTAGATCAGCTGGCCACCCTGCCGCAGCGTGCCGGGCTCGACGGAGTTGCAGGTGTTCGGGTTGGCGTCACAGGCCGCGAACGCCGACCCGGTCTGGCGCTGACCGCCGCCCCCTCCCCCGCCACCACCACCGCAGGCCGCCAGCACCACGGTGACACCGACGACGAGCGCGCCCACGCGCAGCATCCCTGATCGCCTCCTGGACCCCATGGACCGGTGACCCTACGCCTGCCTGCTGCCTCGCCATGTCCTCGGTTGACACTGCATATACCGGCAGCCGTAGTAGCGTGCGCCGACCTGTGGAGTAAAGGGATAGGCTTGAGATGACCGGATACCTGGCACGTCGGCTGGCCAACTACGTGCTGCTGTGTCTGGCCGCGACGTTCCTGGCGTTCGCCCTGGCGTCGATGACCTTCTCCCCCTTGGGCCAGCTGCAGGGGCGCAACCCGCCACCGCCGGCGTCGGTGATCGAGGTCAAGCGAGCGGAGCTGCGGCTCGACGAGCCCATCCCAGCCCGGTTCGCGGCCTGGCTGGGCGGTGTGGTGCACGGCGACTTCGGTTCGACGATCACCGGACAACCCATCACCGACGAGCTCGGTCGGCGCGTCGGCGTGAGCCTGCGGCTGTTCGGTCTGGGCACCGTGGTGGGCATCGCAGTCGGTGTCCTGGTCGGCGTGGCCGGCGCGATCCGCCAGTACCGTCCCAGCGACTACGCGGCCACCCTGTTCTCCTTCCTGGTGCTGTCCACCCCGGTGTTCCTGATCGGCACGCTGCTCAAGTTCGGCGGTCTACAGCTCAACGCCGCGGCAGGCACGACCGTGCTCTACTTCACCGGCGAGGCCACCCCCGGCTTCCAGGGCAGCGGGGGTGCCGCTGTGCTCGACCGGCTGTCGCATCTGGTGCTGCCGACGCTGGCCATCGCCCTGGGCCAGATCGCCTACTACAGCCGCTACCAGCGCAGCGCCATGCTCGACGTGCTGGGCAGTGACTTCCTGCGCACCGCGCAGGCCAAGGGGCTGACCCGCCGCCGGGCCCTGGTCACGCACGGGCTGCGCACCGCGCTGATCCCGATGGCCACCCTGTTCGCCTTCGGGATCGGCTTGCTGATCGTCGGCGGTGTCTACACCGAGCGGATCTTCGGCTGGTACGGGATGGGTGACTGGTTCGTCTACGGCGTGCAGCAGAACGACACCAACATCGTCGCGACGGTGACGCTGTTCGTGGCAGTGCTGGTGCTGTTCTCGGGCTGGCTGTCCGACGTGCTCTACGCCGCGCTCGACCCACGGATCAGGATCTGAGTCAGAGGAGGTAGCCGGTGTCTGCGTCCATCACCAACCCGCATCCCGTCGCGGCATTGCCCGGCGCCCCGGACGGGGCCGTCACCGGGTCGTCGACCAGGGGACGGCTGGTGGCACGCCGCTTCCTGCGCCAGCGGTTGGCGGTCTTCGGGTTGGCCTGCGTGCTGCTGCTGTACGCGTTGGCGTTCCTGGGTCCACTGCTCACCCCGTGGAGTTACGCCGAGCAGGACGCCACCGCCTACCTGCAGCCACCGTCGGCGCAGCACTGGTTCGGCACCACCCAGATCGGTGAGGATGTGTTCGCCCAGACGTTGCGCGGCTTGCAGAAGTCCCTGACGATCGGGCTGCTGGTCGGGCTCATCTCCACCGGTCTGGCCGCGGTGGTCGGCGCTACCGCCGGATACTTCGGTGGGTGGGTGGACCGGGTCTTGATGTGGGTGGTGGACCTGCTGCTGGTGCTGCCCGCTTTCCTGATCATCGCGATCCTGTCCCCGGCGTTCCGGGGCTCGACGTGGCTGATCTTCGTCGGGCTGCTGGCCGCCTTCGCGTGGATGATCTCCGCACGGATCGTGCGGGGCATGACCCTGTCGCTGCGTGAGCGCGAGTTCGTCCTGGCGGCCCGCTTCATGGGGGTGCCGCCGTGGCGGATCATCGCCCGGCACATCGTGCCCAACATGGCCTCATTGCTGATCATCGACGCGACGATCACGGTCGGTGCCGCCATCCTGCTGGAGACCGGGTTGAGCTACTTCGGCTTCGGGGTGCAACCGCCGGACGTCTCGCTGGGCACGCTGATTGCGTCGGGCACCAACTCCGCACTGACCTTCCCCTGGCTGTTCCTGTTCTCCGGCGGGCTGCTGGCGCTCACCGTGCTGTCGGTGAACTTCGTCGGCGACGGGCTGCGCGATGCGCTCGACCCGACCTCTACTCGCGGAAACCGGAGATAGCACGGTGACCACGCCGGTGCTGGAGGTGACCGACCTCGCGGTGTCGTTCCCCTCCGAGGAAGGTCGGGTCACCGCGGTGCGGGGGCTGAGCTACCAGGTCGGACCCGGTGAGGCACTCGGGATCGTCGGCGAGTCCGGCTCCGGCAAGTCGGTGTCCTCACTGGCCGTGATGAGCCTGCTGCCGCCGCAGGCCAAGATCACCGGGTCGATCCGCTTCCAGGGCCGTGAGCTGCTGGGACGCTCGGACGCCGAGCTGTCCCAGATCCGCGGCCGGCGCATCGCGATGATCTTCCAGGACCCGCTGTCGGCGCTGACGCCGGTGTACACCGTGGGTGACCAGGTCGCCGAGGCGCTGCGGGTGCACGGCACGCTGTCACGTCCGGCTGCTCGCGCCCGGGCCGTGGAACTGCTCGACCTGGTCGGGATCCCGGACGCGGCACGGCGAGCCCGGGCGTTCCCGCACGAGTTCTCCGGCGGTATGCGGCAACGCGTGGTGATCGCGTTGGCGATCGCCAACGACCCGGACCTGATCATCGCCGACGAGCCCACCACCGCGCTGGACGTCACCGTGCAGGCCCAGGTGCTGGCCGTACTGGCCACCGCCCGGGAGGTCACCGGGGCCGGGATCGTGCTGATCACCCACGACCTCGGGGTGGTCGCCGGGTTCGCCGACCGGGTGCAGGTGATGTACGCCGGGCGCACCGTGGAGACCGGGCCGGTGGACGACATCTTCTCCCACCCCCGGATGCCCTACACCCGGGGCTTGCTCGGCTCGATCCCCCGGGTGGACGCAGGGCAGCGCGTGCCGCTGGTCCCGATCGAGGGCCAACCCCCGTCGACGGTCGGGCTGGGCACCGGTTGCCCGTTCGCCCCACGGTGCCCCCTGGTGATCGACCACTGCCGGATCGTCGAGCCGGACCTCTTACCGGTCTCCGCCCCCCACCTGTGCGCCTGCCACCGCAGCGATGCGGCGCCTCCGGCGCCGCTCGTGAGTGGCATTAAGTGCCATAACACTGTTACGCAATCACGAGTGGTGTTGCGGGTGGAGGGGCTGGTGCGGCATTACCCGGTGTTGAAGGGGACGGTTCTGCGGCGGCGGGTGGGCACGGTGCGGGCGGTGGATGACGTCTCCTTCGAGCTGCGGGAACGGGAGACGCTGGGCCTGGTCGGTGAGTCCGGGTGCGGCAAGACCAGCACCCTGATGGAGATCCTCAACCTGACTGCGCCGCCGTCCGGACGGGTCGAGGTGCTCGGCACCGATGTGTCCACGCTGGACCGGCGGCGGCGGATGCAGCTGCGCCGGGACCTGCAGGTGGTGTTCCAGGATCCGGTCGCCTCGCTGGACCCGCGGTTACCGGTGTTCGACCTGCTGGCCGAGCCACTGCGCACCCATGGGGTGCCGAGCGCGGAGACCCGGCGGCGGGTCCCGGAGCTGCTGCAGCTGGTGGGGCTGCGGGCCGACCACGCCAGCCGCTACCCCGCGGAGTTCTCCGGGGGGCAACGCCAGCGCATCGCGATCGCCCGGGCACTGGCGCTGGAGCCCAAGGTGCTCGTGCTCGATGAGCCGGTGTCCGCATTGGACGTCTCGATCCAGGCCGGAGTGGTCAACCTGCTCGAGGAGCTGCAGGCCCGGCTGGGCCTGGCCATGCTCTTCGTCGCGCACGACCTCGCGGTGGTGCGCCACATCGCCGACCGGGTCGCGGTGATGTACCTGGGCAAGATCATCGAGATCGGACCCGTCGACGTGGTGTACAGCGCGCCGCAGCATCCGTACACCCAGGCGCTGCTGTCGGCGATACCGATCCCCGACCCGGCCAAGGAGCGGGCCCGGGAACGGATCCTGCTGACCGGCGATCTGCCCAGCCCGGCCGACGTGCCGTCGGGGTGCCGGTTTCGCTCCCGCTGTTTGCGCTACGTCGCACTGCCCCCCGAGCTGCAGGCACGCTGCGAGGTCGAGGAACCTACTCGGGAGCAGCGGGGCGCGCCCGGGCATGAGGCTGCCTGCCATTATGCGGCGGCACACGCGGTGCTGTGAGAACAATGAAAGGGTGGGCGATGCGACAACGGCTGCTGGGAGTGCTGGCTGCGGCATTGCTGCTGGTGCTGGTGAGCTGCGGTGGGGGTGGCGGCACGGGCGGGCCGGCTGTCCAGGTCGGCGCCATCGACATCGGAGCGGCACCGGCCGAGACGTTGCGCGACGGCGGCACCTTCCGGTGGACGATCGACCTCATGCCGCCCCAGTTCAACTACAACCAGGTCGACGGGACGGAGGCGAACAACCACCGCGTGCTCGGCGCCCTGGTCCCGTTCCTTTATCTGGCCCAATCCGACGGCACCGTGAAGATCAATGCGGACTATCTCACGTCGGCCACGTTGACCGGCACTAACCCGCAGGTGGTGACCTACACCTTGCGGGATGAGGCCACCTGGAGCGACGGCACACCGATGACCTGGCAGGATTTCCGCGCCCAGTGGCAGGCCCTCAACGGCGCCGACAAGGCATTTCTGATCGCGTCCGACACGGGCTACAAAGACATCGCGTCGGTCGAACGGGGAACGTCGGACAAGCAGGCCGTGGTGACCTTCGCGACTCCCTTCACCGACTGGCAGACCATCTTCGACCCGCTGTACCCGGCCGCCACCAATACGAGTCCGGCGATATTCAACACCGGCTGGACCCAGGGCCTACCCGTCACCGCGGGCCCGTTCAAGGTGGCGCAGATCGATCGGACCGCCAACACCATCACCGTGGTGCGCGACGAGAAGTGGTGGGGGCGCACACCCCGGTTGGAGCGGATCATCTTCCGCAACATCCCCCGGGAGGCGCAGTTCGACGCGCTGGCCAACAACGAGACCGACTACGTCGACATCGGCCCCGAGATCAATCCCTTCACCAGAGCGCAGAGCACACCCGGGGTGACGGTGCGCAGAGCATTGGCCCCGCGCTACCAGCACCTCACGTTCAACGGTCGGCCCGGCACCATCCTGGCCGACCAGCAGCTGCGCATCGCCATCCAGAAAGGCATCAACCGGCAAGCCATCACCGACGCACTGATCGGCCGGATCGTGCCGGGTTCCCGACCGCTGGGCAACCACATCTACGTCCAGACCATGCAGGGTTACCAGGACAACTCGCAGCTCATCGCCTACGACCCGGCCGAAGCGTCCAGAATGCTCGACGCCCTGGGCTGGACCCGGGAGGGGCCGGGCACCCGGCGCAAGAACGGCCAAGAGCTGGTGATCCGGGACGTGATCCCGACCCAGACGCCGAGGGCCGAGCAGGAGGCCCGCCAGGTGCAGCAGTTCCTCGCCGAGATCGGCGTGAAAGTCGACATCGTCTCAGTGCCGTCGGGTGACTTCTTCGACAAGCACGTCATTCCGGGAAACTTCGATATCACCCACTTCGCCTGGATCGGGGTTCCCTTCCCGACCGCGACCAAGAGCTCGATCTACGCCACCAGGGGTGACACCCAGCAGAACTTCGGTGGTATCGGCAACGACACCATCAACGACCTGTTCGCTCAGGTCACCAGCGAGTTCGACCCGGCCCGCAAGATCGAGCTGGCGAACCGGATCGACCAGGAGATCTGGCAGACCGGACACTCGCTGATGCTCTACCAGCGTCCCGACGTGGTCGCGGTCCGCGATGGCATCGCCAACGCCGGGGCATTCGCCATCACCAGCCCGATCTACACCGATATCGGCTTCATTCGGTGACTCGGCGGGCCCGCCCCGGCCGCAGCCGAGCGTTGCGGTACGGGGCGGGCACGTCCGCGTTGGTCCTGCTGGTCTGCGGGCTCATTGCGGGCCTGTCGGTCTGGACGCTGGCCACCGTCGGTGTCCGGGTCACCGGGGCCACCGCACGTGCCTGCGGCGAGATCGTTCGGGCCGGGGACCGGACCGTCGACCTCCGCTGGTCGGCAGCCGGGGTACCCCGAACCGGCACCGTGGCGCTGGGGGTGCCGGCGCCACCGGTGGGGGCCCGCACTGAGGTCGCCTACGATCCCCGCGAACTCAGCACCGTGTTCATCCCCGGCAGCACTGAGCTGGCCGCGGTGGACCGCGCTGCCTCTGGGCTGGCCTTCAGCGGCCTGATCGCGACGATCGTGCTGAGCACCGCCGGGTGGCAGGTGGTCAGCCGGTGGCGGCTGCGCCGCGGACCCGGGCAACCGGTATTGGTGCGTCGGGTTCGGGTGCAGTCTGGGCTGATCACCCGATCCTGGCTCGAGCTGGACGCGCCGCCACGCTGGATCCCGGTGCACTTCGACCCGATCCTGGCGACGCTGCCGGCCCCCTGCCTGGTCCAGCTGCACGGCGATCCCCGGCGTCGCGGGCTGGCTGCCGCCGAGGTCGGCGGAGTCTGGCTGGATCCGTCCGGCCCGAGCCGGACCGCCGAGCCCCGGGGCCGGCGCATCGACAACCCCGCCCGTCCCGACGCCGGCGCCGCCACCCCCAGCTGGGGCCGCCAGCTGCGGGCCGACGCAGTGCTGACCACCCCCGCCCCGATCGTCGGCCTGCTCTGGGTCTTCCTGGACGGCGGCGGGATGATCACCTGGACCTGCACCACCGCCCTCACCGCCACCCTGGCCCTCTGGTACGCCGCCCTACACGGCAGCGACCCCACCTAACGGCCAGGCAATCTGTCCCCAGATTGCAGTCGAGCGAGCCCGCATTACTGCGTTCTGTCCCCG
Organism: Pseudonocardiaceae bacterium; assembly: GCA_050700055.1. Classification (GTDB taxonomy): domain Bacteria; phylum Actinomycetota; class Actinomycetes; order Mycobacteriales; family Pseudonocardiaceae. The sequence continues at coordinate 42,365 of JBOHGE010000001.1, forward strand.
GATTGCGGCGGGTTACCCCACCTTCCACTCGTTGGCGTTCCAGGTGACGCCGGTGGAGGGGTGGCGGTAGACGTTGTCGATGTTGTTGGTGTAAGCCCAGATTATTGGCACCTGGAATAGTGGCAGTGATACCAGGTCATCGGCGAGGAGCCGATCAGCTTCGCGCAGAGCATCCGTCTGGGTGGACTCAGCGTATTCTGTCTGCGCAATGCGCAGTGCGGCGTCGACCGCGGGGTTGGTGTAGTGCTGGTAGTTGAGCTTGCTGTTGGTCGCGTAGCGGTCAGTCAGGGACCACCCTCGCGGAGTACCCGGGCTCGTCGTCAGGGCGACGTCGAACGCTCCGCGGGCAAGCGCCTCGCCCAGACCCACCGGAGTGGCACCGTCGACGATCTCCATCCCGGCCTGCCGGCATTGCGTGCGGATGAGCTCGACCTCCCGGGCATGATCTGGCGAGGCATCGTGGCTGATAGCGAAAGAAAGGCGCTGACCGCCCCGGGAGTACACGCCGTCGCGGCCCAACACCCACCCCGCCCGCTCCAGCGTCACCTGCGCTTTGCGCGCGTCGGCGACCATCTTCTCGGAGTAGAGATCATCGTAGGCCGCATCCCCCGGAAGAAATGCGAGACTTCCCAGCGGCTGCATCTCCGGGAGCACACCGCGGACCACCTCGTCGACCAGCTTGTTGCGGTCGACGCACTGGGCGAAAGCGGTCCGGACAACAGGATCCTTGAACAGCGCACCAGCCGGATTGAGGTCCAAGTGATCGACGGTGGATCCGCCCCGCGCCGCGAACGTCACTGCCTGGCCCGCCAGTGCGCGCAGCCGATCCGCCAGCAGTGGATCGGCCGGCGGTTGCACCACACTGAACTGCCGGTCCTGCAGGCCGGCCACTGCCGCGGTGCCGTCGACGGACGTGAGCACAATCCGCTCCGGGCCTCCGGGATTGCCCACCCACTCCTCGTTGCGGGTCAGCACGGTCTGCCGGCCCGGCGTGGAGCTGCCGATCCGGTAGGGGCCCGATCCCGGCATCGTGCCGGCGTCGAAACCGGTCCATCTCTTGTTCCAGAAGTCGCCGGCCTTTTTCAGATCGGCCGGTGCGGACTGCGGGCTCAGTGCGGTGATATCGACGATCCCGGTTTCTCGTTCCAGGATGTGCGCCGGCAGGACGGCGCCTTGAATATAGTTTCGCCGCCAATCGGCGTAGGGTGCCTGATAGGTCTCGACGAAGGTGTTCTCATCGCGGCACTCGGCAGTCGCCCGCTCATATCCCCGGGTGGTCACCGGGGTGAAATACGGCGACTTACCACTCCCGGCGAGCCAGGCCAGGTAGAAATCGTGACAGTTCCACGACCGGCCGTCCGACCAGGTGATGTTCGGCTTGATCTGATACGTGACGACCTGGGGATCCCGCGACGTCAGCTCAGCTGACACCAGGACGTCGGAGTTGAGCAGGAGATTGCCATTTCCGTCGACGACGAACGGGTCTGCCAGCACCTGGTTGAGCACCAAGGCGTTGTTCGGGTCGTTGTTCGCCTGCGCCGTCTTGTTGTTATACGCGGAGTAAGGCGCGTCGTGTGCGATGACGATCTCAGGTCCGGGTGGGGTCTGCGGAGCGGTATACGTTGCGTCTCCGTTGTCGCCGCGCGCAGCCGTCTGCGCCGGTCCACCGCCGCGGCCGTCCGGAGGATCGGTCCCGCCGGCCGCCACGCAGCCGGTGACCACGAGGATGAGGCACACCAGAAGGCTGATCAGGTGCGGAACCCGACTCCACTTCTGCGCCAAGGAGACCTCCTTCGGCTACTGGCGCAGCTGCCAGCGCGCGGCGTCGTCGAACGGACCTTCCAGCGCTGTCCCCGGCGCCAGGTCGGGCAGCCGGCTTGTGCTGACCAGGAGCGAGACCTGCTGGTAGAGCGGGATCGTGACGGCCCGTTCCCACAGCGCCGCCTCGACCGCCGGGGCGATCGGGCCATCCTGGACGAGTGCCCGTTCGATGAGCGGCTGCAGGGTCAGGTCACACGATCCCGCCGGGTTGGGTGGCGCGGGGGCCAGCCTGGCCGGCACCACCAGCGGGCAGCCGTACCAGGACGCCAACTGGCTGGCCGGATGACCGGCTACCGGCTGCGGCAGCACCACGATGTCGATTCCTGGGATGTCAGCCGCCGGCTGCGGACCGAGCAGGCTGCCGAACAGCTCATCGGGGTCGACCTCGCGCAACTGCGCCTCGATCCCGGCGGCCCGAAGCTGGTCGGCCACCCGCGCGGCGAGCGTCCCGTACGGCTCGCGATCCGCCGGCGCCGCCACCACCAGCCGCAGTGGCCGCCCCGCGCGTTCCCAGCCCGCTGGGCCCCGGGTGTACCCGGCGTCGGTGAGCAACCGGCGCACGGTGTCCGGATCCGGCGACACCGGGACCCCGGCCGCCGGCGCGGTGGCCCGGTAACCCGGCGCCGACGGGGCGAGCACCTCGGAGTCGGCCCGCAGCGCCGCGGACGGACCGCTGGCGACACCGGTGGCGATCAGCGCGGGACGGTCCAGTGCCGCGGCCACCGCGGTGCGCACCCGCTGATCGTCCAGCACCTGGCTGGCCGGTCGCAGCAGCACCGAGACCAGCACCGGCTGCGGCACGACGACCGGGGTCAGCGCCGGATTCGCGGCACGCAGCACCGACTCGGTGATGGCATTGGGGCGGCCGAACAGCGCGGCCTGCGCGCCACCGGTGCGCAGCGCCTCCGCCAGCGCCGCGTCACTGCCCTGGCGGAACAGGATCCGGTCCACCTGCGCCGGGGTGTCCCAGTACCGATCATTGCGGGCCAGCACCATCTCCCCGCGGGCCTGGTCGACCGAGACCATCGCGAACGGGCCGCCGGAGACCGGCAAACCGGCGTCGAGGCCCTTGCTCCAGCCACCCGGCGCATCCTTGAGCAGGTGCGCCGGCAGCAGGTGCCGAAACAGGGTCCGCCAGCCGGCGTAGGGCCGGTGAAAGACCACCTCGGCGGTCTTGCCGCCGTCTCGCGAGACCACCTGGTCGATCAGCTGGTAGCCGGCCGAGTCCAGCACGCCGGGCCGGCTGCGCATCTGCGTGGCGAGGTAACCGAAGTCCTCAGCGGCGATGGGGGTGATGTCCGACCACTGCGCGTCCCGCCGGATCCGGTAGGTGACGGTGAACGGCGCGGTGTTGCTGACCTCGGCAGAGCTCAGCAGCGTGTGATCGAGAATCCACTGCCCCGCCGGTGTCTGGTGAAACGCCGAGGGCAGCAGCAGGCCGGCGACCGCTGCCGAGACCGGTGTCAGATCGGCCAGGGTATGCGGGTTGAAGCCGCTGACCAGCCGGTCCACCCCGAACACCAGCTCCCGCGCGGTAACCGGGGCCCGCACTGAGACGCTGCCCGCTGCGGTCGGCGGGCGCGGTTGCCCGGTGCACGCGGCGAGCACCACGCCGGCGATCAGCACAGCAACGGGCGTTCTCACGAGGCAGTATGGTGCCGTAGGACGGACAGCACACCGGTAGCGGATATCCCGGCTACGACCGCGCCGCCCGTTCCCGGGCCCGCTGCCGACCGCGCTGGGTGGCGTCCAGGACAGCTTTACGCACCCGCACCACCTCCGGCGCCACCTCGACGCACTCGTCGGCGGCACAGAACTCCAACGCCTCCTCCAGCCCGAGCTTGCGGGGCCTGGCCAGCCGCTCCAGCTCGTCACCGGCGGAGGAACGGATGTTGGTGAGCTTCTTCTCTCGGCAGACGTTGATGTCCATGTCCTCAGCGCGGGGGTTCTCACCGACCACCATCCCGGTGTAGACGGCCGCGCCGGGTTCCACGAAGAAGGTGCCCCGATCAGCCAGCTGAGCCAGTGCGTAGCCGGTGACCGAGCCGGACCGGTCGGCGACCAGCGACCCGCAGCGACGGGTTCGCAGCTCGCCGACCCACGGGCGGTAGCCGTCGAAGACGTGGTGGGCGATGCCGGTGCCGCGGGTGGTGGTGAGGAACTCGGTGCGAAAACCGATCAGCCCGCGCGAGGGCACCGTGAAGTCCAGCCGCACCCAGCCGTCGCCCGACGTCGCACCCAGCTGCTCCACCCGGCCCTTGCGGGCGGCCAGCAGCTCGGTCACGGCACCGAGGTGCTCCTCGGGCACGTCCACGGTGAGCTGCTCGAACGGCTCCTGCACCGTGCCGTCCACGATGCGGGTGACGACCTGAGGCTTGCCGACGGTCAGCTCGAAACCCTCTCGCCGCATGGTCTCCACCAACACCGCCAGCGCCAGCTCACCGCGGCCCTGCACCTCCCAGGTGTCCGGGGAGCCGGTCGGCGACACCCGGATGCTGACATTGCCGACCAGCTCGGCGTCCAGCCGGTTACGGACCAGGCGGGCGGTGAGCTTACTGCCCCCGCCGCGGCCGGACAGCGGGCTGGTGTTGATCCCGATCGTCATCGCGATCACCGGCTCGTCCACGGTGATCCGCGGCAGTGGGCGTGGATCCTCGAGGTCGGCGAGAGTGTCGCCGATGGTGATCTCCGCGATTCCCGCGATGGCGATCAGATCACCGGCCTTCGCGCTGGCCGCTGGGACCCGAGTGAGCCCCTCGGTGCGCAGCAGTTCAGTGATCTTGACCTGCCGGGTCGATCCGTCCTCCCGGCACCACGCCACGGTCTGCCCCTTGTGCAGCCGCCCGGCGCGGATCCGGCACAGCGCGATCCGGCCCAGAAACGTCGAGGCGTCAAGATTGGTGACGTGCGCCTGCAACGGTGCCTGGGCATCGCCCGCAGGGGGCGGCACGTGCTCGAGAATGGTGTCGAACAGCGGTCTGAGGTCCTCGGCGTCGGGTAGCTCACCGTCGCCCGGTCGGTTCCGGCTGGCCCGCCCGGCCCGGGCGCTGGCGTAGAGCACCGGCATGTCCAGCACGGACTCGGCGGCAGCGGTCTCCAGGTCCGCGGCGAGATCCAGCAGCAGGTCGTGCGTCTCGTCGACCACCTCCGCGATCCGGGCATCCGGCCGGTCCACCTTGTTCACCACCAACACCACCGGCAGGTGCGCCGCGAGTGCCTTGCGAAGCACGAAGCGGGTCTGCGGCAACGGCCCCTCGCTGGCGTCGACGAGCAGCAGCACACCGTCCACCATGGACAGGCCACGCTCCACCTCACCGCCGAAATCGGCGTGCCCGGGCGTGTCGACCACATTGATGGTGACCGGCCCGTCCGGTGTGGCCCAGACGACCGCGGTGTTCTTGGCCAGGATCGTGATGCCCTTCTCCCGCTCCAGGTCACCGGAGTCCAACACGCGATCCACGTCGCTGCGTCCGCTGACCGCACCGGACTGGCGCAGCATGGCGTCGACAAGCGTCGTCTTACCATGATCGACATGCGCGACGATGGCAACGTTGCGCAGGTCGGTGCGCATGCGCGCGGGGGCGACGGTGGGCACGCGAAAACTCCTCAATAAGCGCCGGAAACACCCACGCTACCCGCCCACCCCGACCCGTCCCCCCGCACCCGCCAGTACTGAACGGCACCCGAGTCGCGACAGAACCCCGCCTGAAGCACGACATGGATGCTTATCGCGGTACTGGACCCCGTCTGAAGCGCGACATGGATGCTTATCGCGGTACTGGACCCCGTCTGAAGCGCGACATGGATGCTTATCGCGGTGAGCACGCCAGGAGGTGGGGGAGGATGGTGCGGTCGGGGGCTAGCCAGTCCAGGGTGGGCAGGTCTGCGAGGTCCACCCAGCTCAGGGCGGCGTGCTCGACGGGGACCGGCCGCGCGGTCGGGTCGGCCAGCCGCGCGAGATGCACCCGCAGCACGGCACCCCCGGGTAGCGGCACGTCCGGCCCGAGCTGCTCGCCCGGCACGATCTCAACGGCGAGCTCCTCGCGGCATTCCCGGATCAGCGCGTCCCGGACGCTCTCATCCGGCTCGACTCGCCCGCCCGGCAGCTCCCACCGGCCCGCGGTCGCGGGTGGGTACGCCCGCTGCTGGGCGAGCACCCGGCCCTCCTGCAGCACTGCCGCCGCGACCACCATCGGGGCGGCTTGGGGCTGCTCGGTGTGGCGACGTAGCACAGTGCGCCTCCCTATCAGCTCGTCACCCCGAGAGCGCTGATCTTTTCCGGCTCACGCGGGCATTGTGGTGCCACCATGCCACGGCGACGCGGGCTGGCTTACCGCCGGCGCCAAGCTGGTGTTGGTAGCGGTTAGCGGCGCTCCGAGGCCGGGTTGGTAGCTCTTGAAGGGCGGCCAACGGGCCAGTGCAGCTCGAAGCGGGCGCCGCCGTCGGGGGCTTGCCCGACCCGGGCGGTGCCACCGTAGCGGTGCACCGTCTCGGCGACCAGCGCCAGGCCGAGACCGGTCCCGCCGGTGTTGCGGTCCCGGTCATCCTGCGCCCGGTGGAACCGGTCGAATACCCGCTCCCGGTGCTCGACGGGCACCCCGGCCCCGTCGTCGTCGACGAGCACGCGCACCTCATCGGTGCCCGGCAAGACCGCGACCCGCACCGTGTGCTGAGCGTGCCGCACGGCGTTGGCCAGCAGGTTGTCCAGCACCCGGGCGACGTCACTGGGTGCGGCGTACAGGACCGCCGGTGCCGGGGCGGTCACCCGAACCGCGACCTCGGCCTGCCCGGGCCGCGCGCGGGAAGCTGCGCCCCGGGCCACCTCGGCGAGGTCGACGGCCTCGGCGGGCAACCGCTCGCCGGCATCGGATCTGGCCAGCGCGAGCAGGTCATCGAGCAGCGCGGACAACCGCTGCGCCTCGCCGGCGACGTCCTGCAACGTCGCCCCGGCCAGGTCCGGATCCGGGTGGACCACCGCCACCTCGGCCTGCGCGCGGATCGCCGCGACCGGCGAGCGCAGTTCGTGGGCGGCATCCCCGGTGAACCGGCGCAGCCGCTGGGTCGCCGAGTCCCGCCGGTCCAGCAGGTCGTTGAGCGCCTGGGCCAGCGCGCGCAGCTCGTCTCGGGCCGCCGGCAGCGGCAACCGCTGTCCCGCCGGCAGCTCCGTGGCCGCCTCCCGCATCCGGGCCACCGGGCGCAACGCGAACCAGGCGGCCACCCAGCCGGCCGCCCCCATCGCCAGCGCGGCCAGCATGGCAGCCACCGCGAGCACCGCCGCGGCTCGCCCGATCAGCGTCGCGTGCGCGATCGACTCGGCGCCGGCCACGATTAGCCGGGGTGTGCCGTCCGGAGCGCTGACCACCCGCCCGGACCAGCGGGTCGGGTCACCGGGTCGGTCGGGCTGGAACGTCCACGCGGCCTGCCCGGCCAGCAGCCGCCGGATGTCCGGCGCGGACAGTGGCGCCGGCCCGGCCCCGTCGACGGGTGCGCCGGCCCGGTCCAGCACCCGGACCCGGACCTCACCGCCCAGTGGCTGCGGAGCGGAAAGCCCGGCCGTCACGGCGGGTACCGCCGCGCTGACCGCCGCAGCGAGATCACCGTCCAGGGCGTCGGTCAGCGTCCGCGCCACCACCGCGGTCGAGGCCTTGGCCAGCAGCAACAACAGCACCAAGCCCGCCAAAGTGACCACCGCGGCGACCCGGAGCGGCAACGGGCGGGCCACCCATACTCGACGTAACGCGTTCACGGTCCGTCCAGCGCACCGATCGCATAGCCGTGCCCACGCACTGTCCGCAGCACCGCACCGGCCCCGACGGTGTCCAGCTTGCGGCGCAGGTACCCGACGTAGACCTCCACGACGTTGCGGCTGGCGGCCCGCTCGTCGCCCCACACGGCGCGCAGCAGCTCGTCCTTGCTCAGCACGCTGCCAGCCCGGCGGGCCAGCGCCACCAGCACCGCGAACTCTCGCGGTGACAGCTCCACCGGCTGGCCGGCCCAGCTCACTCGCCGCCGCGCCGGGTCGATCACCAGGTCACCCAGGGTGAGCACCGTCTCCCGGCGCTGGTCGGTGTGCCGGCGCAGCACAGCGCGCAGCTGGGCCACCAGCACCACGAACGAGAACGGCTTGACCAGGTAACCGTCGGCACCGAGGTCCAGCCCATCAGCCTGGTCGATCTCACCGTCCTTGGCCGAGACGAGCAGCACCGGAGTAGCCACCCCGGCCGCCCGCAGCCGCTCCAACACCCGGTACCCGGACAGGCCCGGCAGCATGATGTCCAGCAGCACCGCGTCGAAACCGCCGGTCAGCGCCGCGCGCAGCCCACTGGGCCCGTCGGATGCGGTGACCACCTGCATCCCCTCGGCGCGCAGCCCCCGCTCCAGCGCGCGCCGAACCCCGGGCTCGTCATCGACCACCAGGACCCGCGGACTCACAGCACCCAGCATGCCGGACCCTGATGCAGCGGATGGCGCAGTCGGCTAACCTGCCCGGGTGCCTGCCGAGAATGACCAGCTCATCGACATCGAGACGGTGGTAGCGACCCTCACCGGCCAGCAGCCGCCGGATGCGGAGCAGACCCGGCTCCTGCGCACTGCGCTGGCCTGCGCCACCGACGACGCGCTGAGCGCGCTGTCCGGACGGATCGAGTGTCACACCGCACTCGGCGGGGTGATCGAGCCACAACTGGCCGCGCTGCGGTCGCAGGCCCGGGGCCGGGAGGAGAAGGCCGCGGTTGCGCTCATCGCCGCCCGCGCCGCGGAAGGCGCAGGGGACTGCGTGACAGCTCGTGACCTGCTCGAGGAGGCGTTGGCGCTGCGTCCCGGCCTGGAGCCGGCTTTGCACGACGCGGCCCAGTACGCCGCCGCGCGCGGGGACTACCCCACCGCAGACCGATACCTGCGGCGCGCCGAGCATCCCAGCCCACTGCGACCGGGGCTGAGCGAGGCCATCGACACGACCACGCTGGAGGCCGGCCGCAACAGCCCGTGCCCGTGCGGCTCGGGCCGCAAGTTCAAGGTCTGCTGCCGGCGTGCGGCAGTGCCTGCCCTGGCCGCGCGGGCCCAGCTCGTCTACGCGCTGCTGGGCACCTACACCGAACGTGCACCCGGTCTCGAGATGCTCATGCCGCTGGTCGACCGCGTCGAGGACGCGTCGCAGTGCATGATGTTCTTCTTGGACGTGGCCCTGTTCCAGGATGGCCTGGTGGAGAGGTTCCTGACCACCCGAGGTCCCTGGCTGCGCAGCGATGAATGCGACCTCATCGAAGCCTGGCGGCAGATCCCGGTGACTCTCTACGAGACCCTCGACGTCACCCCGGGCACCGGCGTCACGCTGCGCGCCCTGCCCGATGGCGACCCGATCCAGCTGGCCGACAAGCTGTTCTCGGAGTGCGCGCTGCGGCTGGAGCTGTTCTGCGGCCGGCTGCTGCACGACGGCACCGAGCCGCGGATGCTCGCGCTGCCCGTGCACGTCGCCCGCCATCGCCGTCGCGAGTTGCTCAGCCTGCTGGCGTCCGGCCCGTCGATCATCCAGCTCGCGGACTTCTTCGCTCCGGAGCCCCCTGTCCAGCTGCGCAACAGTGACGGCGACGACCTGCACGACTGCAGCGTCACCTACCGGGTGCCCGACCCGCAGCGGACCTTCGAGCGCCTCGTCACGCAGCTGACCCAGACCGGCGACGAGGTGGTCGACTGGCACCGGCAGCTGCCCGACGGCCGGGTGCTCAACCTCGGGCAGATCCACCGGACCGGCGACGACTTCACCCTCACCGCGAACTCACCGGCCCGGTTGGCCGAACTCGAGACGCAGCTGCGTGACGTCGCCCCGGAGGCCGTCGAGCAGGACCGGCGCACCGAGCGGGTCAGCCCAGCACCCGACGGCCGCCCAGCCCGAACCATGATCGTGGAAAACTACTTCCTCGATCTCGGCTCCACTGCTGACGCCAGCGAAGTGGGCCGCAACGCCGAGACCAGCTGGCTGGACACTCCCGGTGTGATCGGTGAGCTGAGCCCGCGCGACGCCGCCGCGTCCAGTGATCGGGCCGTCCGCGCCGAACTGCGCAGCACGGTCGACGACATCGAAGCCACTCTGTTGCAAACCCAGCGCGCCGGGCGGCCGACGACCGGCCTGATGAGCCCGCACCGGCTCCGCGCCGCCTTGACCCTCGACGACCACGCCCGGTAGACGTGGAATCGCTGGCCGCGGAGGTCCTGGTCACCGCCGAGGTCTCGACGCAGCAGGAACTAGCGATCGCCGAGGCATTTGGTGACCTCAATGTCATCGCGCGCATCCGGATGGTCCCCACTCGCCGCGGGCTGGAGCAACTGCACTGGCTGGTGCTGGCCACGCTGCCGTTGCAGGCCCTGCTCAGCGGTCTGGGCTCGGCCGCCGCTCAGGACGTCGCCCAAGGCCTCAAGCACCTGGTCGGCCGGGTGTTCGGCGCCAAGCGCACGACAGCACCGTCCGAGCAGGTCCTGGTGCTACAGGATGCCGTGACCCGACTGCAGATCGTCCTAGAGGCCGACCTGCCCACCGAGGCGTACCAGGCCCTGATCGCACTAGACCTCTCGACATTCCGGCAAGGCCCCGTGCACTACGACCGCCACCACGCCAGATGGCGCTCAGAACTAGACGAACACCACCAACGTCAAGCCCCCAACTCACCGTAATTGTGCACCACTGGAACCGCTATTTTTTCAGCTTCGACTTCGGGCGCCCACACCTACAGGACGCGCGGAGCTGATCACTCGCCGCGGTCAAGGTCGGCATGGCCGTAGTCGGTCATGCCGGTTCAGGTCCGGGTGGTGATGATCTGGCGGGTCATCCGGGCCAGGTACTGGGCGTCGTCACCCTTGCGGGCCTCCAACGCGACGGCCAACGGGGTGAGGTACTGCTCGCGGGCCCGGACCGAGCTGAACTTGGTCACCCTGGTGAGGGCACTGTGGGCCAGTTGTAGACCGTCGTGTTCACTGGCCCGGACGTGCACGGTGGACAGGAGGATGCCGGCAACGGTGCTGGCCCGCTGGTTGCTGACGCTCTCCCACCGCCGCACCGACGCCGCTGCGAACTGCTCCGCGGTATCCAGCCGCCCGCGGGAGAGCTGCAACAGCGTGCCCACCTTGTCCAGATCAACGCTGACGTCGGTGCGGCCAGGTGTCCACAGCTGCCGCGACTCGCCCAGCGCCCGGTCGGCCGCCTCCCGGGCACCGAGCAGATCCAGCGCAATAGCCGAGTCCGCGAGCACGCATGCTTCCACGGCCGTCCGCGCTTCCACGCCGGGCGCCACCGCGCGCTCGTCGCCCGATGGGATGTCCCACGACTTGGCCTGTGCGCACTGCAGCAGCTTCAGCCCGTCCTGGGGATGACCGTGTTCCACGGTGGCCAGCCCGGCATAGGTCAACGCCAGGGCCTGCAGATAGGCGTCACCGGCCTGCGTCGCCAGCTCCAACGCACCCGCCCAGTAGTACATGGCCTGTTCATAGAGACCGGCATCGAACCCGGTATAACCGGCGTGGATCTGCAGCTCTGCTACCGCCACCAGCAGTGCCTGGGTGACCGGCTCGGCACCCGGCACGCCCAGCAGCCGCTGCGCCCACCGCACCGCAGCACCGCTCATCTCCGGGTCCGACCCATAGGTTCGGCTCAGGTCAGTGAGCCGCTGGCGCAGCTCGTGCACCTTCGTCACGTGGACCGCAGAGATCCGGGACGGCAGGGGCAACGGTCCTGGTGCGGCACCGGGCAGCTCCAGCAGCTCACCCAGATACCGGACCGGCTGGCCCGCCAAGGCCACACCGCCCAACGCAAGCAGGTGCCGACGGAACATCTCCGCAGTCATCCCCTCCGGGCTGCCGCCCTCAGGGTAACCGCCCTCCGGCCCATGGTACGTACCGTCCGGGCCCCACCAGGACAGACCCATCATCTCCGGCGGGATACCCAGAGCCCCGACGATGCGCCGCAACACCCGATGGTTCTCCACCACACGACGACCCGACAGGATCTCACCCACCTCCGACTGCTGCTGCCCGGTGCGAGCCGCGATCCGCCGCTGGCTGAGCCCGGCGTCATTGAGCACCCGGTACAACCCCGCGATATCCCACCCGATCAGGATCTCCCGCATATCATCACGCCGGTACAGCGCAGGGTCGACCCGACCGTCACTCATCACTTCCCCCCTCAGTGCAGGTGACTGGACACACCGTAGCGCTCGGAGCCGTGGCGCACCTGGATCGAGCGGGTCTGAGCACAAAGGGGGGTCGCAGAGACGATTGCCGTGGCCAGCCCGGTGCTGGCCAGCGGACTCGGCAACCGGAGACCATCGCAGCTGCCCGGCGTCGTGGTCGTGACAAGCCACTAGAAATGGTCGGGTAGCCATGGTTCGAGTTCTGCCGTACTGCGGATGAGAGTTGCAAGAAAATCTTCCGATCCGGGGACTCCCGCCATGCGAGCCGCGGTGACGGTTCTGTAGCCGCCGGCGAACCAGACCGCGAGCTGCCTTCTGGTAAAAGCCACTCTGCTCGCAACGCGCGTGGAACCGATCTCGGCCGATCCTCCGGCGATTCTGAGCAGGTAGCGATCCCAGGCGCCGCCGTTCTCGCTTTCGATCTCGATCGGCACGGTGGCGTCGAGATCGACCGGCCACCCGCGGAGCCGAACGGCTTCAGGGATATCGAGAATACGCAGCATCCACGGGTGCCACGCCTCTGCGACCATCCGGCAGCGATGGAGGTTGTGCAGAAGCGTGGGGTAAGGCGGTAGCGCGCCGCGCCGGAATTCGATGGTCTCGGCCCGGGTGTTGTGGCGGCCGAGGAAGGCCAGCATGGCCGCGACCGCACTCTCGTTCGCCGCCCAGAAGTCGTGAACCACGAGGTTCATACCGTGGCGCTCTCGCCGTTTCATGGCGAGAGTCAGCAGCCCGGCAGGGAATTGTCCCGGTCCGCTGAAGCGGTAGGTCGTCAGGGCGCTCTTCTTCTCTTTCCATGACGGCCACCAGTCTGGTCGCAGGACTGGTCCGTTCCATTGTGCGGCGAGTTTCCTCTGTAGTTCCCGCGCGTCGAGCGTAAGCCCGTGCTCGATCTCGAGGTCCCCGGCCGGAAAGGACTGCTTCAGATCGTCGGTGGTGATGGACCAGGCGAACACGTGCACGGGCGCTTCCCAGCCCAATCGGCGGGCGTAGCCGTTCGAGGACGTCGAGATCACGGAGATCACTGCTCCCTTGTCCTGGAGGGGGCGCAGCCGCTCGGCCACCATGCGGGTCGCCAGGTGCTCGCCCCGTTCCTCCGGGGCGACACAACCGGCGCCGAGGCACGCGCTGGGAACCGGCGAGCCGCCGAAGAACTGGGAGACCAGCAGGCCGAGTCCGCCGGCGACGACCCTGCCTGCTCGGGTCGCCACCCGGAGGTCGGCATATTCGCGCAGGTAACTGATATCGCCTACGGGGTGGCCATAGCTCCTGGTGGCCAGGTTGTCGTACTGCTGCCACAATCCGTCATCAGCCGCGGCTACAAAGGAAAGCTGCTCGCTCATCGGTAGCTTTCTAGTAGTTGGTCGCGGCGCGGATGACCTCGGGGTCGGCCGGAACGAGGAAGGTCCGCATGAAACGCACCACACACTTACCCGTCTCGTTGCAGCCGGATGTTCGACACGTCACGATTCCATTCTCCGGGCAGCTCTTCGACAGTCTGCGATCGAGGATTTCCGTCTCCGCATACAGTGTGTCGCCTACGAAAACTGGATTTTCGAACCTGACCTCGTCCAGTCCGAGGTTCCCAACGGTCAGGCCGCTGGTGCTCCGTACGGTCATTCCTGCGACGATGTTCAGTGTGACGCCGCTGCACACCAAGATCCGACCCCACTCGGTTTTGCTGCTGTAGTGGGCGTCGGTGTGGATCGGTGCCGCATTGCCGGTCAGAGTCGAGATCAAGACGTTGTCCATTTCGGTCACCGTCCTCCCCGGCCGGTGCTCGATCGTCACACCGATGACGAACTCGTCATAGCCGTGGCCGATGTTCTCCCGGATTCGCCCCTCCGTGACGTGGCGATAGCCGCACGGAAGATCACTGCTCATGGTGAATCTCCGATTGACCTGGCGACCGGTCGCATCAGCCGTCTACCTGACGGACAAGGGCCTCGGCCGCGGCGAAGAAGGGAGTGCCGACCATCTGCCCTCCAATAGACGTGATGCCCCGTCCACTCTCCCGGGCGGCGGCGAGGATGGCGCGTGCCTGCGCGATCTCGTCCTCGGTGGGCGTGAAGACGTCGTGGATCACGGGGGCTTGGCGGGGGTGCACGGCTGCTTTGCCGTAGAACCCGAGTTGCTTGGCCTGCTCGGCCTCACGCCGCAGCCCATCAAGGTCGTGGAGGGCGTAGACCGGCGCGTCGATGGCCGGGATGCCGGCGGCGGTCGCGCTGTTCACCAGGGCCGATCGGGCGTAGAGCAGCGATTCCCAGCCCAGCGCACAGCCGACGGCCGCAGCGTAGTCCGCCGACCCGAAGATGACTCCGCCGAGCCGCGGCGCTGTGAGGATCGAGGGGAGCTTGTCGAAGGCGCGCGGAGTTTCGATCAGCGCCCAGATGCCCGGTGTGTAGCCGTCGGTGTCGAGAGCACCGGCCACGATCTCGACGTCGCGGGCGGATTCGAGCTTCGGCACGACGACGAGGGCAGGCTTACCGGCGTACGTGGCAATGGCGACGAGATCCCTGACCCCCTCGAGGGTGGTGGGGGCGTTCATGCGCAGCCCCAGGGTGCACGGCGCGTCTGGTCGGTCGAAGAACTGCTTGGCTGTGGTCCGGGCGACCTGCTTGTCGGGCGGCGCGACGGAGTCTTCGAAGTCAACGACGGCAACATCGACGCCAGAGGTCTGGGCTGCCTCGAACCGGTCAGCCCGCAGGCCCGGGGTAATGATCCACACCCGGCCGGGGCGGCTGTTCGTCGGAAAGTCCATGACCGTGCTCACCCTTCCTGCTGTTTCTGCTCGATCAGGCGATCGAGCTCGCCGAGGGTCGTGGCGCGCTCGATCTCGTCGTCGCTGATTTCGATGCCGAGCTGATCACTCAGCAGTTCGGAGAGCTCGACGATCGCCAGCGAGTCGACGCCGGCGTCGTCGAGGCCGACGTCCGGGCTCATCCGGTCCGCGGGCACCTTGAGGTCATTGAGCAGGATGCGTTCGAAAGCACCGTTCACAGCGACTCCTTCGAGTTTCTCGGTGTGCGTTCGTGCTGGTCTCAAGGGGTCATGTCGGGCTAGGTGACCTCCTGAGCTGCCGGGCGACATCGAGGATCAGATCCTCTTGGCCCGCGACCACCTGACGCCTGCCGAGCTCGAAGAAGACATCGACGGGGTCGACGCCCTCGCGGCGAGCGGTCTCCAGGACAGGCGTCTTGAAACCGGAGAAGACGCCGGCCAGACCGCTGACGAGGCTGACCGAGTCGATCGTCGGCTGAGCCGGCATCAGCCGTTCCTCGGCGGTGTCCGCGGCGTGGAGGATCGCGCGCAGATCGATGCCGGTCGAGTGCCCCATGCGCTCCAACACAGCCACCAGGACTTCCAGCTGGGTGTTCCCGGCTCCGGCACCGAAGCCCCGCGCGGTCCCGTCGATGATGCGTGCCCCGGCCTGTACGGCGGCCACCGAGTTGGCGACGGCCATGCCAAGGTTGTTGTGGCCGTGGAAGATCACGGGAACGTCGACCGCCTCGACGATGGCGGTGATCCGCTCGGTCACGTCGGCCGGGAGGTAGTAACCGGCGGAGTCGAAGATACCGACGGCCGCAGCGCCGAACTCGACGAGCAGGGCACACTGTTCGGCCAGCTGGGCCGGGCTGGCCATGTGACTCATGAGCAGTACGCCGTGCGGCTCGGCGCCGAGTTCACCGACGATGCCCAGGTGCCGTTCGGTCACGTCGGCCTCGATGCAGTGCGCTGCGATCCGGACCACGTGCGCACCGCGGGAGACGGCGTTGCGCAGGTCTGCGGAGGTGCCCCAGCCCGGGGCCATGAAGACGCCCATCCGGCTGTGGGTGAGGGCGTCGCGTACGACCGAGAGCATCTCGGTATCGCTCAGCTTGGCCCGACCGATCTGGAGGGACGAGGCACCCAGCCCGTTTCCGTGGCCGACTTCGACCACCGGGACGCGAGCAGCGTCGGCGGCCACCGCGTACGCGCGCAGCTGGTCGCGGTCGAGTTGATGGCGCACCGCGTGGTGTCCGTCCCTGAGCGTGGGGTCGTGGATCAGCACCCGGGGCACTTGAGTGGTCATGGCTTTATCCACGGGGGATTCCGTCACCGGGACCCGGCGGTCGGGTGCTGCTCGGCCAACAGCACGGCGACCGCGTTGATGATGTCGAGATTTCCCGCGTACCTCGGGATGCGGTCGCCCTCGGCAGTCACCTCGACGACGACGGAGATCCGGCCGTCGGTCACCGCGCAGAAGGTCACGGCGAATCCGGGAGCAAACGCCCGCACTTTCCCTGCCGCGGCCTCGACGGTCGCGTGGATCGGGTCAGGCTGGGCTCCCGGCGTCAGCACCGTCATAGCCACACGGAACGGCGGCGCCGGCTGGGCAGGGCTGAGGTTGACCATCACCTTCACGTCCGCCGCGCCGGTGAAGGCGCGGACGGCGGCCTGCGTCGTCTCGATGTAGTGGTCCAGGTTCAGCCGCGTCGCCCGGCCTGCGCTGGCGCTCGCGCCGGTGCAGACGACCTCGATGTACTCGATGGAGCAGTGCCCAGCGATGGCGTGCAGGACGGGGATCGCTGCCTGGCCACCACAGCTGACGAGGTTGATGTGGCGGTGCACCAGCGCGTCCGCGCCGTTGACGGTGGGCACGACCATCGTGCCGAGCTGTGCGGGGGTGAGGTCGATGAGCGTCGCGCCCGTCGTCTGGAGGCGGGACCAGTGCTCGGCGTGGCAATCGGCGTTCGAGGCGTCGAAGACGACGTCGAAGCCCAGCCCGGACTCCAGCAGGGACACGATCCCGCCGGCAGCGGTCGCACACCCCATCTCGGCCGCCCGGCGCAGGCCCAAGGTCTGGCGGTCCCGGCCCACGACGAGGCGGCAGTCCAGGGCCTCGGATCGCTGGATCTTCCCGATCAGGTCGATCCCGATCAGACCAGCTCCGACAACCGCGACGCCCACCCGTCCCTGCACAGTCATCAGACAACCCGGAGGTGCACAGGGGGCAGATGCGGCGAGGTGACGTGCACCGCGGTCCCCGCACTGAGCGGGATGCTCGCGTGGACCGCCCCTACCAAGGCCAGATCACCGGCTCTCAGGCCAGCGCCGAAGCTGTTCAGCCGACGAGCCAGCCAGACGAGCGGGTTGAACGGATCCCCGAGGACGGCCCGGCCTTCCCCGCAGGCGACGGGTGTGCCGTCGACGCTCACGATCAGCTGTTCGGCGCCGAGGTCCCAGCCGGGGTTGAGCGGGACCACGGCACCCATGACGACCCGCGCACAAGAAGCGTTGTCCGCCACACTGTCCGCCAACCCGATCTGCCAGTCCGTGAACCGGGTATCGATCACCTCAAGAGCGAGGAACACGTCGGACACCGCGCGCCTGGCGGCTGCCAGGTCGACCTCCGGCCCCCGAAGATCGCCGCGGAGGCGGAACGCGATCTCGGCTTCAATCCGCGGATTCATAAAGTCGCCCATCCGCAGCTCACTCCCGCTGGGCAGGACCATGTCGTTCAGGAGGACGCCGGAGTCCGGCTCGTCGACTCCCATCTGCTGCTGCATCGCCTGGGAGGTCACGCCGACCTTGTGCCCCACCACGCGGGCGCCAGCGGCAACCCGGCGCGCCACGGCGGTCGCCTGGATACGGTAAGCATCCTCCAGGCTCAGGCCGGGTCGCCGCGCGGTGACGGGCGCTACCGGGATGCGGGAACGCTCAGCGGCCCGGAGGCCGGCCGCCTCGTTGGCGATCCACTGACCGCCCTGACAGCCGGGCAACGACAACCGCAGGTTCTCGACGCGGGCACTGGGGCGTTCCACAAGCACTTCTCCGTTCATGATCCCCTCCTTCTAGCACGGGAGATACGGCGCTGGGCGGGGCACGGGAGGTTCGCAATCGCACTCCCAGCGCGGTGTCGGTCACACCAAGCCTCCAGGCCAGTGATGGTTTCGGGCCCGGCTTCGCCTGACGAGTAGTCAACCTGCTGTGGCCTGTCAGCGGTACGGTGACGGGCAGGTCAACCGGTATATCGGGTATACGGACAGGGGCTTATGACCACGCGCACGCCCAACCACCAGCTCCGCGACCTCGTCGCCGAGTCGGACCTCACCTACCAAGCCCTGGCCAAGGCGGTCCGCGCGGTGGCCGCCGAATGCGGCGTCGCCTTACGGACCAACAAGTCCGCCGTCGAGCACTGGATCTCCGGCGTCACACCCCGAGGCGACACCGGCCGCTATCTCGCCGCGGCCTTGTCCAGACGCCTCGGCCGCCTCCTCACCCCCGCCGATCTCGGGCTGGCAACCGGCAGCGAGGAGAACGACGACACCATCGGGCTGACGCTCGAGACGGATCCGCTGGACGTCCTACTGCCGATGTGGAAGTTCGAGTTGGACCGACGCCGCTTTCTCACGACCTCCGCCTATTCCGTGGCCGCTGCCGCGCTGCCACTGTCCTACGTTCAGGAGATCGCCGCCCGCACCGCCGCCGCCCGCACCGGCCACACCGTCGGCATGGCCGAGGTCGCCGCCGTGCGCGACATGATCCACGTCTTCTCCGAAATGGACGAACGCCACGGCGGACAGCACGGCCGTGGTGCCTTGGTCGCCTACCTGCGCGACGACGTCGCCCCGCTATGCCGGGGCCGTTTCCGCAACGAGGAGATCCACCGACAGATGCTCTCCGCCGCCAGCCGCGGCGTCCACCTCCTGGGCTGGAAGAGCTACGACGCAGGTCAACAAGGACTCGCCCAGCGGTATTACCTCCAGTCCTACGCCCTCGCCGCCGAGTCCGGCATCACCGGGCACGACGGGTTCGTGATGCGCACGATGGCCATGCAAGGCATCAGACTCCACCGCCCCGAGCACTGCCTAGCCCTAGCCGAGACGGGCCTGAACCGGGCGAAAAGCAGGGTGGACAACCAGACCGAAGCCCTGTTCCGGGTCGTTCACGCCCATACCCTGGCCAAGACCGGACAACGACACGCTGCCCGCGCCGAGACCGAGCAGGCCCGCGTCCTGATGGCCACCGACCGCGGCGACGACATGCCATTCTGGGCTCTGGCCTGGGGACCCCCGGCGGCATCGGTGTACTCGCGCACCGCGAAGGTCTACGAAACCCTCGGCGACCACCGGGCCGCCGCCGAGCAGTACGCCCACGCAGCCACGTCCCGCCCCGCAGACACCTACCCCCGGATCGTCGGACTCGATCTGGTGGCCAGCGCCGAGATGCACCTCACACGCGGCGGCATCGAGCAGGCGTGCGCCACCTGGAACCGGGCACTGGATCACCTGAACGGCGTACAGTCCACCCGCACCCGCAAGGCCGTCACCAGAATGCGCGGCGGCCTCGCCCGCTTCCGCGCCCGCGGCCTGCGATGTGCGGCAGAACTCGACGAACGAGCCAGAGACTTCCTCGCCGGCACCTGACATCCGGTCCGTTAACCATGCCGGACCACCAGACGCACCACCACACGAGATTCGTCGATCCGGCGACCGCCGTAAATCAGGCATCTCGCCGCAGCAGCGCTTCCGCGTACCGCCGGACGAGCGGCTCCAGGTAGTCCACCTGCGGGCCATCAAGGCATGCCAACGCGGCCGCAGAGCGTACGACCGCGATCTCTACCAGCTCAGGGGCACGCCCCAACGCTGTCTCAGCCGACACCACAGCCGAGAACCGTTCACGCACCACCGACTCCGGCCGCGACGGCGCACGGAAGAAAACACCGACGTTTCCGTGCTCACCGCGCGTGACAACCCACAGCGTCAGGTCCTCCGGCACCGTGTCGATACCGGTCTCCTCGACCAGCTCCCGAGCCGCCTGCCGCCGCAACTCCGCCGCATCCAGCGACTCGTGCTCCTGCGGTGGCTCAACCGATCCGCCCGGAAACTGCACGCGGCCAGGAGCAGCCGTTGCCGACGACATCCGCCCCACCAGCACACCACCATCATCCGTCGGCTGCACCACGGCGACGAACAACGACGACACCGCAGCGGCCCCCGGAACCCGACGCAGGGCGTAACGCCGGTAAGTCACCCCTGTCCAGAACAGCACCACGCTCTCCGGAGCCCCCCACTCCACCCCCGTGCACACCACCACCGGCCCGTCGAACAGACCAGTCGGGTTCGCCTCAACCGCCTCGTCCCACACCCGATCCATGGCCAGCCGGTGTTCGAGCGACACCCGCGGCGCGGCGACTTCGACCAGACGGAGCCGGCGAGCTTCCCGGAACTCAACACCGCTGGATCGCATCTGTGGCTCGGTCACCGGCGCATCCTAAGCACCATCAGCACCTGGCAATTGTCGATGCCCAGAGCAGCCGCGTACCTGGGTGGTCGTCTGCTGCTAAGGGACAAGAACGTGCTCGCGCGATTCGC
This sequence comes from Pseudonocardiaceae bacterium, assembly GCA_050700055.1. GTDB lineage: Bacteria > Actinomycetota > Actinomycetes > Mycobacteriales > Pseudonocardiaceae. Next base: position 62,721 of record JBOHGE010000001.1, read on the forward strand.
CTCGAAGGATGGTAGTGAGCGTGACCGTCAGCAGCCCCGAGGTGCCACAGCTACTGATCGAGGACGGCATGTCCGCTGCAGGGGTAACGAATCCCCCTGCGCTCCGTAGGATTGGGTGACGACTCGCGTGCGGTGCGCGATGAGACCAGCTCGGAGGGGCGAGGATGACCACGCTCGACTTCGAGCTGGAGATCGGCTCGGGGGTCGCGGGCACCTACCCGGTGGTCGCCCGGGCGCCGGGCGGTGAGGTCGCCACCAGCATGCGCCTGCCCTGGACTCTCCCGGAGCTCGACCACCAGATCGCCCTGGTCAGGGGTGCGGTGCTGGCCTCCACCGCAGTGGTGCGCCGCGCCCCGACCGCGGACGAGAAACCGGTGCGGGAGCTGGGCCAGCGGTTGTTCGAGACCCTGGTCTCCGGTGACGTGCGGGTGCTGTATGTGGCCAGCCGCCAGCGCGCCCACGAGCAGGGCAGTGCGCTGCGGCTGGTGCTGCGGGTGCGCCCGCCGGAACTGGCCCGGCTGCCCTGGGAGTTCCTGTTCGATCCCCACCAGCAGGACTACCTGGGTCTGAGCATGCCGCTGGTGCGCTATCCCGAGGTGCTGGCACCGCAGCAGCCGCTGCGGGTCACGTCGCCGCTGCGGATCCTGGGCATGGTGGCGGGCCCGGGTGATCAGCACATGCTGGACGTCGATGAGGAGCAGCAGCGGTTGCTCACCGCGCTGGCGAGTCTGGAGCGCGACGGGCTGGTGGAGCTGTCCTGGGTGACCGGGCAGACCTACTGCGCTCTGGAGGACGCCCTGGACCAGGACCTGTGGCACGTGTTCCACTTCGTCGGTCACGGTGGGTACGACCGGGTGGCCGAGGAGGGCACCCTGGCGTTGGCCGATGACGACGGCCGCACCGACCTGATCGGCGCCGACGACCTCAGCCGGTTGCTGGCCAAGCAGCCCACCCTGCGGCTGGTCGTGCTCAATGCCTGCGACACCGGCCGCAGTGGTGCCTTGGACGCGCTGTCCAGCACCGCCGGGGCGCTGGTGCGCCGCTGGATCCCGGCGGTGGTGGCGATGCAGTTCGAGATCACCAACCCGGGCGCGATCGTGTTCGCCCGGACGTTCTACCAGAGCGTGGCCAAGCGGCGGCCGGTGGACGACAGCGTCATGCGGGCCCGCCAGGCGCTCCGCCGCGCCAAGAAGGACACCCTGGAGTGGGGCACCCCCGTGTTGTACCTGCGTGCTCCCGACGGGCGCATCTTCGACGACACCAGCCCTGCGCTACCGCAGCCCCGGCGGTCCCTGGACCCGATCGGCGCGCGGGAGTTGGAGGCCCTCTACGACCGGGCGCTGGCCGCGTTCTGGACCGAGCAGTGGGATAAGGCCGTCGAGCTGCTGCAACAGGTGCTCGCCCACCGCCCGCACCAGCATCCAGACGTCGCCGTCAAGCTCAAGCACGCCCGCCACCAACAACAGCTGGCCACCCGCTACGCCCAGGCCTGCGCCGCCGCTGAGGCCCTGGACTGGGCAGAGGCGGTCAAGATGTTCACGATGATCATCAAGACCGACCCCACTTACCGCGACGTCGGTCAACGGTTGGACAACGCCCGGCGCCGCCAGCAGCTCGCCGGTTGGCAGGCTGAGGCCCGCCGGCTACACCAGGCCGAGGAATGGGCGGCCGTGGTCAAGATCGGTGAACGGCTGCACATCCTGGACCCGGCCGCCGCGGATCCCGACGGGGTGGTGAGCGCGGCGCGGGCGCACCTGGTCTCCGCCGAGCAGGCAGTGCAGACCGCCGCGCAGTACAGCGGCGGCCTGCGCCTGCTCGACGTCGGCAAGTGGCAAGAGGCGATCGAGGTACTGCAACTCCTGGACCCCAGCTACCGGGACACCGCGGCGCTGCTGATCCGGGCCCGCCGGGAGCTTCCCGACTCGACCGCAGCCCCACCCCGCTCGGCCACCATCGCCCAGTACCCCGCAGCGGTGCAGATTCTGCGGCACAGCAAAGCGGTCAACGCGGTGGCCTTCAGCCCGGACGGCCTCCGGCTGGCCACCATCAGCGCCGACAAGTACGCCCGGATCTGGAATGCCACCAGCGGTCAGGAATGCCTGAGCGTGCGGCACAAGGGCGCGCGGCCCAACGCCCGGGGACGCCCCGCGAACGTGCGCGGCCCGACCGTGGCGTTCAGCCCGGACGGGCGCTGGCTGGCCACCACGGGCGAGGACCTCACCGCCCGGATCTGGGACACCGTCAGCGGCCGGCAGGTCATCACGTTCACCCACGACAATGTCGTGGTGGGGGTGGCGTTCAGCCTGCGTGGGGGCTGGCTGGCCACCGCCGGCGAGGACCACACCGCCGGGATCTGGGACGTCGTCAGCGGCCGGCGACTCACCACGTTGACTCACGACGATGTGGTGGCGGCGGTGGCGTTCAGCCCCGACGGGCATCGGCTGGCCACCGCCGGTGAGGACCACACCGCCCGCATCTGGGACACCGCCAGCGGGCAGCAACTCATCGAGGTCGCCCACGAGGCTCCGGTACGGGGGGTGGCGTTCAGCCCGGACGGGCATCGGCTGGCCACCGCCGGCGCCGACCACACCGCCCGGAGCTGGGACGCCTTCAGCGCACAGCTGATCACCGAGGTCACCCACGACAAGCCGGTCCGAGCGGTGACGTACAGCCCCGACGGCCGCAGCATGGCCACCGCCAGCGACGACAAGACGGCGCGGGTCTGGGATGCCACCAGCGGGCGGCAGCTCGCCGAGGTCACCCACGACGAGTCGCCACCTGCCGAGGAGCGGGCGAGTTGGCGCACTCCCCTGGCCCGCGTCACCCACAAAAGCGCAGTCCTGGCAGTCGCATTCAGCCCAGACGGCCGCCGGCTGGCCACCGCCAGCGCCGACCACACCGCCCGAATCTGGACCCTGACCCTGCCCGCCTTGCCGCATTGAGCGGGCTCAGCGGGGTAAAACAGGGCTGTTTTACCCCGCTGAGCCCGCTCAATGCGGGCGGGCAGGCGGTCTCAGGGGTTTCTCAGGGGGTGGGGGGCAGGGTCGGCGGCAGCAGCGCACGGGCTGGAGGACGCGATGAGATTAGCGGCGGCGGTACTGGCGGCGGCGGTGGCCGGCGGGGTCGGGCTGGGCGTGCTGACCATGCCCGCCGGTGCCCGGTCGGATCCGTCACTCCCGCCGATATCCGCGGAGGATCTGGTGGCCTCGGTGCTCACCGCGAAGACCCCGGCCTTCGGTGGCACCGTCACGGTGGACAACGCGCTGGGCCTGCCCGCGCTGCCCGGACCGCCCGGCGTGACCGAGGTGCTGACCCAACCGGTGACGACCTTCCGGGTCTGGTCCGACGGGCAGGGCCACGACCGGCTGGCGATACCGTCCCGGGGCAGCGAGCAGGTGCTGATCGAGGACGGCACGACGCTGTGGCGCTACGACTCCTCGTCGCGCACCGCGACCGCCCTGGAGCACGGCGCGGCGCCGGCTCGCCGGCAGGCGACCGATCCGGCGCAGGTAGCCCGGGAGGTGATCGGCGCGGTGCGCCAGAGCAGCACGGTGACCGTGGACGGCACCGGCTACGTCGCCGGACGGCCCGTCTACCAGCTGGTGCTCACCCCCGCGCCGACCGAGCGGACCCTGCTGCGGGAGGTGCGGGTGGCGGTCGACCTGGTCCTGCGGGTGCCGCTGCAGGTCACCGTGCTGGCCGACGGATCGGCCGACCCGGCCTTGCAGGTCGGGTTCACCGACCTCAATGTCGGCACCCAGGACCCCGCGCTGTTCCAGTTCACCCCACCGGCTGGGGTCACGGTGCAGCGACCCGATCCGGCGAAGACGCCGCAACGCCACGAAGGTGCGTTGAAGGCGGGAATCCGCACCCAGGGTGATGGGTGGGACACCGTGGTGCTCGGGCAGCTCCCCCGCGCCGGCACGGATGCGGTCCAGCAGATCGGCCGCCCGGCCAGCGGTCCGTGGGGCGACGGCTGGGTGGTGCAGACCGCGGTGGTCACCGTGCTGGTGGCCGCCGACGGGCGCCTCGCCGCCGGCGCGGTGCCGCAGCAGGTCCTCGAGGAAGCCCTGGCCAGGTGACGGCCACCTCGGTGACCCCGACCTCGACCGTGGCGCTGGCCGGGCCGAGCGGTCCGGCGATCCGGGTCCGGGGGCTGCGCAAGGTGTTCGGCGCCACCGTCGCAGTGTCCTCAGTGGACCTCGACGTGCCGGCCGGCGCGGTGCTCGGGGTGCTGGGGCCCAACGGCTCCGGCAAGACCACGCTGATCCGGATGCTGCTGGCGCTGTCCCGGCCCACCGCGGGCACCGTGGAGCTGCTCGGCGCACCGGTGCCGTCCGCTGCCGGGCAGGTGTTGCCGCACGTCGGCGCGCTGGTGGAGGGTCCCGGCTTTCACCCGTTCCTGTCGGGGCGGGAGAACCTGCGGCGGTGCGCGGCCGCCGAGCCGCTGCTGGCCACCCGGGCGATCCCGGACGCGGTCGAGGCGGCCCTGCAGCGGGTCGGTCTCGGGCCCGCGGCATCCCGGCGCTACCGCGCCTACTCGCTGGGGATGAAACAGCGCCTGGGCTTGGCCGCGGTGCTGCTGGTGCCCCGGCGGCTGGTGGTGCTCGATGAGCCGACCAACGGCCTGGACCCGGCGGGGACCCGGGAGGTCCGGCGGATCATCGCCGAGCTGCATGCCGCGGGCGCCACCGTGCTGGTGTCCTCCCACCTGCTCACTGAGGTCGAGGCGACCTGCACGCATGTCGCGGTGCTCGCCCAGGGATCGCTGATCGCGGCGGGTCCGCTGGCGGCGCTGCTCGACGGTGCGGCACCCGCGCTGGACGTGCGCACCCCGGATTCCGCCGTCGCGATGCAGGCGCTGCGCGCAGCGGGGATCGGTGCGGTGGTCGGCCCGGACGGGGTGTGCGTCGAGCTGGCCGGGACCGATCCGCCCGCGGTGGTGGCCCTGCTGGTCGGCGCCGGAGTCGCCGTACACGAGGTACAGCGCCGGCGGACCGGGCTCGACGAGCTGTTCGCGCAGCTGACCGAGGGGAACGGGCCGTGACCATCTCCGAAACCACCACCGGAACCAGCTCTGGGACCACCGTCGGCGGGTCGGAGCGCGCCCCGCTGGCGCGGCTGCTGCGCAGCGAGCTGCGCTGGGTGCTGCGCCGGCCCCGCACCCAGATCGCGCTGGGCCTGCTCGCGGCGGTCCCGGTGCTGATCGGGATCGGCATCGCGGCGACCGACGGACCGGGCGGGTCGGGGCTGCTCACCCAGGTCGCCGGCAACGGGCTGGTGTTGCCGGTCGCGGCGCTGTCCATCTCGTTGGCGCTGCTGCTGCCGCTGGCTGTGGCGATGGCCGCCGCCGATGCGCTGGCCGGCGAGTCCGCGCACGGGACGTTGCGCGGGCTGCTGCTGGCCCCGGTCAGCCGGGCCCGGCTGGTGCTGGTCAAAGCGGTCGGCGTGCTGGCCGTCGCGGTGGCCGCGGTCGCCGCGGTCGCGGTGCTGGGCATCGTCACCGGGCTGGTCCTGGTCGGTTCTTCCGGCAGCGCCCACGGCATGCTCACGCTGTCCGGCACCGAGGTCGGGCCGGGGTCGGCGCTGCTGCGGGTCTCGCTGGCCGCGGCGTGGACCGTCGGGCAGCTCGTCGCGGTCGGTGCGGTGGCCCTGGCGGTGTCCTCGGTCACCGACCATCCGCTGGTGGTGCTCGCCGCCACGCTGGGCGGGCTGATCGTGTTCGGGGTGCTCTCCGCGATCCCCGCACTGGACTGGCTGCAACCGGTGCTGCTCACCACCGGGTGGTTCGCGATCGCCGACGTGCTGCGTGACCCCTTACCGCTGGACGGGCTGGCCGCCAGCAGCGTGCGCGCCGCGTGCTACCTGGTGCTCGGCGTGGGACTCACCCTGGCCAGAACAACCACCCGGGAAGCCTGATCCCTTGTAACGTCCTGGCCTATGCGTGAGGCGACGATCCGTTACCGGTCGAGTGTGTCGGACAACGCCCGGTGGGCGGGTTTCCCGTTCCGGGAGGGCGACATAGTCATCAGCACCCCATCGAAATGCGGCACCACCTGGACGCAGATGATCTGCGCTCTGCTGGTCTTGCAGACTCCGGCCTTCGACCGGCCGCTCACCGAGCTCTCACCGTGGCTCGACATGCTGACGGCCACCCGTGACGAAGTCTTCGCCGCGCTGGAGGCACAGACCCACAGGCGGTTCATCAAGACCCACACCCCGCTGGACGGTCTGCCGCTCAGTAACCGGGTCACCTATGTCTGTGTCGGCCGCGACCCCCGCGACGCCGGCTTCTCCTGGTGCAACCACCAGGTCAACCTCGACATGGACGCCTTCCTCGCCGCCCGGCGCAAGGTGGTCGGTGTCGAGGACCTCGACGCACTGCTGCCCGACGGACCGCCGGGGCCCCCGCCGACCGAGATCGAGCGGTTCTGGCAGTGGGTCGACGACCCGAGGCCCACCACCGAGTGGCCGGTCAGCCTGGCGGCTGTGCTCCACCACGTCCGCACCTTCTGGCCGGCGACGACCGGGGCCCCCAACCTCGTCCTGCTGCACTATGACGATCTGCAGGCCGACCTCGAGGGGCAGATGCGCTACCTGGCTGCGCGGCTCGGCATCGACGTGCCCGCCCACCGGTGGCCGGAGCTGGTGGCGGCCGCCCGGTTCACCGAGATGCGCCGCCGGGCCGACGACCTGGTGCCCAACCGGGGTGACGCCCTGTGGCACGACAACGCGAAGTTCTTCCACCGCGGGACGAGCGGGCAATGGCGCACCAGGCTCAACGACGACGACCTTCGCCGGTACCACCTCCGGGTCACCAAACTCGGCGACCCGGAGGTGGCTGAATGGATGCATCGAGACCCGCCGACCGCTTAACGGGCTCGATCGCCGCGGTTATGCGTCGACACTCGAACAGAGGCGCACGAAGGTCGATAGGGTGATCCTGGTGACTGTGAAAGCGTACGCAGCGAAGACCGCGATGGGGATGCTCGAGCGGTACGACTACGAAACCGGGCCACTCGGCACAGCGGACGTCGAGATCCAGGTGACCCATTGTGGCATCTGCCACAGCGACATCGCGATGATCGACGATGACTGGGCCTCGAGCCAGTACCCCTTGGTGCCGGGTCACGAGGTGATCGGGATCATCACTGCGGTAGGGGCGAACGTCAGCGGCATCCGCCAGGTCGGGCAGCGCGTGGGAGTCGGCTGGCAGGCGGGGTCCTGCGGCAGATGCGAGTGGTGCGCGCGGGGCAAGGAGAACCTCTGTGCAGCCGGCCGCCCGACGATCATCGGGCGCCATGGAGGGTGGGCAAGCGCGGTTTACTGCCAGGCGGAGTTCGCCGTACCCCTCCCGGACCAGCTGCCCTCCGACAACGCGGGACCGCTGATGTGCGCGGGTGCAACGGTCTTCACGCCCATGGTGGAGTACTGCGTCATGCCGTGGATGCGCACCGCTGTCGTCGGGATCGGCGGTCTCGGTCACCTGGCCGTTCAGTTCCTCGCGAAGTTCGGCTGCGAGGTGACGGCCATCTCGTCGAGCCACAGCAAGGACGCGGACGCTCGCACGCTCGGCGCAGCTCGTTTCCTCGCGACCACCGGCACCGACGAGCTGAAGAAAGCCGCCGGAACATTCGACTTCATCCTGTCGACAGTGTCGGCGGATATCCCCTGGGGTGACTACCTCGCAGCACTTCGACCGCAGGGACGGCTCGTCATCGTCGGCGTACCGCAGTCGGACATCCGGTTTCCGGTCGGTCCACTGCTCGCCGAGCGCTCGGTGAGCGGCGGCGCAGTCGGGAGCCCCTCGGACATCGCGCGCATGCTCAAGTTCGCGGCGCGTGCGGGCGTCGTTGCGAGAGTCGAGCAGTTCCCGATAGCGGACGTGAACCGCGCCGTCGATCACGTGCGCTCGGGTAGGGCACGCTTCCGCGCGGTACTGGTCGCCTAACGAGGCACGCCGCGGACCGTCGAGGCGCGGGTCACCGTGATCGGTGACCCGGCGAATCCGGCGTGCGTCGGGCTAGGGCCTGACGCCGCACTCCGAACAGCGCCTGCTCGGCCGCGCTACTGTCGCCGAGCGCGACACCAGCGCTGTCCGAAGTCACCCGAGCAGCCCTGCTGTCGCGCTCGGCGCACACAGGGCTGTCACTGCGAAAGATGGGTGATCACGACCATCCCTCAGGGCGGCGCGAAGCGCCCACGGGGTCGGCTCCGCATGGCGACCGACAGTGGCTGCCTCGAGATCTGATGGGGGGGTGGCTTTTCGGTGATCGACTCGATCGTGGTCACGGACACAGTGACCGGCGCTCTTCAAGAGCCACCAACCCGTGGTCGGACCGTCTGTAACGACAGCCAACCCGGCTGGACAGCCAACGGGGTTAGCTGTCGTTAGAGGCAGTGATCCGTGGGGTTGGTGGTCCTTGAAGAGCCACCAACGTCGCGGCCCGCGGGCTAGCCGTGCCAGATCTCGTCCAAGGCAATCGCGAACTCCCGGGCCGCCTCGTCTGGATGCAACCGTAGTCGCGACATGGCCAGGTGATAGACCTCGTCGTCACTGCGCCGACCGATCACCTATACCACGACCACCGAGCCGTCCGGATCTACCCGATAGACGATGCGATAGTTGCGATCACCGACCACCAGCTTGCGGAACGTCGTGAGGTTGCCGCTGAGTTTGCTGCCCAGCGGTGATCCGCGCTTCCCAGGTTCCGTTTGGAGTTTCTTGAGGACCTTCACGACGATGACGCGCGCCGCACCGCCCAGGTCATGGAGGTCCTCGCGCGCGTCCTCGGTCAGCCGAACCTCGGCATCTTCCGCTGCGCCTCAGACCTCGTCCGCCAACGCGTCAAGATCGACGCCGAACTCGACTGCGACCTCTTGCAGGCTGTACCGCCGGCCGCTGTCTGTCACCGTTCGGGCGAGCGCCGCGCTCAACAGGCGCAGGTCACCTTCCAGCTCCTCCAGCCGCGCAAGCCGCTCGACGGCATCCATGCCGACCACGGCGGCGACAGTCTTGTTGTTCCGCAGCACGACCTGAGTTCGCCCCTGCGCAGCATCCTGAATCAGCCTCGACACACCTCTGTTGCTGGCCTCGGTCACACTGATCAGATCTTGAGTATCGACGCTCACTCTTCGTTCCTCCCGCAGATATAGCCAGGATCTACCCAGAAATTGCGGCACGCCAGGGGTTTCACAGCCTTGACATGCTGTGACCGGGGACCGTTCGCAGACTAGGCGAAGATATGGAGGTTAACGCCAAGTAGCACGAGAGGCCAGAGAAACAGAGCTAGGATGAAGTTCAGGAGTTGGCCTAAGCTGGTGACCCCGTACCCAGTACTGAGCGCTACTACCAGACCAATGATCAGATATACGAGAGCACCGAGAGAGATGCCGCGCCGTTCAACGATGTACATGGTTACTCCCTAGGATGCAGCGCCATTCATGGCCCCACCGACAGGTGTTGACGGCTCGGGCGATCTGCTGCCGCGCCGAACCACAGGGAGCCGACCAAGATGCCGCACGCCCACAGACGGCACACCGCGGCAGGCTCGCTCCACCACCGCCCTTCTCTCGTCCTAACACCCCCTCTCGTCCTAACACCCTCTCGTCCTAACACGGAGTGTAGCCACGACCGCCCCGCTTCTTAATACCCAAACCCTGCGGACTTTATTCGAGCCGCTAGGAGCCGTCGCACCGCGCGGAAACAGGCAGCACTGCACGTTGAAGTAGAACGGGGTGGCGCTGCCCACCACCCTGGGCTGGCGAGCGCCCGGCGTCACTCCAACTCGATCGTGACGCTGTCCGATTGCAGAGTGCCGGTCCACGCCCCGGGAGGCGAGTCCTCGCCCCCCGGGCGGCTCCGATACTGGACCTCGATCAGGTAGGTGCCCGGCTCACTCAGCGGGAAGTAGTCGACGAGGTCGATGAGCTTGCCGACACAGGCGAAGGGCTGGATCGTGGCGAAGTCGTCTCGTTGCGGGTAGCCGATGTTGACCCGCGCCCCGAACGGCAGCGTCTCGCCCGACGGCGCGGTCACCGAGAAGAGCAGCTCGCCGGGCCCGTGCGACGCGCCGACCGCGAACCGAGCATTGACGGTGACCGGCTCGTCGCCGAAGTTGAACAGCAGCACTCGAAGGGGGACGTCGTCCTCGACGCCATACCGAGATTTCGTCGGGCAGATCTCCAGGTGCAGGTCCCCCATCTCATCCCCGCTCATGGCGCCCCCGCGGGTCATGGCACCCCCGCGGGGGCGAGCGGGCTGAACCCGAGCCGGACGTCGGGTCCGACGGCTTGACGGACGATCGCGTGGGCGGCAATGTAGCGCTCGTTCACCACGCGCCGGCCCGCGCGGTCGACACCGATCCAGTGCTCCTCGTGCAGCCGCCGCCAGGTCTCCCGCATCTGCCGCGCATCGGCGAACAGACCGGTTGTCCGGGCGTTCTCGATCTCGTGCAGGTAGGCGTCCGTCTCCTGGCGGGCAGCCAGCCAGTCATTGTGTCCCGACAACGGCCGCTCCGCGGAGTTGGTCTGCTGGAACTGCTCCACGTGCCGGTACTCGTGGATGATGCTGCTGTACAGCCAGGGTAGTCCCCGGCCGAACGCGGTGCTGCCGATGCGCACCCGGGTCGGATTGGCCACCCGCCGTCCCTCGACGAGGCGAAACCGCGGGATCGTCGCCGCGCCTTCCTGGCCTAGCCCCGCGTCGTAACGGATGCGGCCGCCGCGCAGCAGTGCACGGTCGATCGTCCCGTCCTCCACCAAGGCGTCGACGATGATGTTCACGGCCTCCTGGCGGCGATTGGCAGCCAGGGCCGTGCGTGCCCGGGTCGCGACGGCGGCCGTGAGCCCCGGCGACGCCGCGTCCTCGATGAACTCCCGGGCGTCGAAAGCGGGCTGGCGTTGGAGGGAGGCGAGCAGGCCGGTGACCGCCCTGTTGCCGGACGCTTGCTGGAGGGAGAGGACGTACCGGCGGCCGGCTGCGGTTGCGGAGCGGCCGACGTGATCCGGGACCGGAGGCGGCAGGTCCGGCTGCCGGACCCGCGTCGGTGCCGGCCGGCGGAGAGCGTCCTCCGCCGGGTCTGCGTGGTCGTGTGCACGCATCCGGCCTCCCGCGGCCAACCCACCGGTCTCGCCACCCGACCGTTGCACGACGCCCCAGCTCCGACAATGTCCAGTCGTGCGCCGCCGGGGGCACCGGTAACTGCATCATCGGGCAACGCGCGAGTCCGATCCGTCCCCACCCCGCCGCATTGAGCGGGCTCAGCGGGGTAAAACAGGGCCGTTTTACCCCGCTGAGCCCGCTCAATGCGCTTGGGGCGGGACGCCCCCATCATCACTGCGCGCTTGGCGGGCGGGGCACGGGTGGCTAGCTGTGATCCGCTGCCACGACCTTCCGCGCCAGCTGGGCGAGGTCGCGGTGGTCACTGCTCGGGCGGGCCTCCAGCGCCGCAATGAGCGGTTGCAGACGCTCCCGGGCGCGTACCGAGTACAGCGGCGCTACGGCGTCGATCGCGGACTTCGCCATCTGTCGACCGCGCGGCTCCCCGGCCTGCACGTAGATGGTGGCACGAAGCACTCTCGCGAACACCCCCACCGGCCGGGCCCGACCGACGCCATTGATAGACGCCACGAACTGCTCGACCTTATCCGGGCTCTTTAACTCCATACACACCAGCGCAGTCTGATAATCCATATCAGCGCGAAGGAATTGGTCTGACGACTGCCAGTCACCTCGCGCCTTGCCTAACTCCTCGACGGCCTTCGCGTGCCCCATCGAAGCTAACGCATACGCTGACACGGCATGCAGCCAGGAGACCAATTCCGGATCACCCTTCGGGCCGAGCAGGGATCGGCCTATCTGGTAGATTTTCAAGGCGTCGTCGGGACGACCGCGAGCCGCATCGATCACTCCCGAGAGCCGTAGCGCCTGTGACAACTCGTATTCGTCGCCCGCTTCGTGCGCGAGGTCGAGTGCGGTCCGGTAGTGCCATCGGGCGTGCAGATCCATACCGCTGTCGAAACAGCACCAACCGGCCAGATTGTTCAGCGCAGCCAACTGCGAGCACAACCGCCTCCGAACCACGTCACTCGCAGGTACCCCGAGCAGCCGCCCGTACTGTGCGGCCGCTGCGCTGACGGCACGGGCCTGCCCACCGTGCGCCCTGGCCGCGACCCGAAGCTGATCTGCGGTGTGCGTGACCTCAGCGACATCAGCCGAACCCACCCGAGACGGCAGACCCAGCTCACCCGGCCCAGCAGAGCCGGTCAGCAGCTTACCGAGCACCGGCACACCGACCAAGGCAACAGAACCCCTGGCGAGGACGTCTCTTCTGAGCATGTCGTCGGTCACCTCCACACCGACCCCCGACGGGTCGCCCCCAGGGTAGGCGCTGTCCCCGCCGTCGGTGGCATAGGCGAGACCCAGATAGCCGCGCGGTACGCCGAGACCGTCCGCAATACGAACAAGCACGTCATAAGCCATCACCCGGCGGCCCTTGATAATCTCGCACACCTCGGACTGAGACTGCCCGGTCAACCCAGCGATCTCCCGCTGAGTCACCCCGAACCCGCGCAGACGCCGGTACACAGTGCTGATGTCACGCGCCGCCAGAGCAACGCGCAGGTCCGCCTCGTCCCAGACATCCGGGTTGATCTGTTCAGACACCGCCCCACCTCCCCCAGTCATCCCGGCGAGCGGGAAGGGTACCCCGCAAGATCGGCCACGCACCTCATCAAGCAGCCCGCAACCGACCGGTCCCGCCACCGCGTCTGCGAACACGTCAGGTCAACGTCAGCAGGATGCTGCTTCCGGAAACTCGTCACACGGCCACAGGTCATGTCAGGGCCAGGAAATGACGACTCGCGTGTGCTTCTTATCGAGGACGAGAGCCCCCCCGGGAAGCTGATCCTCCGGCGTCCCTATCGGGTAAGCCTCGACACGCGCAGTGAGGCTGGTGCCGTCCCAGGACTGGATGTGCCGGACGACCTGGCCAGCGAGTTGCTCGGCCTCTGGTCCATGTCCGTACACCCCGAACTCACACGTCGTTCTGTCCGGGGTGACGGAGCGCAGGCCGAGGTAGGCGAAATTTCCCCCGTGCACTGCGGTCGGTATGCCCAAAGCCCAGGCATGGGCGACGACGCCACGAGCGACGGCCTCCTTCCGCGCCATCAGGACACCGAAGGTCGGCAGAACCATGGCCAACCACAGGTGAAGGCCATCGAACCGCCCGTCCGCACCGGAAGTGACCCCGGACCATGCCTGCGTCCTCGGCTGCGATAAGGCATTACGGAGACGATCGGCGTCAATCGGCTGGTCCCCGTCGACTCGCAGACTGACTTCGTCCCCATCAAGTGAAATCAGGCGCTCGGTGGGGGTGCCGGCGCCTTGCATCGGCACGAAACTGCACAGTTCGTAGCCCTGGCTCACCAAACGATCCCCGTCACGCTCGAACACCACCGAGCGGGTCAGGCCCCGCATCCGGAGCGGGACGACAATCCGCCCGCCCTCGGCAAGTTGATCGGTCCAGGCAGGTGGGATGTCCCATGCGCTGGCGGTGACGATCACGCGGTCGTAGGGCGCGTAGTCTGGCACGCCGTCCTCGGCGTCCGCTAGCACCACGTTGACCTGGTCGTAGCCCGCCGCCATCAGGCAATCCCTGGCACGATCGACAATGTCCGGATCGATGTCGACCGTGGTGATCTCCCCGGACTCACCGACCAGCTCGGCGATCAACGCCGCGTTGTAACCGGCCGATCCGATTTCCAGAACCCGCATACCGGGTTCGAGCTGGGCCTGTTCCAGCATCATGGCTTGAATGTCCGGCGCGGACACCATGCTGACGGCCACACCGCGCTCGTCCCGCTTGGTGTGCAGGATGGTCTTGACGGCGTAGGCCCTCTCCAACGGCTCCCTCGGGGCGAACAGGTGCCGCGGCACCGTGCCGACAGCGGCGGCGACCCGATCACTACGGACCGCCCCCAGCTCGCGCAGCTCGGTGACCATCGCCGCCCGCAGGGCATCAGCCTGCGTGGTCTCGTCCGTGTTCGTCTCTCGGACTGTAGGCATGTGGTCACTCTTTCAGACGGGTCTCGATGACGGTTGCAGGCTGCTCACCAGAGGAAATACTGGCGAGCAGCACAGGATTGTCCTTTCACGGGGTGAACCAGCCGCTGTTCGGGCGTGACCGCCGGGGCAGCGGTGGAGGCACCTGTTCCTCGGCCTGGAGTCCTCCTCATCGCAGATCGAGGGCTGGGACGCGCTGGTGCCGCCGGGCCTGTTCCAGACCGCCGAGTACGCCGAGGGCGTCATCCGCGCCGGATACCCCGACCTGCCGGACACAGCGATCCAGCAGCTGGTCGAGCTGCGGATGGCCCGGCAACGCGAGGTCCTGGAGCGTGAGCAGTCGGCGAAGGTATGGCGGGTGATCGACGAGGCCGCGTTGCGCCGCGTCGTGGCGAATCCCGACGTGACCAGTGCCCAGCTCGAACACCTTGCGGCGCTTGCCGAGCGGCCGAATGTCGACGTGCAGGTCGTTCCGTTGGAGGCGGGCGCACACACTGGCACGGAGGGCACTTTCACGCTGCTGTCCGCGCCCCCGGAACTGGAGAACTATCCGGGATGCGTCTACGTCGAGACCCTGATCAAGGGTTACTACTACGAAGAGTTGGAGGACATCACCCGGTACCGCAACGCCCTGACCCGCTTGCGTGTACAGGCCACCAAGCCGAAAGACTCACCAGCATTCATCCGCCGGCTAGCAAAGGATCTGTGATCACCATGAGGTACAAGGACGCCGTCGCTACCCTCGCCGCCACGACCAACTGGCACAAAGCCAGCTTCAGTCAGGGCCAGGAGAACGGCTGTCTCGAGGTCGGGTCCGTTGCCGGCCTGGTCGGTGTGCGCGACACGAAGCTCGGTGCCGCAAGTCCCATCCTCGCGTTCACCCCCACCGAGTGGGACGCGTTCCTCGTCGACATCAAGTATCACGAGTTCACCCTTAGTAGTGGTATCGCGCTTGCACGATAATGAGTTCTTCATCGCGGAGTTGATAGACGAGGCGGTGTTCGTCGGTGATGCGGCGAGACCAGTAGCCGGACAAGTTGTGTGATAAGCGCTCGGGCTTGCCGATGCCCGTTGCGGGGTCACGCGCCGCTTCCTCGATCATACGATTGATCCGTTTGAGGATCGCCCGTTCGTTGGCCCAGGAGGTGTAGTCCTCCCACCCGTCGCGGGTAAAGCTGATCTTCACGCGACGTCGTGCTGCGGGTCGAGCAACTCCTGGACTTCGATACGACCGGCGTCGGCGTCGGCGATGCTGCGCAGCAGGCGCTGCGCGTTGACCGGGGACCGAAGTAAGTGGGCTGTCTCCATGAGCGAGCGCCACTGGTCGGCGGACACCAGGTATGCCGTGCCCGCCTTCGAGACGATCTCTACCGGTTCCTGGTCATCGTTGACCTGCTCGATCAGCGGGAACAGGCGCTTACGGGCCTCGCTTGCTGACATGGCCACCATCATCACCCTCTCGTACCAGACAATGGTACCACTCTGACGCCCCGCGAGACGAAGCCGCAGGATGGTGAGCAGGGCCCGATCAGCGGGTTATGGCGCCGGCAGCAAACGTGTTTCTTAGTGCCTCTAGCACTCGTAGCTTGTGATCTTGCGGCGTGGCGGTCCTGGATATGGGGACGGCCACCGCGCGGTGCACCCGTCGCCGCGTGCACCCGGTCGGTGTGTGATCTCAGGTGGTGGTCAGCCGGTCTACCTCGGCGAGCAGCGTGCAGACCTGGCTGACCACGCTGAAGTTCTCCTTGGCGTAGGTTTCGGCGGCGGCGCCTTTGGTCTGTTTCCAGCCTTCGTCCAGACCCCGGTCGACGGCGGCGGCGAGTGACTGGGCGAGCGCCGCGCGATCGTTGGTCTCCGGTACCAGCATCCCGACCTCGGGGGTCACGAAGTCACGCGGGCCGCCGGAGTCGGCGCCGATCACCGGCGTCCCGCAGGCCATGCATTCGATGAACACCAGACCGAACGGCTCACGGTAGGACGGGAAGCAGCCCAGGTCGGCGCAGTTGAACAGCACCGCCAACTCGTCCTGCGGCCTCGGCCCGAGGAAGTAGGTCCGGCGCAGGCCGAGCTGCGCGGCCAGGTCGTTCATCTCGACCTGCGCCTCGAGTGGCCCGGAACCGATCACCAGGGTGAGGATCCGGCGCTGCTGCTGCTCATAGATGGCCGCCGCGTGCAGGAGGGCATCCAGCCGTTTCCAGTCGGCGAACTTGCCGCAGAACGCCACCACAGCGTCGAATCCGTCCGCCGGGGCGATCGGCTCGGGCTGCCGGCCGCTGCCTTCAGGTACCTGCGTCATGAACCCGGCCAGCACCTTGGCCCGATCAGCATAGCGGTCGGTCAGCCGGTGAAAGACGTCTCGGTTGTAGCCGTTGCGGGAGAGCACCATCCGCTCACGGGGGAACTCCGGGAAGACGTCCAGCAGCGCCTCGACCTGCTCGGCGGAGACCGACGCGACGACATCCACGGCATGCTGCGGGGCGTTGTAGTCGAAGATCTTCTCGCGCTGCATGAACGGCAGGAAGCGCAGCGGGAAGTCCGCCGGCTGATCGGCGCGTCGCTCGTTGGCGTACATCTTCAGCTCGGTTCCATGCACGAAGCACAGCAGCGGCATCGAGCCGCGCCCGGCGGCGGCCCGGCGGCGGATCACGTCGCGCATCACCACCGTGTTCATGAAGCCGTGATGGGCGATCGCCAGGCTGAACCGGCCCCCGGAGTCGGCCTCGATCTCGTCGAGCCACTTCGCGACCTCGTTGGTCAGCCGCTGCCGGTAGGCGTTGACCTCGTCCTCGCTCATGCTGTGCCAGCGGTAGCTGCTGACCGGGGAGATCGACTCACAGATCGGGATGTCGTGCTCCAACGCGAAAACCCGCACATCCTCGTCGCGCAGTCGCTGCCGCCGGGAGGGATACATCGAGTAGGCGCGCACTCCCGGCAAAGCGTTGTAGGCGTGGTGATGCGCCTCGTGCAGGATCCCCGAGCCCGGCGCGAACTCCCCGCCGCGCTGCCAGTTGTTGGTACCCAGCTGAAAGATCAGCCGATCGGACATCCTCGCCTCCGCACTCGAACCGTGACTGCTCCCGCGAGCCGCGATCATGACCGGGTTCGGCGGAAAAGGAAAGCGAGACACCCCGAAGCCCCGATCGACCGCACCATCGAGCATGATCGGGACCGCGAACTTGATCACGCGAGGTGACCGGGCAGTTTGGGGGCGTGGATACTGATCCAGGCCCAGTCATACAAGCTCAGTCCCTCAGACCCGGCACCGATTGTCAGGCGAGCTGGCCGCGATCGCGTCTGCATGTAGCGTGCCAGCCGCAGTAGAGACTGGTGGCTACCCACCACGGCCAGCACATAGCCGATGTGATTACTCTACGTCACGCCGCCAGCTGATGGCCTGCAGACCCGCGGCGAGTCACGGCGAACCCTACTTCCAGTAGGGGGGCCGCCGGAGCAACACGCCTCGCGCCTCGACGACGTCCGGCAGTAAGGCGTTCCGGAGCTTGGCGTCACCGATGGTGAAGACGGCGTCACCGAGGACGTTGCGCAGGTCGTCGCTGCGACGTCGCGGCGGAAGGCAGCGAAGATTCGTTTTTTCGGGCGGAGGCGGCCGACCGCCCTGACCGCCGGGCACAGGTCGCTGTCGGCTGACACGAGCATGGCTGCATCGAAAACGTCGTTCACCGCGTCCTCGATGAGCGCGGCTGCGATGCTGACGTCAGTCTCCTTCTCCTCGTACAGGGTCATCTTGACCCCGCAAGCGCGGCAGTAACGGCGCTTCTGCTGGAACCGGCCCTCGATGATCGTCACCTGACTGCAGTGCGTGCTAAGCGCGTCGAGGTAGGTTGCCTGCCGCGTCTCGGAGTCGGGCTGCTGCCGAACCCGCGCAGTGAAGTAGTCGATCCCGACGAGTGATTGATCACGTCGGAGCAAGCTCGTGATCAATGCTTCCGGGTCAAGCCAGTGGTAACGACGCCCATGCTTCTCACGAAGACCGTGATAGAGGTTGAAACCGTCGACGTATGCCTTGACACGCTCCACGCCCACGGACAACCCTCCTAGCGGCCACAGAGTGCAGGATGTACCCTAGGGTGTACCCCGCTCAAGTGAGTAGCTTGAGCCCGACGGCCCCCTGCGAAGGGGGCCGTTTCATATTGTCCGCCTTGGCCCCGACAGTCCAACCACAGGGTCTCATTTTGCTTACAACCATGTCGTTCAGTCACCCAAGTCAGGTGCCAGGTCCCATCCGGGTAGCGGCCAGCTGCGACAGCGGTAGCCGGGCACTCCCCGGGAGTTCCAAGCTGCAGGATGTCGCGCGGTCCCCGGTTGCACAGCTCGGTGAGCACCGGCACCCAGCACCTCAGGGCGCAGCTACTTGCTGGAATGAGAGGTTAGTCCGGTGCGGAACTCGACGACGTCGCCGTCGGCCATCAGGTAGTCCTTGCCCTCCATCCGGACCTTGCCGGCGGCCCGGGCCTGGGCCATCGACCCGGCCACGACCAGGTCGTGGTAGGACACGATCTCGGCCTTGATGAAGCCGCGCTGGAAGTCGCTGTGGATCACTCCGGCGGCCTCGGGGGCCGTCGCCCCGGCCCGGATCGTCCAGGCCCGAGCCTCCTTGGGCCCGGCCGTCAGGTACGTCTGCAGACCGAGGGTGTGGAACCCGGCGCGGGCCAGCGCGTGCAGCCCCGGCTCGGGCTGCCCGATCGACGCCAGCAACTCAGCAGCGGACTCGGCGTCCAGCTCGAGCAGTTCGGACTCGACCTTGGCGTCCAGGAACACCGTGCCGGCGCCGTCGACCAGCTTGCGCAGCTCGGCTTGCCGCTCGACGTCGGTGAGCACACCCTCGTCGGCGTTGAAGACGTACAGGAAGGGCTTGAGCGTCAGCAGGCTGAGCTCGGCCAGCGCGTCGACCTCCAGCTCCGCGCGGGCGGCGAACAGGGTGCGCCCGGTGTCGAGCACCTCCCGGGCGGCCTGCGCGGCGGCCAGCACGGCACGCCGTTCCCGGGGCTGGGTCCGGGCCTCCTTGTCCAGCCGGGGCAGCGCGCGGTCCAGTGTCTGCAGGTCGGCCAGCACCAGCTCGGTCTCGACGGTGCTGATGTCGTCGCCCGGGTCGACCCGCCCGTCGACGTGCAGCACGTCGGGGTCGTCGAAGACCCGCACGACCTGGCAGATGGCGTTGGCCTCGCGGATGTTGGCAAGGAACTTGTTGCCCAGTCCGGCACCTTCGGACGCCCCGGCGACGATTCCCGCGATGTCGACGAACGACACCGTCGCCGGCACCACCTTGACGCTGTCGAACATCCCCGCCAGCACCGCCAGCCGCGCATCAGGCAGCGCCACCACCCCGACGTTGGGCTCGATGGTGGCGAAGGCGTAGTTCGCCGCGAGCACGTTGTTGCGGGTCAGCGCGTTGAACAGAGTGGACTTACCGACGTTGGGCAGCCCGACGATACCGAGGGTGAGGCTCACGAGACGTCAAGTCTAGGCGACGGGGCGCAGCGTCCGATTCCCGCCAGAACCGGGCCCGTCCGGCTGGCAGGATCGAACCGTGCTGCTCGACCACGACCACTGCTACCGGGCCGTCTCCTCCCGGGACGCCCGGTTCGACGGCTGCTTCGTCGTCGCGGTGCGGACCACCGGCATCTACTGCCGGCCGTCCTGCCCCGCAGTAACGCCCAAACCGGGCAATGTCACCTTCCTGCCCACCGCCGCGGCGGCCCAGGTCGCCGGCTACCGGGCCTGCCGCCGCTGCCTGCCCGACGCCGTGCCGGGGTCACCGGAGTGGAACCTGCGGGGTGACCTGGTGGCCAGGGCGATGCGGTTGATCGCCGACGGAGTGGTCGAGCGCGACGGTGTGCCCGGGCTGGCCGCCAGGCTGGGTTACTCCACCCGCCAGCTCAACCGGGTGCTCACCGCCGAGCTGGGCGCCGGCGCGCTCGCGCTGGCCAGGGCGCACCGGGCACAGGCCGCGCGGGTGCTCATCGAGACCACCGGGCTGCCGCTGGCCGACGTCGCCTTCGCGGCCGGGTTCGCCTCGGTCCGCCAGTTCAATGACGCGGTGCAGGCGGTGTACGCCACCACCCCGACCGATCTGCGCCGGCGCGCGGCGCCCCGACCGACGCCGGGTGCCCTCACCGTGCGGCTACCGTTTCGAACCCCGTTAGACGGCGCGGGCCTGCTGGACTTCCTCGCCGCCCGGGCGGTGCCCGGGGTGGAATGCGCCAGCGACGGCGGCTACGCCCGGACGCTGCGGCTGCCGCACGGGCCCGGCACCGCGGCGGTGCGCCTAGCACCCGCGCACTGGGACTGCACGCTACGGCTGGCCGATCTGCGGGACCTGCCGGTGGCGGTGAGCCGGCTGCGCAGGCTGCTCGACGCCGACGCCGACCCGTGCGCCGTCGACGATGTCCTGCGCGCCGACCCCGCCCTGGCCGGCGTGGTGGCCGGGCGGCCCGGGATCCGGGTTCCGGGCACCGTTGACGGTGCCGAGACGCTGCTGCGGGCGGTGCTCGGCCAGCAGGTGACCGTGGCGTCGGCGCGGACTGCCGCGGCCCGCCTGGTCGCGGCCCTGGGCGAACCGGTGCCGGGCAGCCCCGGGCTGCTGTTCCCGGCGCCGGCCGCGATCGCCGAGCACGCCGCGGAGTTGCTCACCGGCCCGCGCCGCCGGATCGAGACCGTCCGGGCCGTCGCGGCGGCGCTGGCCACCGGCGATCTGGTGGTCGACCCGGGCCGCGATCCCGCAGAGCTGCGGGCCCAGCTCGAAGCGATCCCCGGGATCGGCCCGTGGACCGCCGGCTATGTGGCGCTGCGCGTGCTGGGCGCCACCGACGTGCTGCTGGACACCGATCTCGCGATCCGCCACGGTGCCGCAGCGCTGGGGCTGGCCGTTGATGCCGGTGAGCTGCGGCGCCGGGCCCGGCGCTGGCGACCGTGGCGGTCCTACGCCGGGATGCACCTGTGGCGGGCCGCTGCCACCCGACCACGACGAACCCCGATCACCATGAAGGAGCGCACCGCATGACCTGCACCGCCACCGTGGACACCCCGATCGGTCCCTTCACGGCTCTCGTCGACGCCGACGGCGCGGTGCTCGCGTCCGGCTGGACCGCGCAGCTGGACGATCTGCTGCCACTGGTGGCAGCGGGACTGCGCCCGGCCTCCGTGCTGCACCGGGCCGATCTGGGCCTGGTGACCGCCGCGGTGACCGCGTATCACCGGGGTGACCTCACCGCGATCTGCGACGTGCCGGTACGCCAACGCGGCGGTAAGTTCCTGGAGCACGCCTGGCAGGTGCTCCGCACCATCCCAGCCGGCGCCCCGGTGAGCTACACCGAGCTCGCCGCCAAGTCCGGTCGCCCACGCGCGGTGCGGGCCGCGGCAGCAGCCTGCGCCCGCAACCCCGCAGCCCTGTTCGTCCCCTGCCACCGCGTCCTGCGCACCGACGGCTCGCTAGGCGGCTTCCGCTGGACCCTCCCCACCAAACGCTGGCTCCTCACCCACGAGTCCTCCCCACCCGCCCTCCCGCATTCAGCGGGCTCAGCGGGGTAAAACCGGGTCGCTATACCCCGCTGAGCCCGCGCAATGCGCTTGGGCGGGCGTGTCTGCGTGGTTTTGTCGGGGTGGTGTTGCAGGGTGTGACGCGTGGATTACTGGGTGTTCATCACGTTGGTCGTTGGGCTCGTGGTGGGTGGGGTGGTCGGCTGGGTGGTGGGGGTTGCTGTGCGGCGGGCGGCGGTGGCTGAGGCAGGGCGGGCCGCGGATGCCGTGCAGGCCGGCCTGGAAGCCGAGCTCGCCGCGGCTCGCCGGGACGGTGCGAGCGCGGTCGCGGGCAGGGAAGCCGAGACCGCCCGGGTTGGGCAGTTCCGCAGTCAGGTTGAGCAGTTCCGCAGTCAGGTTGAGCAGTTCCGCAGTCAGGCTGAGCAGGCCGGTGAACGGGTCTCGGCGGCGCAGGTGGAGCTGGCCGCCACCCGCGCCGCACTCGACGCCGAACGGGCCGCCACGGCCGATCGGGAACGGCTGCTGACCAGCCGCGAGGCGCAGCTCAAGGACAGCTTCCAGGCGCTGTCCGCCGAAGCGCTGTCCCGCAACAACGAGGCGTTCGTCCAGCTCGCCGAGGCACGGCTGACCAAGGTCACCGCGGCCCTGTCGGCGAAGTCCGATGGCGACGCCACCCAGCGCCAGCAGGCGATCGAGGCGCTGCTGGGCCCGGTTACCCAGACTCTGCACCGGCTCGACGGTCAGCTGCGCACGGTCGAGAAGGAGCGCGAGGCCGCCTATGCGGGCCTCCGCGAGCAGGTGGGGGCGATGCACCGCACCTCCGAGCAACTGCAGAGCGAGACCCGGCAGCTGGTCAACGCGCTGCGCGCCCCGCAGGTCCGCGGCCGGTGGGGGGAGCTGCAGCTGGAGCGGATCGTGCAGCTGGCCGGCATGGTCGAGCACTGCGACTTCTCCCGGCAGGTCACCGCGACCGACGCCAGCGGCGACGACGACGCCACGGTCCGCCCTGACCTGGTCGTGCATCTCGCCGGTGGCAAGCACATCGTGCTGGACGCCAAGGTGCCCTTCGGGGCCTACCTGGAGGCCATCGACGCCGCCGACCCGGACCGCCGGGGCGAACGGCTCGCCGCGCACGCCCGGCACCTGCGTACGCACGTCGACTCGCTGGCCCACAAGTCGTACTGGCAGCGCTTCGAGGCCACCCCGGAGTTCGTCGTGCTGTTCGTCCCTGGTGACCCGTTCCTCGAGGCCGCGCTGCAATCCGACCCCGCCCTCCTCGAGCACGCCTTCGAGCGCAACGTCGTGATCGCGACCCCGACCACGCTGATCGCGCTGCTGCGGACGGTGGCCTATGCCTGGCGCCAGGAGGCGCTGGCCAGCAACGCCGTGCGGATCCACCAGCTGGGCCGGGAGCTGCACCTGCGGCTGGCCACCATGGGTGGCCACGTCACGAAGCTCGGTAAGGCGATCGGTGGCGCCGTCGACGCCTACAACAGCACCGTGCGATCGTTGGAGTCGCGGGTACTGGTGACCGCGCGGCGGTTCGTCGAGCTGGAGGTGGCCGCCGAGCAGCTCGACCCACCCGATCAGGTGGAACGCAGCCCGCGCACCCTGCAGGCGGTGGAATTTGCCGCGTCGGCAACCGACTCGCTGGAACTCCAGGAACCGGACCAGCTCGATGCGCAGGAGCACAGCGTGGATTGGCGATGGGTCGACGAGGTGCTGAACCAGGAGCCGGGCAAGGATCCCGAGCGGTCTACTGTGAATGGGTGACGACCACGCTGACCCGAAGCGCTGCGCACCGCGGCCGTAGGGACGAGTGCTCGTTGCTGCGCAGCTTTCCTGGAGTGCGCTGGTGGGTGGCCGTGTGGTCGGCCGTGATGCTCACCGCGGTCGGCGTGTTCATCGATGTCGAGCGGCTCAACCGGCTGGGTATCGTGTTTCAGGCCTGCTATTTCCTCGGTTGCCTGCTGGCTGTGGTGGTGGTGCAGCGTAAGGGGCTTTTCGGGCCGATGGTGCAGCCTCCGCTGATCCTGGCGGTGGCGGTACCCGGAGTTGTGCTGGCGCTCGGCTCCCTGCCCACCAGCGGGGGGATCGTGGCCGCCACACTCACTGCCGGCACTCCCCTGATCAACGGCTTTCCCACCATGGCGATCACTACCGGGATCGTCCTGGCGATCGGCACCTTCCGGCTGTTCACCCAGCGACGTCCCATCCCTCGACGCCGCAGCTGACCGTCAATCCGTCATGGAGCGCTTGAGCTCGCGCGGCAGCGAGAACACCAGTCGCTCCTCAGCGGTGACGACCTCCTGCACGTCGCTGAACCCGTGCTCGGCCAGAAAGTCCAACACCCCACTGACCAGCGTCTCGGGCACCGACGCGCCGCTGGTGACGCCGACCGTGTGCACGCCTCGCAACCAGGCCGGATCGACCTCGCGCGAGTAGTCGACCAGGTAGGCCGCCCGAGCACCACTGCTCAGCGCGACCTCGACCAGTCGCACCGAGTTCGATGAGTTCCGCGACCCCACGACGAGGACCAGATCGCAGTCGGCCGCCATCGCCTTCACCGCCACCTGCCGGTTCTGCGTGGCGTAGCAGATGTCGTCACTGGGCGGGTCGGTCAGCTGCGGGAAACGCTCCTTGAGCGCAGCCACGGTCTGCATCGTCTCGTCCACCGACAGCGTGGTCTGCGACAGCCAGACCACCCGCGACGGGTCGCGCACCGTCACCGTGGCCACCGCGGCCGGCCCGTCGACGAGCTGGATCTGCCCGGGCGCCTCACCAATGGTGCCCTCGACCTCCTCATGGCCGGCATGCCCGATCAGCAGGATGTCGTAGCCGTCACGGGCGAACCGCTTGGCCTCCTGGTGCACCTTGGTCACCAACGGGCAGGTGGCGTCGATGGTGCGCAGGTCGCGGGCCCCGGCTTGGGTGTGCACCGCAGGTGACACGCCATGTGCGGAGAAGACCACGATGGCCCCCGCCGGCACCTCGTCGATCTCCTCGACGAAGATCGCCCCACGCTCCTGCAGAGTCTGCACCACGTGCCGGTTGTGCACGATCTGCTTGCGCACGTACACCGGCGACCCGTGCAGCTCAAGGGCCTTCTCCACGGTGACCACAGCACGGTCGACCCCGGCGCAGTAACCACGGGGCTTGGCAAGCAGGACACGCTTGGTCATGGCCCCTACCCTACGGCGGTATCGCCGGGGCTTTGTGGATGCTCCTCGGATGCTCATGGCAAACCCGGCTAGGCACCGGACCGGTGACTGCGGCAGGCTTGACAGGCATGAGCACCTTGCCGTTGCCCGTCCGGGTCGCCGTGGGTCTGGCGGTCACCGCCGTGGAACAAGCCCGCAAGCTCCCCGAGCAGCTCAGCGACCTGCCGGTGACGGCGGCCAGCCGTGCCGTGCAGGCCGCGATGCGAGTCCAGCAGCGAGTCACCGAGCTGGCCATCAAGGGGGACCAGGTGTGCGCGCTGTTCCGGCCGGTGGAGGACACCACCTCGTGGGCCCGGTTCGATGAGGACGACGAGCCCGCCACCGCAAGCGGATCCGGTCAGGGTGCTGTGGTCGTGCCCGGCGCCGGGCACGGCACCACGGTGACCCGCGACGGCGAGGTCGATGAGGCCGATGTCGCCCGCGCCATGACATCCGCGGCCCCATCTGCGACCGGCGGTCCGCCTGCGCTGCCCGACTACGACGTGCTCTCGTTAGCCCAGCTGCGCGCCCGGCTACGAGCGCTGTCGCTGGCCGCGCTTACGGAACTGCTGGACTACGAGCACGGTCATCAGGACCGCGCGGCGTTCATCACCCTGCTGTCCAACCGGATCTCCACAGTTCGTTCCCAAGCGACCGAAGCTCAGTGACCGCCCCAGCCACTACCGCGGAGTCACCCTGGCCGGTCCGCACCGTCGCCCGCAAGATCGCGACCTGGATCGATCGGCTGGGCACGGTCTGGGTGGAAGGGCAGATCACCCAGCTGTCCGCCCGAGCGGGCACCGCCACGGCGTTTCTCACCCTGCGCGACCCGGTGGCCGACGTCTCCCTGACCCTGACCTGCCCGATCGCCCTGCTGCGCGACAGGCAACCGCCGCTGGCCGAGGGCAGCCGGGTCGTGGTGCACGGCAAGCCGTCGCTGCACCTGTCCCGCGGCACGCTGAGCCTGCGGGTCGACGAGATCCGGGCGGTCGGCATCGGCGAGTTGCTCGCCCGCATCGAGCGGCTCCGGCGGCTACTCGACGCCGAGGGCCTGTTCGACCCCCGCCGCAAGCGCCGGCTGCCGCTGCTGCCCGGGTGCGTCGGGCTGATCACCGGCCGGGCCAGTGCCGCCGAGCGCGACGTGCTCAGCAACGCCACCGCCCGCTGGCCCGCGGTGCGCTTCCGGGTGCAGAACGTGGCGGTGCAGGGCCCGCTGGCGGTCGGCCAGATCATCGACGCGCTCACCGTGTTGGACGCCGACCCGGCGGTGCAGGTCATCGTGCTGGCCCGGGGTGGCGGCAGCGTGGAGGACCTGCTGCCGTTCTCCGACGAGGCACTGTGCCGGGCGGTGGCGGCGTGCGCCACCCCGGTGGTCTCGGCGATCGGCCACGAGCCGGATACCCCGCTGGTGGACCACGTCGCCGATAAGCGCTGCTCCACTCCCACCGATGCCGGCAAGTGCGTGGTGCCCGACGTCGCCGAGCAGACCGTTGCGCTGCAGCAGTTGCGCGACCGCTGTTCTCGCGCGTTGCACGGCTGGGTGGACCGGGAGCGGCGGCTGCTCGGCGCACTGCGCAGCCGTCCGGTATTGGCCGACCCGATGCGTCCGCTGGATGAGCGCGGCCGGATCGTGACCGACCTACGCGCCCGGGCGGACCGGGCCATGCTCGGTGGGCTGCGATCAGCGCAGGAGCGTCTTGAGCACACCGCGGCCCGGTTGGCGACCCTCGGGCCGGCGGCCACCCTGGCTCGCGGTTACGCCGTGGTCCAGCAGGCCGGACAAGGCCAGGTGCTCCGGTCGGTGGCCGACGCACCCGAGGGCACCGGGCTACGGGTACGGCTGGCCGACGGGGCGCTGCACGCAGTGGTGACCAGTGGTCGATGATGACGGCGTGAGCAAGGACGATCCAGCCACCCTGGGCTACGAGGCCGCCCGCGACGAGCTGGCCGAGGTGGTGCGCACGCTGGAGGCCGGCGGGCTGACCCTGGAGGACTCCCTGGCGCTGTGGGAGCGGGGCGAGCAGCTCGCCGTGGCCTGCGAGCGGCACCTCGCCGGCGCCCGGGAGCGGATCGAGTCCGTGATCGTCGCTCGCGAGCAGCACAGTGCCGACTCACCCGCGGTGGGGTGACGATCACCTCCACATCAGGACACGGGGCTGGCTGGCTCACTCATCGCACCGAGTACTACACCGAGATGGACGAGGAGTGAGCGGTCCGACGGTGTTGGTGCTGGCTCAGGCGGACGACGACACGACCGATCTCGTCATGGACGCGTTGGCAGTTCGGCGAGCTGCGGTATCGCGAGTCGACACGGCCGACTTCCCGGGCGCGGTGTCGGTGGCCGCGAGACCCGATCAGGTGGAGCGAGCGGGGTGGCTGCGGGTTCACGGCGAGCGGATCGACCTGACCTCGGTGCGCAGCGTCTATCGGCGCCACCCCACCCGGTTCACCTTCCCGACGTCCATGTCCGGCCCGGAACGACAGTTCGCCATGCGCGAGTCGGTGTACGGACTCGGAGGGGTGCTCACCGCGCAGCCGTGGCGCTGGCTAGATCATCCCAGTACGGTCGCGGACGCCTCGTACAAGCCCCACCAGCTGAAGGTGGCCACCGGGTGCGGTCTGAATGTCCCGCCTTGCCTGGTGACGAACATCGGCGCCGAGGCACGCAAGTTCGCAGCTGAGATCGGCGGCGACTTGGTCTATAAGTCACTGTCCACCGGGGTGGTCGCTGAACAGGACGAGCTGAGGATCATCTACACCACGCGGCTCGCCGACGGCGACCTCGACGAGAGCAACGATCAGTCCATCGAACTATGTCCGATCTTGCTGCAGCGTTGGGTTCCGAAAGCCTTCGACATCCGGCTCACCGTGGTCGGCGAGCGATGCTTCGCCGTCGCTGTGCACACCGAGAACCCCGAGGCATTGGTGGACTGGCGCTCACGTTATGACGAGCTGAGCTATCAGATCTGCTCAACTCCCGACGAGGTTCGCTGTGGTGTGCTAGCCTACCTGCGCAGGTTCGCTCTCACGTTCGGTGCATTCGACTTCTCCGTCACCCCGGACGGGCGCTGGTGGTTCTTGGAATGCAACCCAGCAGGTCAGTGGGGGTGGGTCGTCGAGGAGACCGGCCTGCCGATCGCCGAGGCCATCGCCGACGAACTCACCCGGACCGCATGACCGCCACGGCGAGCCTACGTCAGCGCCTAGCCGACGAACTGGTCGACAGCGGCACGATACGCAGTCCGTGGTTGCGCCGGGCATTCACCGACATCCCTCGTGAGGTGTTTGTGCCCCGTTTCCACCGGCCCTATCCGGACGAGGGGCTGGTCGACGGCGCCGATCCGGACCAGCACCACGAGTGGCTGACCCAGGTCTACACCGACCGGGTACTCGTCGTTCAGTACACCATCACGTCCGACATGTCCGGCGCCGGTGCCCCCACCAGCTCCAGCTCACAGCCCACCGTGATGGCCGGCATGCTCGAAGCACTCGACTTGGCCCCGACGCATCGGGTGCTGGAGATCGGTACCGGCACCGGCTACCACACCGCGCTGTTGTGCAACCGGGTCGGCGCCGACAACGTCACCAGCATCGAACTCGACCCAGCCTTGGCCGACGCCGCCCGCGACGCCCTCGCCTCGATCGGACTGCATCCGCGAGTGCACGCCGCGGACGGCACGGCAGGGCTCACCGCGGCCGGGCCGTTCGACCGGATCATCTCCACCGCCGCCACCAACCACATTCCGCCCGCCTGGATCAACCAGCTCACCCCGGGCGGGGTCATCATCACCGACTTGCGCGGCGGCCTCGCCGGCTCACTGATCCGGCTCACCGCCACCGGGACCGAACCTGAGGTCGAGACCGTCCAGGGACGGTTCGTGGGCCTACCCGGCGCGTTCATGCCCCTGCGCGCACGAACCGATCATTCCCACCGCGACGGCGAGAACTGGCACAACGTCGTTTACGACCAACGCAACCCGCAACGCAGCACCACCGACATCGACCCCGCGACCCTTGCTGACAATCGTTCGTTGCGTTTTCACACCCAATTACACCTCGCCGGCCACCAGCTACGCGGCTTCTGCCGACCACTGCCCGGCACAGCAGGTGCCGACCAACTGGACGGACGAGCCACCGACACCAGCTGGTTCACCACGAACCTCCAGCCCGACCACAACAACCGTCACGTCGTCACACAAGGTGGGCCACGACGACTCTGGGACACCGTCGAAACCGCCCACAACACCTGGCTATGGCTCGGTAAACCCGGCGTCGAGCAATTCGGCGTCACCGCCCACGACGACATCGACTACCAGTACATCTGGTACGACAACCCAGAATCCGGCTACCGCTGGCCGCTCCCACTCTGAGCATCGGACACTCATATCTCAGGACGAGGGATTGCGGAGACGCCGTGCTCCGGAGGTGGGTGATGGGGACATGGTGAAGCGGACGCAGGTGCCGGAGTCGGATCTGTCGATGGAGACGTCGTCGGTGAGTGCGCGGATCATGGGCAGGCCGCGTCCGCGGAAGCCGTTGTCTTGCGGAGGAGGCCGCCATCGTCCCTGATCGCTGACCATGGCGTGCACCGTGCCGGCGGTGTAGTCGAGGCGGTAGCTGACCTCACCACCGGACTGCCCGAGGTAGGCGTGCTCGACAGCGTTGGTGACCGCTTCGCTCACGACCAGTTGCAGATCGCCGATGAAGTCCTCGTCGAGGCCGATAGCGCGGGCCCAGGCCCGCACAACACGGCGGACCGCTGCAGTGTGCTCGGGGCAGGCTGGTATCTGCTCGTGCAGCGGGGCGGGCAAGAACCGGACGAGGATCAGCGCGATGTCGTCGGCGGGCCCGGCACCGTCGATCGCGGCGTGTACCGCCGCCTCGACCAGTTGCTCGACCGCGGTGTGGTGATACGCCGTCACGATGGCGGCGAGCCGGTCGAGACCGTCGTCGATCGTCTCGCCACGGCGTTCGACGAGGCCGTCGGTGTAGAGCAGCACGCTCGCCCCGGGGGGCAGCTGGGTGCGTCCTTCGAGGTAGGGCGGGGTGTCCGGGATACCCAGAACCGTGCCGCGGGCACCGTCGAGGTAGCGAGCGCCGCCGGTGTCGACCAGCAGCGGCGGGGGATGCCCGGCGCGGGCCCAGACCAACTCTCCGGTGTCGGTGTCCAGGATCGTGCAGATCGCCGTGCTCACCCGGGCACCTGGTACGTGGGCGGCGAATCGGGCCAGGGACTGCAGCGCCCGGCCGGGAGAGAATCCTTCGCGCAGGTAGGCGTTGAGGGCACTGCGCAGCTGTCCCATCACGGTAGCGGCCGCGGGACCCTGCCCGACGGCGTCGCCGACCACGATCGCGATCCGACGCTCGTCGAGTCGCAGCACGTCATACCAGTCGCCGCCGGCCTGTATGCCGTTGGCGGCGGGCAGGTACCGCGCCGTCAACACCACGCCCGGCAGGTCGAGCAGCGTGGGCGGGAGCAGGCTGCGTTGCAGGGTCTGGGCGAGCTGCCAACGGTTGTCCGCGACCGCGGCCCGCTCGAATGCCTGCGCGGCCTGCGATGCCAGGCTGAGCATGAACTGCTGCTCGTCGCCGGCAAACCCGCGGGCGGTCGGGTAGCTCGCCGCCAGCACACCCACCACCTGGGTCCCGACCTGTAGCGGCAGCACGGCCACGGCGTGGGCATCGGTGTCGGCGGGGGCGACCGCCAGTTTCGGATACCGCCGTTGCCACGTCTGTTGATCACTCAGCCACACCGGTTGCCCATCACGGGCGGCGTCGGCCACCGGAAGGGAGTCCGTGCGGTGGATCATGGCGAACGTCTCGGCGACCTCGGGCGGGTAGCCCCAGGTGTGCACCAGATCCAGCTGCTGGGCATCGGGGTGCAGGTGGTAGACCGCTACTCCCGCCGCGGAGGTGGCCGCGACCATGCCGGTGGCCAGCGCGGCGGCGGCCTCGGCGACGGTCGCGGCCCGGGCCAGCGCGATGGTGATGGTCTGGCGGTGGGTCTCGCGGGTGGCGATCCGGTCGGCATCGATTGCGGCGGCGACCCGCCGGCCCAGCTCCCGGGCCAACGCCAGGTCCGCCGCGTCGTGGCGGCGTGGCGCTGGGTGGGACACGAACACCAGCGATCCCAGCAGTCGCCCCGCCACGACCAGCGGCGCGATCAGCGACGAGGCCCCGGCGAGCGCCGCACGGGCGGTGCCGTCGGCGGCAGCCTCCCAGGTTACCGGCTCGAGCACGAACACGTCGCCGGCCCGGTGGGCCTGCATCAAGTCCTGCGCAAGCCGATGCGGACCCCGCGCCAGGACCGCGGCCGCAACCTCGGGACGGCTGCGGTCGGCCGCGGCGACCGGGGTGAGACGGTCGTCCGGTCCGGCCAGGAACACCACCGCCTGATCGGCCAGCACCGGAGCGGCGAGCGCGACGATCTCGGCGAGCTGCTCGATCAGCTCGCCTGAGCGGGCCAGGACACGGCCGACCTCAGCCAACAGCTTGTCGCGCTCGGCCGCTCGATGCGCGGCGGTGACATCCCGGACCACCCCGACCAGCAGCTGCGCGGTGCCGTCCCGGTCGGGGATCGCCGTGACCGAGCAGTCCACCCACAGCCGGCACCCTTCGCGGTGCCGCAGCGCGAACAGGTAACGGCCCGAGCCGGTGCGGCCGGCCTCGGCGTGGGCCTGCGACACCCGAGCGAACCCGTCGGGGTCGGTGTCCGCGTCCGGCCACCACGGGTGTGGCAGCGCGTACGGCAGCCCTTCGGGCCCGTAACCGACCAGTTCGGTGAACCCCTCACTGACCTCGACGACCTCCCCGGCGGGGTTGGTCACGAACAGCCCGTCCCGCAGGGAGTTGACCAGCGCCGTACGCCACGCCCCCTCGTGGTTGCGCAGCCGGGCCATGGCCAGATTCGACGCCACCCGCGCCAGCAGGTCCCGGGAGGAGAACGGCTTGATCAGATAGTCGTCCGCACCCGCGGCGAGCCCCTCGTCGACTGCTTCCTGCCCTGCCCGTGCCGAGAGCAACACGATCGGGGTAGCCACCGTGACCGGGTCGGCGCGCACTGCCGCCAGCAGCGCGAACCCGTCCAGCCCGGGCATCATCACGTCAGTGAGTACCAGGTCCGGACGGTGCCGGCGCACCTGCTCCAGCGCTGCCAGGCCGTCGCCCACGACCAGCACCCGGTAAGTGGGCTCCAGCAGACCGGTGATGAAGCGACGCAGGTCGGCGTTGTCCTCGGCGACCAGCACCGTCGCCGCGTGCGGTTGCGCCACCACCGGCAGACCGGCGTCCTTGCCGGCAGCGTCAGCGGCGCTCCACTGCAACGCCTCGTCCCGGTAGAGGCTCACCATTGTCGACGCCTGCACCCGTTGGGGCGCGCTGCCGGTCAGCACCGCGGCGGGCAGGGTGACCACGAATCGGGAACCCTGCCCCGGGGTGCTGGTGGCCGTGGCCGTGCCGCCGTGCAGCTCGGCCAGCTCGGCGACCAGGGCCAGGCCGATGCCCGAGCCTTCGTGGCTGCGCCCACCCGCTCCACGGACACGGTGGAACCGGCGGAACAACAGCGGCAGCTCCGCGGCCGCGACGCCGATGCCGGTGTCAGTGACGGCCAGCTCCACATCCCGGCCGTCGAGCACGCGCAGCTCGACCGCCACCCGCCCGGCCAGGGTGAACTTCACCGCGTTGGACAGCAGGTTGAGGACGATCTTCTCCCACATCTCCACGTCGAGCGCGACCGCGATCGGATCGACGGGGCAGTCGACGGCGAAACTGAGACCGGCGCGGGCCACCGCGGGCGCGAAGGACTCACAGATGCCCCGAGTCAGCACCCCCAGATCGACCACCCGGCGGGCGGGGACGGGCCGGCCGGCTTCCAGCAGGGAGAACTCCAGCAGGGTGTCCACCAGCCGGCGCAGCCGCCCCCCGTTACGAAAGATCAACTCCATCCGGGCCCGCTGCCCTGGCGGCAGCGGCTCGACCTCATCGGCCAGGCCGTCCTCGGCCGGTCCGGTGATCAACGTCAGGGGGGTGCGCAGCTCGTGGCTGACCCCGGTGAAGAACTCGGTTTTCGCCCGGTCCAGCTCCGCCAGCGCGTCAGCGCGGGCCCGTTCGGCCTCGTAGGCGAGCGCATCGGTGACCGCGGCCCCCACCTGCCCCGCCACCAGATCGAAGAACCGGCGGTACTCCTCGTCCAGTGCCAGGAACGGGCTCACCCCGGCCACCAGCACCGCGACCGGATAACCACGGCCAGTCGCAAAGATCGGCAGCAGCACCGCGACGTCCGGCGCCTGCGGATCGATGCCGTCCGGATCGGGCCGGTACATGCCCGGGTAGCGGGCTCTCAGCCCGGTTATGACCTGCGCCGATCCGCTGGTGAACACCCGCCAGATCGACGTCTCCCCGGTGCTGCCGGGCAGCACCGGCGGCATGATCGCGCTGCCCACCCGCATCCGGTAGGACCCCACCAACCTGGCCGCGGTCACCCGGCCGCCGGCATCGGTCTCGGCCACGTACGCCGACACGCACGGGAGATCGGCGCGGTTGGTGGCCAGCACGTCCAACACCGCCGTCAACGCCTGCGGCACCGTGGGCGCCACCACGGCCGAGATGTTGCCCAGCTCCGAGAGCGTGTTGAGCCGGCGTTCGCCCAGCACTCGGCCGGTGGTCTCGCTACAGGCGCAGAACAGCCCCGCCACGGCGTTGCCGGCAACCGGGCGGACCGCATCGAGGCCGGTGACCGGGATGGGGCTGTAAGAGAAGGTGAAGTACGTCTCCTCGGTGAACCCGTGCCGGCGCATCACCAGCAGCAGATCCTCCTGATAGTTGGACCGCCCGGCCAGCACATCCGCAGCGAGCGGGCCCAGCACCGACCAGATCTCCGCCCATACTTGCTCAGCAGGACGACCTAACGCCTGCGGATGCTTGTCGCCCAACACCGGGACGTAGGCGTCGTTGTACAGCATCACCAGCTGCCCGCCCCATCCCATGAACATCGGGAACTGCGAGTTCAGCATCAACCCGACCGAGGCCCGCAACGCCTCGGGCCACTCCTCCACGACCCCCAGCGGCGTCCGCGACCAGTCCTTGTCCGCAATCAGCGCCGCCATCCGACCGCCGGCTGCGGCCAGGAACCCACGCGTCGAGCCAGCCGGCGCACCACGTGCGCCATGCGTGGCACCCGCACCCACGGGGGCGTGCTCCGCGTCGCTCACGCCCCAGACGCCCTCGCCGGATCATCTCCCCGTCGCACCCCGACCACCACACCTCTGTTCGAAGGAGTACCGGCCCGAAAAAAAGTAGCACGATCGACCGCACAACCAGCGCTACCACCACACCCGACTGGCGGGAAGGCGGTGCTCAGGTCACTGACCACCACCCGGCGCGGGCCGCAGCTCGCCGATCTAGCCGCCGGCGAGGCATCAATGACGTCGTCATCGAGCCCCAAGGCCCAGCTCTACTTCAATGCTGCGAATTCAGGAGCGTCTGCTGCCGGCAGCATGATCAAGAGCAGCTATCCCGGCGTCCCCGCTGCCCCGACCCCCATGATCGCTGTTTGGGTGCCGAAAACGACAAATTTTGTCGTTTTCGGCACCCAAAC
Source organism: Pseudonocardiaceae bacterium (assembly GCA_050700055.1). Classification (GTDB taxonomy): domain Bacteria; phylum Actinomycetota; class Actinomycetes; order Mycobacteriales; family Pseudonocardiaceae. The sequence goes on from JBOHGE010000001.1 coordinate 97,078, forward strand.
AGCGATCACTACCGTGCGGACGGCCATCCATCAAGATCATCTTGTCATACCACGGCCACCCTGCAGGCCATCCAATCATCCCCGGCGGGTCACCTCGTCGACGCAGAACCGGCAGTAGCGCAGGCAGTCCGCACAGCCGAGACAGCCGTCCGGTTCGGAGTCGCCGGGGTCGGGTAGGTCCGTCGCGCCGCACAAGACGATGGGGGCTCGCCAGTGGTGGCGCTGCGCGTAGGTTTCCACCATTTCAGTCAGGTGCATAGGCGCCGACATTCGCCCACAACGCGCCCGCAACAGCCGCATTACCGTGTCCACCGATAACCGTCCTCCCACACTCGAGTTCCAGGGAATCCGCCCGGTCGTGATCAGGGCACGGCCAGGCGGGCTGCCGACCCCGTCCGCTGAACGACCGGTGATCGACAACGCTGAGCGTGGTATAGAGCGGGGCGGACTGCATCACGACGTAGCTCGGTCCGTTCCAGCCGCGACCAACAGCTCGGTGGCAACGCCGGGACGGTCTCCCCGGGCTGCTGTGGTCGCGCCGCGCAGCAGTAGCCCCCCGTACACCGAGAGCTGGACTGTGGTGCTGTTGCCCGCAGGCTGGATCTGCGCTGCGGCCGTGGTGGCGACCTGCTCAGCATCGCGGAAACGACCCTGACGGATCAGCACGCTGCTCAGTGTCGAGCGCATCGCGGATCGGCAACACCAATGTCTGGCCGTGATCGGCGGGGCGTTGTCGCCGCGCACGGCCCAGTAACTCGCCGAGGTCGACATTAATACTCGGGCGATGCGGTACAGGCTCCCGATCGAGGCGGTATTCCGCCTGCCCTGCTCCAGCTTCCTTTCGAGGTAGACCCGCACCGATGCCCCGAACGATGGCTGCGGGGCATCGGCGGAGCACGGCGTCAGGCTACTGGCCGGCCCCTTGATCAGGCAGCACCGAGGTGACCACCGGCGCTCGGACGACTGCCCAGCGCCCGCGGACTACCGTATTCACCGATAACCGCCCCTCCCACGCCCGAGCCCCTGGGAACCGCCAGACTAACTGCGCCAGGGTGGTGGGCTGGTGCTCGACGACGTGAAATCCCACGATGCTCATCGTGCTTTCTACCCTTCGTCGCGCGTCGTTTTGGTCAGGCATCACGAAAGCGTCGGGGCTGCGCCGGGCGTGGCGACGACCAGGCCAGCGGCCTGGGCCGCGCTGGTGAGCCGTTGGTCGTAGGCAACGAATACCGTCAGCTCGTCGCTGAGCAGTACGGCTGAGGCCAGATGAAGAGCGTCGAGGGTGCGCAGCAACGGATCACCGATGTCGGAGGCGAGATCGTGAACCGTACGATCGAGCGGGACCAGGTCGATGTCGGCGACCACCGCACGGGCTTCGGTCAAGGCCCGACCGCCGACCCGACGCGCCGCCCTGAGTACCTCGACTCGCCCAAGCTCACTGCTCACCACAGGTTGCTCAGACCGTTCGCCAAGCCACTCGCGCAGCGCCGCGGTCTCGTTCTCCATCCGGATCAATTTCATCAGCGCGGAGGAGTCCAGGTAGATCACAGCCGCTCTCCCCGCTCGGCGTCGAGCAGCTCCTGATTGGCCGGCTCGCCAGGAGCGATCGGCACCGGCCGAGGTGACCGGACACGGCCGGTCGGACAGGCCGCGGGAATCAGTCTCCCCGCGCCGATCAGTCGATCTCGGGCGGAGTGGGAACGCCGCGCAGGCACCAGGAGGGCGATCAGTTCGCCGCGTTCGGTCACTTCCACGGTGTGCCCCGCTTTCACCAGGGCGAGGTATCGGGACGCGTTCTGGCGGAGTTCGCGAATGCCGATGCGCTCCATCCCGACATAGTAGCACTTGGCGTGCTACACGTCCGGGACAGGTTTCGAGGCGCGAACAGGCTACGCCGACCTCGGCGGGACATCGCCCGTTAGGTCGACGGTATCGAGGTGCTGCGAGCCGACCCGGGTCTCGGCCTGGCGATGGGCTCGGCCTGTACGTCAGGCGAACAGAACCCTCGCACGTCCTACTGGCCCTGGGCCTGTCCCGGACGCTCAGCCGCTCGACACTGCGCATCGGATTCGGCTGGACCACCGAATGGGACGACTGCCATAAGCACGTGCAGCGCCTGGTGCCCCTGCTGACGCTGAAGTCCACGTCGAAGGTCGAGCACACCGAAGACGGTGGCGGTTGGCGTCCGTAACGACGACTCGCGGCTGCGTTCGACACGCGGCCGGACCCTGACGGAGTAGCCAATGCCCGACCCCCGCACCCTGGCCCACGTGGACACCCTGCGGCTGCCGGTCAAGCAGCCGTTCAACTTCCGCTACACGCTCTGGAAGCCGTCCCACGTCGCTACCGGCCTCGGACAGCACAGCGCGGCAACGAGCTGGCGGACGTTCCGGGTGGGCGAACCGCTGACCGGCGTGGTCCGCACGATGGATGGGGACGACACCGTACGTGCCGAGGTGTACGCCGATGGAGCCTGGCAGGCTGCCGACCACGACCGGCTCACCCTGTTCGAGATTGCCATCATCTCGCTGCTGCTCCAGAACGCCACGGTCGCGCGTACCACCCAGATGATGACCAACCTGCTCGACCACTACGGCCGGGTGGTGACGTTCGACGGACAAGGCCAAGTGCTCCGGTCGGTGGCCGACGCGCCGGAGGGCACCGAGCTGCGGGTACGACTGTCCGACGGCGCCGTGCATGCAGTGGTGACCAGCGGCCGACGTGATCACCGCTCGCGAGCAGCACAGCGCCGACTCACCCTCGGTGGGATGATCGGGGGTCAGCGAGTCATGGCGTAGGCGAGTTCCCAGGCCGCAGTGAGCATCGCCACCGGGCCGGCATCGGACCCGGTCAGGTACGGGGTGGCGGACAGCACTCCAAGACAGAACCCGCCCAGCGAAGCGCAGGTCATCGGCACATCGGGGGCCAGCGTGAACGCCCGCTCCACCAGCTCGTAGATCGCGTCCGCGGGGTCGGTATCGGTGTCGCCCAGTGCCTGGGCGGCCCGCTCGAAGAAGCCGAGCCCGGCCGTGACGTCAACGGGATCGGCTTCGATGGGCAGATCCTGACCCAGCAGCAACGCGCCACCCAGCGCCGGAAACATCAACTCCTGCTCGACGCTGTCATCGGCCACGAAGTACGCACAGGTGACCATCAAACCTTGCACGAACCCAGCCACGGTGTCCTGGTGCAGCGGCAGGTCCGGCTGGCTGGCGAAGATCGCCGCAATCCGGCCACGGTGATACTCGAACAATTGGCGAGACTCGCTGCCCTCGACCAGGTGCACCTGAAGGCCACTGGCCAAGCCCTCGAAGCACGAACGCAGCCGCATGACCGACCACGCTAACCCAACCCAGGCCCCGACCTACATCAGGTAGGTCGGGTGTTGCGGAGAGAGGCGGCCAGGCCAGCTGCCCCGTCCCCGGCCGTGAGCGCAGGGCGATACCCGAGCGTGGCCAGGAACTGGCCGGCGGTATCGACCAGCTCGGAGTCGATGTCGAGGCTGGCGATGTTGTCGGATCCGAGGCGGTGGCACAGCAGTGCGGCGTTGTATCCGGTGGCGGTGCCGATCTCCAGCACCCGGTGGTCGTCGTGGACGTCGAGCAGAGTGAGCATGCGGGCCATCAGGCTGGGGCGGGTGGAGGAGCTGGTGGACTGCCAGAGGTCCGTCGTGCCTGGAGTCAGCCGGTACTGGGTGACGAGGGACTCATCGCGGTACACCCCATCCAGCCATTCCTGTCGCCGGTCCGGGTCCGCACCGTCGATCGCCTCGGGCACGTCGAGGTCAGCATAGAAACGGGGAACGAAGAGATGCCGGGGCACCTCAGCGAACGCCGTGGCCCACTGTGGATCCACTCCATCCAGTGCCGCCAGCTGTCTCGCCAGGGCGGCGGCCCGCTGTCGCCAATCGCTCACAGCACCCCCCTGGCCAGCAGAGCGGCGATACCGGCACTGATGGGCAGCCCGGTGGCGTGCTCCAGCCACAGGTACTGGCCAGCAGGATTGCACTCATAAGCCAGGACGCCCTCTGCAGTGGCCACCAGGTCGAAGCAGCCGTAGCACAGGTCCATGGCGTCAAGGTAGGCACGCATCCCGGCCAGCACGTCGGCGGGCGGGTCGAAGGACTCGTAGCGGATGTTCGCGTAGTCCCGGCGCCAGTCCAGCCGCGCGGCTTCGGACTCCGTGTGGATGGCCACCCCGTAGGCGTCGCGGCCCACCATGGTCACCCGGGCCTCGAACCTTGATCCCAACCGGTCGAAGCAATTGATCTTGATGTAGATCGTCGCGACATCGTCGATGAGGAGCACAGGATGAGCGACCAGCGCAGGATGGTGACCGATGCCGATCGAAGGAAACGGCACCAAACTTGATCTTGACGTGATCATAGCGGCACGATGGGCCGATCCGCACGTGTTCCCGGCGACAGAGTTCACCCGCGCTGAGGCGTTCTGGCGAGCGCGGCGGACGCAAAGGCGACGAGCTTGCCACGGTCCGGGCGAGGGCCGCAGACCTGATACGCGGCTGGACCGGATGTCAGTCACGCGACGTCGGGTCGTTCGGGTTGCGGCTGGACTGATCTACTTGGACGGAGGGCTGCTCTTCAGGTTGGTCAGCATGTCGCAGAAATCTGCACCCGCGCCTGAGCCGTAGGTGTTCAGCTCGTGCTCAAGCTCGCTGGCCACCATCAGGAGTGATGGGCGGCTCTGCCTGCCGCCCTGCAACGCCTCCATGCCCAGCGAGCTTGCTTCGTCAACATCACCCTCCCGGGCAGCGATAACCGCCGAGGTCAGCTGAGCCTCGGCCTTGCGCATGGGGGCCACAACGACGCCCTCTGAGTTCACACTGCGCCGGAGCACCTCATCGGCGTTACGCCTTGCCAGTTGGTCCTCACCGACGATTCGGTATGCGTCCATCGCGTAGAAGTCCCATTTATCCGGATCAACGACAAAGTGATGATCATGCCTGTTTGGGTACGGGAGGTTGTCCAACAATGCGCAACCCTCTTCGAGTGCTTCGTGTACTTTCTCGGGCATCCCCATGCGCGCATACGCTTTCGCTTGCTGACCGTACAGTTGAACGGAGACAGAGCGCGCGTTAGCAGCCTGAATTCCCGCTTCTGCCGCCGGGATGACTGCGCGATGGTTTCCGGCAGTAAGATGGAACCAGGCGAGCATCTCGTAAGCCCATCCGACGACTTCCAGATCGTCGGACTCCGCGCCCAGCCCCAAGGCCATCTTCCGCGTTGCCTCGGCCGACTTTGCGTCACCGATGTCATATTCAAGGCAGCCTACTAGTAGCGCTAGCATTCCAGCGTTGTTGAGCACATCCCGATGCTGACTCAGCGTCAGGTGGGAGCCGAGCAGTTCGGTAACGCGACTCAGCCACTTCCTGCCAGTAGAGATCAACTCGTGAGCGTCTGCGTTGGAGTAGTCACAACACAACTGCGCAACAGTGATATTGAGAGCATCGATCGTCGACGAATCGACAGCTGACGACCTAACGCGCTGAAGCAATTCAAGCGTGTCCATGCCGGTCGCTGCGACCAAGATGCCATCTCGCGAACTTGGAACAACCAGGCCAGCTGCGCCACCTCGCGAGGATTGCGGCGTTGCCTTCAGTCGACTCTGTCCCGGAAGATCGAACCACAGTAGACGCTGTGGGAGATGCAAGATTCTAGCGAAGTTCCTGAGCGTTTCGAGATTCTGCTCCGGCTTACCATTTTCGAGCTTGCTCACCTGTGCCTGCGTAAGACCAAGCCAGCGGCCAAGAAGCTCTTGATTTAACGTCTTGCCGAAAAGTTGAAAGTGGCGGGAGTGATTTCGGTACACCTTAAGAATCTTGCCGATGTGCTGACTTTCGAAGGCTGCGCGGAAATCGTCAGTTTCGAAAAACTCGTTCCTCAGCTGAGCGGGTGGCGTCCGGAGCTGGTCGCGTTGCTCCCTATGGCATCTACTGCACAGGCGTGCGGTGTTGTCGGCCGCGAGCGTCGTTCCACAGCCCGGGCAGCGCTGGCGACCGCCTCCGGTGACATCACTCGATGCACCCCGCTGCGGATCGGGAGAGGTCATCTGATCCCCGCCATTAGTTGAAGCCGGTTTGCCTCTGACCAGTGTACATGGGTGGCAAAGCAGCCACTAACGTGTGACGTGACCGGGTGGATACGGGCTGTCACCTGGCGGTATTCCGGTTCGGCATGCGACATGCCGAACCGGAATAGACCCCACTACTACACGGCGTGATCGTTGTCAGGGGCGACCAAGACCCCCGATCACCAACCGGGATCAGCGTACGACCGTCAGAGAGTGTTGCGGCGATAAATTAAATGAACCACGACGACCCTCGGATGCCCATCGCGAACTCATATAACCCGAGACGTCCACTACCTGAGGCCGATCTCGTTGCACCCTCCTGCGGGCAGCCAACCGATCGGTTCAACGGGGACGCCCTGGAAAGAAGAGACTGAAGCTAGATGCCCGACCTTCGGCGCCCGTCCCGCCAGCAGGCTGCACATCGTATCATCGCTCCGTACATCACGGCGTGGTCTGAAGAAAAGGAACCGCCCACCGTTCTGGTGGAGCGGCCGTCCGGCGGCATCGCCTATGCGGACGAAGCTGCTGCCGACCGCGACCATTACGGCGTGCTCTGGAGACGCACACCCTTCCGGCACGGCCACGGCCGCCCCGATTTCGGTCGCGTCCACCCGATGCGACACGACGCGCCATGCTCCGACTTCTCTGCCAAGTTTGCGCAGAACCTGCCGACCGCACGGACGACGGCGTTCTATGGCTACTCCAAGACCACCGCGACGATTGGCCAGGCTGGCCCGAACGAATGGGTGTTACCGAACCGCCGATCTGTCTCAGGTGCGTACGCACAGCAGCTCAACTGTGCCCGGCGCTCCGAAAGGGAGCCGTTACAGTCCGAGCACGGATATACCCAGTTGCCGGAGTCCGGGGCGCGCTCTACCGAGACGGATGCCCTCCTCAGCCGATCGGCGAGGTGCTGGTTCCACTGGACGACCCGGCCATCCGATGGATACACGCCACCAACCTGGTCCGCGAACTCGGCGAGTGCACCATCGTCCCGCTCATGTCGATGTCGTAGTTACTACCGAGATGCGCTCAATCAAGGTGCTCAGGTTGTTTCGAACAGCCAGCACGTCGGGCTGAATGCGCTCGAACAACTCACGAAACCGTGCAACCTTGTCAACGCACGGTCCGTGGGCGAGACGGTCCAAGGCGAAACGGTGTGGCCCGCGCATCCCCGTGGCGCGGATCAGGCCCTTCTCCCGGAAGTGCCGCATCGCCTCGATCGCCGGCTCCAGGTAGACATCACCAGAACCGAACTCGGCGTGGTGAAAGAAATAGATATCCAGCAACCGATACCCACCGCGGACGCCGCCAACCCGCAGGAGCCGAGGGTTCGTCTGATCACCTCCGATCACCCCGCCAGTGTCGAGCCACATCGACCTGAGCAGAGCTGGTCCGAAACGGATCATCTAGTTGTTCACTCGCGGTGAACCTGACCCGGCTCGAAGAAGCCGAGCGCGACCGCGACGTCAACGAGATCAGCCTTCATGGGCAAGTCCTGAACCAACAGCAACGCACCGCCCAGGACCGAGTACCACGCTAATCCAGTGCAGACAGGGGTAGCCAGTAGCCTGCCGCAATGACGATCGAAGGAAACGGCACCAAACTTGATCTTGACGTGATTCTGGCGGCACGATGGGCCGATCCGCACGTGTTCCCGGCGGCGGAGTTCACCCGCGCTGAGGCGTTCTGGCGGGCGCGGCGGACACAAGACGACGAGCTTGTCACGGTCCGGGCGAGGGCCGCAGACTTAATCCGCGGCTGGACCGGATGTCAATCACGCGACGTCGGGTCGTTCGGGTTACGGCTGAACCTGGAGACCAGCGACCTGGACTTGGGTATCGGCTACCCGGTCGATCAGCGAGACACGCTGATCACCATGCTGGGTCCGCACACCGTGTTCAAGGGCGAGCGCAGGACCCGGTTCTCCACCACTCGATTAGTGTTCGCATTCACCGTCGAGGACATCGAGGTGGACCTGAGCGCGCTGACCGAAGAAGACTTCGCGGTCGCCTGCCGCATGCTCGACGAGATCGAGGCGACCATGACCGAGCAGGAGCAGATAGCACACACCTGGGTCAAACATCTGCTGCGTAGCTCAGGCCGGATGACCGAGTACGCGGAGTGGAAGCTGGTCACCTACGCCCGGTTCTGCCCGGAGTTCAGCTGGGTACCCATTCCCGAGACCGTCTGAACTCGTGGTGGATGCTCAGGTGCCGCAGGGATCAGCAGCATTGATCAACTTCCAGGAACCGTTGGTGGTCCAGCGGATGTACTCACCGACCAGCAACGCGGCGTCCCCGGCCGGCAGGACCGGTGTCACCTCATCTACTGTCGCGGCCATGCGGGAGCGCAGGTGCGCCAAGTGATTGTCCATGAGTGCGACGAGCACGGCGTCCAGTCCAGAGGTATCGCGGTGTTGGAACGGGTGACGGTCCAACACCGCCACCATGTCGTGGAGCAGGTCGAATGCGGCGTCTTTGATGATCACGCGGGCAGCGCGCGCCGCGTGGCGAGGTTGGCCGTCGAGGACCTTCTCCAGCGACTTCAAGATGTAGTCCAGGGCGAAGTGGCGGTCTATCCACAGTTGAGCGTGGTGGGAGAACCGCCCGATGCGCCAGTCAGCGAACTCAGCATCGAACCGCCCCATCGAGGGGCGTGGTGTGCGGGTCAGCCCGGCGGCATGAACCTGCTTGGTGTAAGCAGCGCCGATCAAGCATTCCATCGACACCAGCAGATAGGAAATACCGGTGTAGAATGGCTTTCCCGTGGTGTGCGCAGCAACGAAGCTCTCATCGCGCACACCGTCCACGATATCCTCGATACTGACGTGTGGTACCGGACGCAGCAAGAGGTCCTTGCGGGCCTGGAAGGCATAGGTGGAGCGGAGTTCCTCGGCACTCATCAGGTGGTCGAAGGTGATGTAGGTATAGCGGGTGGGCACGCCGAGCGCGGACAGAGTTCGAATAGCCAAGGCGTTCTGATCACCGGTGGTCTCTTTGTTGAACCGCTGAAGGATCCGAGGTCACGCCGGATTCCACGCCGAACAGGCACCGTCGCAAGCCCCGCTCGCATAGCGTCCGCCACATCCGTGCGCGTTCGAGGTGCCAGGCACGACTGGTATCGGGCCGCACGACTTGGTCGATCCGGCAGGAGGTCTCCCACGTGAACCCAGCGCTGTGCAGGACATCAGCCACCGCGAGGGCGCGAGGCACCGCGTCAAAACCACGGCCGACGAACTCCTCATCGACCAGGTACAAGGTGCGGGACACCGAGGGATAGCGGTCGAAGACCTCTCGCATGGCAGTCACGATCCAGGGCAGCGCCTCAGGGTGGGCACCGGACCAGTGGCCCTTGTGTCCGCGGGGGCAGAACGAGCAATAGTTTGTGCAGCCGCGGGAGGATTCCAGTTGGGCTACGCCTCGGTGTTCGAAGGTGTGGCCGAGGAGGTCGAGCTCGGGGAAGATGTCGGTCTGTGCCCGGTTGGGCACGGTGGCGGTCTTACGGCGACGACCGATGGACAGCGAGCCGTCCCCGGATGCGGCACTGGTATAGCCGATGCCCCGCACCTGATTGCGATCGAGTTCACCGTGCCAGTGAGCCAGAATGTCAGCGATAGTGGGTTCCCCGGCGCCACGGGCGATCAGCAGCCATGGGTATCGCTCTAGCAGTAGTCGCTCATTACGGGCAGTCAAGCTGCCGCCGGCGATCATGAGTGGCCGGTTGACCATATCGACTACGGCATCGAGGAGGGTGACGAGCAGATCGTGCTGCCCAAATGTCGCCGAGACCCCGACGATATCGGGCTGGTCGCGGCGGATGGTGGCCACGATGCCTTCGAGGGTGACCCCGAGTTGCATATCCAGCAGTCGCACCCGCCCGATCATCGTTGAGCGGGCGGCACGCGCCAGATCGCTGATCGCTAAGGGGAAGCGAGGCAACGGAAAGTGCTCGGGGTGATAAAGCGCTGCCAACAGCAACTCCGGCCGAGTCAACCGGCGCACTCCGGCCGGGCTGATGCGGCCGGTACTGATCCAGCTCGCATCCTCATCCAGGTCAATGGCCGCGCGCGCCCAAGGCGACCACGACCTGCTGCGGTGAGGCTGGCCCGACAGATCAGCCACCGTCCATACCTGGCGGTCGGCATGCTCAACGAGCAGCAACCGGCGCTCCAGTGTGCCAGTCACGATGACCCGGGCCGGTAGGACGGCGGCGAGGGCATCGCGTAGCCGGTTAGGCTCACCGGTAGGAGTCATCTCGATGCCAGTGAGGCTGGCCGCAGTCCTGCCATCGACGCGACGCACAACCTCAATGATCCGGTCTTGGACAGTGGTCTGGAGGAGCATCGCGAGGTCCTCTTCCTCATCAACCGTAACAGTAGACGCAAGCAGCGCGGAGGCCGACAAGAGATTCGCCGGGTCCTGGAGCGGATAGGTACTGGGCTGGATTGGTTAGAGCGCGAGGGTCAGTGTCATGGCGGAGTGGTCGCTCAGACCGCTCTGTCGGATGGCGTGCAGGTAGCGGCAGTCACGGATGCCACCGCTGTGGGCAGCGGTGACGAAGGTGTGGTCGAACCGGTAGCCATTGCGCTTGCCCTCGGCCGAGGGGCGACCGAACCAGGAATAGTCCATACCGTGCGGTTGCCGGATGCGGAAGGCGTCGGCGAACCCGTTTTCTTCGAAGGCGCAATAGAAATCGTATTCCCACGTCCCGAAAACCGAATAGTGCGGATCGTGGTCGGGCTCGACGACGTTGAGATCGCCAGTGATCACGACGGGGCCCGTCGCGTCCAGCCGGCCGGCAAATTCGGCAAGCGCAGCGGCCACCGCGTCCTGGAATGCGCGCTTGGCCACGTTACGCTTCTCCTGAGGGCCGCGCGAAGGGACGTACAATCCCACGATAGCCAACTGGGTATCCGGCAACTTGATGCGCGCGGCTATACAACGGTGCGGCAGAACCTTGATCCCAACGTCAACCGGGTCGAGGACCCCGGTGCGGCAGGCCAGCAGCACCCGATACCGGTCGTCCTCGCCTGGATCCGGCAGGTACACCGTGTAGCCGAAATCCTCCAGCCACCGAGCCAACGACTGGCCTGAGCGCCCGGCGGCGACCTCGGTAAGCACCAGGACATCAGCCAGATCGCTGGTGGCCAGCCAGACCGCCTGCTGGTGCGTTCGGGCCGCGTTGGCGTGCTGGACGTTCCAGGTCAGCACCTGCACTTGGCCTGCCAGTCCGTGCTGGGTCGAAGAAGCTGCGGACGAAGCGAGCAGCGCCAGTTGCGGCTTACTATTGTTGATCATCGGGTAGCCCCCTGGGGTGCTCGTCAACGAAGACTTCACCGGCTGCGTCGAGGCGCGCTTGGACCCGGCTCATGATCTCACGGGCGATCAACAGCTGCTCCGCAGAAGGCGGCTGGTCGAGGCAAGCCAGGTTCATCTCAACCTGCGCCGGATCGCTGAAGCCGACCAGAACCACAGCCTGCTCACAGCGCTGCAAGCATGACCACAACGCAATCCGCACAAGATCCGAGGTCGCCGGGCCGACATGGCGCCGCACTTCGTCAAGCCCCTCACTGAGCACGGACAGAGCCTCGGTGGTGAACCAGCGTTTGCGGGAGCGATGATCCCCCTCGCCGAACAGCCGCGGCGCGATGCGGTCGTAACTACCGGTCAACAGACCCTGAGCCAAGGGCTTGTTGACGAGCACGCTACAGCCGTGCTCGTCAACAAAGGCGAAGATCCCCGAGGAACGGTCCTGCGGCGTGAGCAGGTTGTCCCGAACAGCCAGCACGTCGGGCTGAATGCGCTCGAACAACTCACGAAACCGTGCAACCTTGTCAACGCGCGGTCCGTGGGCGAGACGGTCCAAGGCGAAACGGTGTGGCCCGCGCATCCCCGTGGCGCGGATCAGGCCCTTCTCCCGGAAGTGCCGCATCGCCTCGATCGCCGGCTCCAGGTAGACATCACCAGAACCGAACTCGGCGTGGTGAAAGAAATAGATATCCACATGGTCGGTACGCAGGTTGTCCAGTGTCTGCTCCAACTGGCGGTACATATGCTTCGGGTGATACCCGTGCGGCGCTGTCCCAGCGAAATAGCCGACCTTCGACGAGAGGACGACCGAGTCGCGGCACCTGCTCGACGAGTCGGCCCAGCAGCCGCTCGGAACGGCCGTGCCCGTAGACATCCGCGGTGTCGAACAAAGAAACGCCTAACTCGTAGGCGCGTTCCAGTCCTGCCAGCGCTGCACCCTCGTCGATCGGGCCCCAGCCCATCGGCAATCCGAGGTTGGCATCTGGACCGCCGATCGCCCAGCAACCGATACCCACCGCGGACGCCGCTAACCCGCAGGAGCCGAGGGTTCGTCTGATCACCTCCGATCACCCCGCCAGTGTCGAGCCACATCGACCTGCACGGCACCACGATCAACGGAAGGGATCGTCAGTCGTTCACCCACCGTGAACGGACCTGCCGAGCCCGAAGCGGTTGCACAGGGAGTCCAGTTCCCATACCCTGCGCCGGGACCGCCGGTCCAGGTCGATCACCAGGTCCCGGGCGATCGGGTTTCGCCGGGTGCGCTGCGGTGCCAGCCGGTCCGCGGTGTCCAGGTGCCGGATCGCCTCGGCGTCACGGTCAGGCCCGTCCTGCATCAGGGCCCGCGCCGCGTCCAGATGCAGCGCGCCGCACCGTGACCGGCTGCCCAGCGCGGGCACGTCCAGCTGTGCCCGGGTGAAGTCCTCATAAGCCCGGACACCCTCGCCCAGCTCGATACCGGCCCCGAGGCGCCACAACGCGACGTTGGTCGGCCCGAAGTGCCGCCCCATCCCGTTGCGTTCGCCCAACCGGGTGGCCAGCGCAGTGGCCTCGGCGACGTGAGCGCAGGCGTCGGCATCGCGTTTGTCGTGTGCCGCGGTCAGCGCCTGGGTCAGGTGCATCAGGCCGAGCATCTGCGCGCTGAGCGTGTCCTCGGCGCTGAGCCGCACGGCCGAAGTCACCTGGTCGATGCCGTCGGTGAGCGTGGCGGCGGCACGGGTCCGGGCGCCGAGCCAGGTCAGCTGCAGACCCCGGGAGTAGCAGGCGAACCCCAGCAAGCCAGGGTAACCGTGGCGACAAGCCAGATCGTAACCACGAGTGGCCGCGGTGACCGCTAGATCGCTGTTGCCAACATTGTGCGCAACAGCGCCCGCCACCAGGCACGCCGTGACCAGCGCGGTGAACGCCCGGTCCCGGTCGGCCGATCCGACGGTCAACGCATGCGCCTGCAACTCCGTGATCAGCATGCCCAGATCACGTCCGGCCAGCGAGAACCGGGCCTGGTCACGATGCCCGTCCGCGGACTGCGCCCACGCGATCAGCTCGTCCAGCGGCCGGGGCCGCACGTCGGGCACGTCGTCGGGGCCGTAGTCGTGCAGTGCCACCTGGATACCCGGCACAGCCGCCAGCGCGTCAGCGGTGTCCCGATCGACCGGGAGGTAGGGCTGCCCGGTCAGATCGGTCACCGAGCACCCCAGTGCCCCCGCGAGATCCTCGACCAACCCGCGCCGATTGAACCCCCGCTGCCCGGTCTCCAACATCGACAGATAAGCCTTGCTGAACCCCGCCAACCCAGCCACTACCGCCAGACTCAACCCACGACGCCGGCGGACCCGCCGAATGCGACGCCCGATCTCCAGCACCTCCACATCCACCGTCTTGGCCACCAGGCATCACCTCACAGATCTCGGGATGAGCAGAGCAGACCCGAAACTGATCATCTAGTTGTTCACTCGTCGTGAACGCTGCCGGGTGAGACCGAAGCGGTCCAGCAGGCTGTCCGCCTCCCGCAACTGCCGGTGAGCCCGCTGGGTCAGCTCCACGGTCAGCTCCCGAAAGATCGGGTGGTTACGCATCCGCACCGGGGCGGCCTGGTCGGCGAGGTCCAGGTGCCGGGTCGCCTCGTCGTCCCGGGCACCGCCGTCCTGGGCCAACGCCCGAGCCAGATCGAAGTGGTAGCAGCCGGTACGGCTGCGGCTGTGCAAACCCGCGACGTCAGGCTGGGCCTGCTCGTAGGCCCGCAGACCCGCACCGAGATCGACGTCGACCGACAGTGTCCACAGCGCGACGTTGGTCGGCCCGAAATGCAGCATGGCCGTGTTGCGCTCGCCAGTGCGCTCAGCGAGTTCCCGGGCCAGCCCGAGATGATCGCTAGCTGTATCGGACCGGCCGGCTCGAGCGGCGAGCTTCGCGGCGAGGAGATGGTGCATGCCCAGCAGCTCGGCCGCGCCGAGGTCGGCAGCCGAGGGGTCGGCCACCGCGTCGAGCTCTGCCAACGCCAACCGGTTCACCGCTTGGGCCTGCGGCCGGGCGCCGACGTCGACCCACCGCCATGCCCACCCGAAACGGGCCGACCCGAGGGCGACCGGATCAGCCAGACGGGTCGCGGCGTCCAGCTCACGGCGCCCGGCGGACAGCGCCAGGTCGTGATAGCCGATCATGCCTACGGTGCTGGCGGCGACGTGGCAGGCCGTCACCAGCGCGGCCAGCGCCGGATGGCGGGTCCCAGCAGCACCGGCGGCGGCGTGCACGTGCAGCTCGGTTAACAACATCCCGAGATCCCGCCCGGCCTGGGCGTAGCGGTCCTGGTCGAGGTGCTCATCAGCCTGCTGCGCCCACCGGGCGAGCTCGGCCACCGGGCGGGCCGGCCGGTCGGGTGGGTCGTCCAAGGTGGTATCGCAGAGCGCCTCGCGAATGCCGGGCACGACCGCCAGCGCATTCGCTGTCGCTCGGTCGACCGGCAGGTAGGGCTGCCCGGTCAGGTCGGTCACCGAGCACCCGACCGCGTTCGCGAGATCCTCGACCTGCCCGCGCCGCTCGAACCGGCGCTCACCACTCTCCAGCAGCGACAGGTGATCCGCACTCATTCCCGCCGGCCCGGCCACCCCGTCCAGGGACAGCCCCCGATGACGGCGGATCACCCGGAGCCGGCGCCCGATCTCAGCAGGGCACCCCGGCACGGTCTTGGCCACCGGACATCACCTCGTCGCCCACGGTACCTGCGCAGGGGCTGCGAGGATGCAGCGCAGCTGCCATCCTTTTCATTTGGCCGTCACCGCGCTCTGGGATGATCGCGGTGTCTGCGCAGTCCATTCCTGGAGGGCCCATGAGTACCGTGCCGACCCCGCAGCCACCACCGAGGCGGGAGGAACCGGACCGCAACCTCGCCATGGAGCTGGTGCGGGTCACCGAGGCCGCCGCGATGGCCGCCGGCCGCTGGGTCGGCCGCGGTGACAAGAACGGCGGTGACCAAGCGGCCGTGGACGCGATGCGCAAGCTGGTCGGCTCGGTGTCGATGCGCGGTGTGGTGGTGATCGGTGAGGGTGAGAAGGACGAGGCACCGATGCTGTTCAACGGCGAGGAGGTCGGCAACGGGCAGGGCCCGGAGTGCGATGTCGCGGTCGATCCGATCGACGGCACCACGCTGATGAGCAAGGGCATGCCCAACGCGCTGGCAGTGCTCGCGGTGTCGGAGCGGGGCTCGATGTTCGACCCTTCCGCGGTGTTCTACATGGAGAAGATCGCCACCGGGCCGGAGGCGGCCGAGGTCGTCGACCTGTCCGCGCCAGTGGCCGAGAACATCAAGCGGGTGGCCAAAGCCAAGCAGTTGGATACCTCCGACATCACCGTGTGCATTCTGGACCGGCCACGGCACGACGACCTGGTGCGCCAGGTCCGCGAGGCCGGCGCCCGGATCACTTTCATCACCGACGGCGACGTCGCCGGCGCGATCGCCGCGGCCCGCCCGGGCACCGGCGTGGACCTGCTGATGGGCATCGGCGGGACTCCGGAGGGGATCATCAGCGCAGCGGCGCTGCGCTGCATGGGGGGCGCGATCCAGGGCCGGCTGTGGCCCCGGGACGACGCCGAGCGCCGGGCAGCCCTGGACGCTGGGCACGACCTCGATCGGATCCTCACCACCGAGGATCTGGTCTGCGGTGACAACGTGTTCTTCTGCGCGACCGGGATCACCGACGGTGAACTACTGCGTGGAGTGACCTACAGCGCAGGTGGATGTAGCACGCAGTCGATCGTGATGCGCTCCAAGTCCGGCACCGTGCGAATGATCGACAGCTTCCACCGGCTGGCCAAGCTGCGCGAGTACGCCACGGTGGACTTCGACCAGCTCCCGCACGCATGACCCGCTACCGGCTCGAACGCGACACCATGGGCGAGGTCGCGGTGCCCGTCGATGCCCTGTACCGGGCGCAGACGCAGCGCGCCGTGGACAACTTCCCGATCTCCGGGCGCGGCCTGGAACGTGCCCAGATCCGGGCGCTCGGGCTGGTCAAGGCTGCCTGCGCGCGGGTCAACGGCCGGCTCGGCGGGCTCGACCCGACGCTCGCGGAGGCGATCGCCTCGGCCGCCGATGAGGTCGCGGCCGGTGCGCACGACGCGCATTTCCCGGTCGATGTGTTCCAGACCGGCTCGGGCACCAGCTCCAACATGAACGCCAATGAGGTGATCGCCACCCTGGCGGGTCGCGCTTACGGCGCCGTGGTACACCCCAACGATCACGTCAACGCCTCGCAGTCATCCAATGACGTGTTCCCGACCACGATCCACCTCGCCGCCACCGAGGCCGTCGCGCAGGATGTGATACCCGCGCTGGCGCATCTGGCCGCGGTCCTGAGTAGTAGGTCACAGGACTGGGCTGAGGTGGTCAAGGCGGGCCGCACCCATCTGATGGACGCAGTGCCGATCACACTCGGCCAGGAGGCCGGCGGGTGGGCAGCGCAGGCCCGCTACGCCGCTGAGCGGCTGGCCGGCTGCCTACCCCGGCTGGCCGAGCTGCCCATCGGCGGCACCGCGGTGGGCACCGGACTCAATGCCCCAGCGGGTTTCGGTAGCGCCGTGGTGGCGCAGCTGCGCCGGGACACCGGCCTGGACGTGCTCAGCGAGGCTCGGGACCACATCGAGGCGCAAGGCGCCCGGGATGGTCTGGTCGAATGCTCCGGCGCGCTGCGCACCGCCGCCATCTCGCTCTACAAAATCGCCAATGACATCCGGTGGCTGGCCTCTGGCCCACGTGCCGGGTTGGCCGAGCTACGGCTACCCGACCTGCAACCCGGCTCGTCGATCATGCCGGGCAAGGTCAACCCGGTGATCTGCGAGGCGACCATGATGGTGACCGCGCAGGTGATCGGTAACGACGCCTGCGTGGCATTCGCCGGCTCGCAGGGCAACCTCGAGCTCAACGTGATGATGCCGGTGATGGCGCGCAACCTGCTGGAGTCGGCGCGGCTGCTCGCCGCGGCAGCGCGGCTGCTCGCCGACAAGGTCATCAAGGGCGCTGAGGCCGACGTCGAGCACTGCCGCGAGTACGCCGAGTCCTCCCCCGCGATCGTGACGCCGCTCAACCGCTACCTCGGCTACGAGGAGGCGGCCTCGATCGCCAAGCAGTCCCTGCACGAACGGCGCACCATCCGCGAGGTGGTACTCGCGCGCGGCCACGTCACAAACGGCAAACTCACCCCGGAACAACTCGACAACGCGCTAGATGTCCTGGATATGACCCGCCCGCACTAAACATCTTCCACCGAGTTCTGGCACCTTCCTTGGGGTTCTGGATACAGACCGCAGCTGTCGCAGTCTGTATCCAGAACGCTGGAATCGGGCGGGTGTCATGTCCTGACGGTGGAAGGTGGTGGATTGTCCTCGCAGACCACGTCGCTGCCGTACTGCGGCAGCTGATCATCCCGGACCCAGCCCTGCGCTCCAGTGGAGGTGTTACGCACGAAAGTCCAGGTGCCGCCGTCACCGGGGAGGAAACACAGGTAATCGGCGCGCTGGTCGTGCATCCCCTGGCCGGTCTGGATGCAGCTGTTGCTGGGGCCACTGCGCAAAGTGACGGTATTAGCCGGGAAGTTTATCCACCCATGATTGTCCTTATCCGGATAGCTGAGGCCACAAGCTATCGTGTTGGAGGCCCCCACACCAGGATTCTTGTGATGTGACTCCTCTCCAGCACTGGCTGGAACAGCCATAGCAAGCGTCGCCGTGACCGCGGCGAGCACCGAACCGGCCACGCGTGCGGAGGTCCAAGGCATCTAGAATTCCCCTCTCTCGTCTCGCATCTCGTGAGAATCCCAGGACCCCCGCTCGACCGTCTCCTGGGATATGAGAGCTAGCTTCGTAACGACCACGGTAGATCGCGTCGCTTTCCTGCCGCTTTCCTGCCGCTTGCCACCGTCCACCGAAGGCTGTGCACCGAGTGCGGGGCGTGACCGGGCGGGACGGGTGTGGTCAGTGAGCCGACCCGACCCTCCGATCGAGGGATAGCCTGGTTACTAGCTGGCACCGCATGGCTACACTCGGTGCCACGCCGGCTAGGGGGTGGAGAATGGACTTCGAGGTTCTCGGCCCGCTGAGGGTGCGACACGCAGGGCAACCAGCTCGGTTGTCCGCGCCGATGCATCGCACCCTGCTCGGCGTGTTGCTCGCCCGGGCGAACACCCCGGTTCCGGTGGACGTGCTGGTCGATGCGCTGTGGGCCGGTCAGCGAGACCCGCGCGCCGCCAAGAAGTTACAGCTGCACGTCCATCGGCTACGCAGCATTCTAGGCGATCCAGCGCGGATCCGCTTCGAGCACGGTGGTTACACGTTGCGGGTGCACCCTGGTGAGCTGGACGCCGCACGGTTCGAGTCCGCGCTCGCGGAGGGCTCCTGCGCCGCGGAGCCGGCACGCGTCGTGGCCCTGTTGCGCGGCGCACTGCGGTTGTGGCGCGGCGAGCCCTTCAGCGACGTCACAGACCTACCCTTGTTGCGCGCCGAGGCGGACCGGCTGGCCGAGCGCCGGCTGGCCGGCCTGGCTCAGCTGTACGCGGCCGAGCTGGCCTGTGGCCACGCCGATGCGATCATCCCCGAGCTCGTCGAGCTGGCTGCGCGCCACCCGATGCAGGAGCGGATGCAGGGGCTGCTGATGACCGCGCTATACCAGGCCGGCCGGCAAGCCGAAGCGCTGGCGGTCTATCACCGCACCCGGGGTGCGCTGGTCGAGCAGCTCGGGCTGGAGCCGGGTAATGAGCTGCAACGCCTGGAGCACGCGATCCTCACCGGTGACCCGGTGCTGGAGGCTCCGGCGCTGGAAGCTCCGGCGACACCTACGATCACCCCGGCGCAGCTGCCTGCTGACATCACCGATTTCATCGGACGGCAAGCCCAGCTCACCACCATCCAGCACCTGGTCGCCGCGGTGGATCGGCACGCCGCGGTAGTCGTCGCGATCACCGGCAAGGCCGGAGTGGGCAAGTCGACGCTGGCGGTACACGCCGCGCACCGGCTCCGGATGCATTACCCGGACGGGCAGCTGTTCGTGAACCTCCGCGGTGCGCAGAGCCGCTCGCTGGCACCGGCGGACGTGCTGGCCCGCTTCCTGCGGGCGCTCGGGGTGGACCGCGCAGCGGTCCCCGACGACGTCGAGGAACTCGCCGCGCTGTATCGCAGCCGGCTGGCCGACCGGCGGCTGCTCATCGTGCTGGACAACGCGGCCTGCGAGGCCCAACTCCGGCCGCTGCTGCCCGGCACGCCCGGGTGCGCGGTACTGATCACCAGCCGGGCCCGGATGGCCGGCCTGAACGGCACCCGGCTGATCGATCTGGACATTCTCGAGCCCGACCAGGCGGTGCAGCTGCTGGCTCGGGTCGCCGGGCCACTGCGGGTGGCGGCGGAACCGGGAGCGGCCAGGGAGATCGTCCGGCTCTGCGGATTGCTGCCCTTGGCCGTACGGATCGCGGGAGCCCGGCTGGGTGCGCGACCGCACTGGCGGTTGGACCGCCTCGAAGCCGACTTGGCCGACGAGCACCACCGGCTGGACAACCTGCGGCTCGGAGACCTGGAGGTGCGGGCCAGCCTGGCGCTGAGCTACGACAGCCTGGATGCGCTGGCGCAGCGCGCCTTCCGGCGGCTTGCCCTGCTCGAGATCCGCGATTTCGCGCCCTGGGTCACCGCAGCCCTGCTGGACATCCCGCAGGCCACGGCGGAGGAGCTGGTCGACACCCTGGTCGATATGCAGCTGCTCGACGTGGCCGGGCGGGATGCCACCGGAGCGTTGCGCTACCGCTTTCATGATCTGTTACGCACCTACGCGCGGGAGCTGGTCGCCACCCAAGAGCCGGAAGCCGACCGGCTCGCGGCGTTGGACCGGGCATTCGGCGGCTGGTTGGCGCTGGCCGAAGCGGCTGAGCGAGGTATGGTCAGTTCAGCCCTAGCCGTGGCGTTCGAACCGGGCACCTGCTGGCGACCGGACCAGTCCGTCATCAGCGCTGTGATGGCCGATCCCTCGGGCTGGTTCAAGACCGAGTGGGCGGCCTTGGTCGGCGCCGTCGACCAGGCATACTCCGTCGAGTCGGACCAGATCGGCTGGGCGCTCGGCGTCCGCCTCACCAGGTTCTTCCTCGTGCATGGGCACTATGACGACTGGCGGCAGGTCTGCGAGCTCATGCTCGCCGGGGCCCGGCGTGCGGTCAGCGGCGGCCGGGATGCGATGGCGCCGGACGGTCTGGGCGTGCTGCCCCAGCTGCAGCACCGCCTCGACGAGGCGCTGGAAGGCTTCGAGCAGACCCTCACGGCATGCGGTGCCCTCGGCAGCCACCATTCCGGCGGGCGGCTGGTCGCGGTGCCCGGGGCCGGCCACTTCGACGAGGCGCTACCCCGCCTGGAGAACGCCCTGACCCACCTGCGCGAGTTGGCTGATCGCCGCAGCGAGGCCGCGACGCAGCGCCGGTTGGGCACCGTGCACCGGCTGCAAAGGTGCTACGAGAAGTCGACGCGCTGCTTCCAGCAGGTGCTCGACGCCCTCGACCAGTACGGGGAACCTCGGCGCGGCGGGGCTCGGGTGCCGTCCGAGCCCGGCGCCGGCTTGAGGTTGGCGGCTCTTCAAGGCAAACCACATGCGGGTTGGTAGCTCTTGAAGAGCCGCCAACAGTTAGTGCGCGTAGTTCTCCAGCATCTCGGTGACCAGGGCGGCGATCGGTGAGCGCTCCGAACGGGTCAGGGTGACGTGGGCGAACAGCGGGTGCCCCTTCAGTTTCTCGATCACCGCGGCGACCCCGTCATGGCGGCCGACCCGCAGGTTGTCACGCTGCGCGACGTCGTGGGTGAGCACCACCCGCGACCCGGTGCCCAACCGGGACAGCACCGTGAGCAGCACGTTGCGCTCCAGGGACTGGGCCTCATCGACGATCACGAAGCTGTCGTGCAGGGACCGGCCGCGGATGTGGGTCAACGGCAGCACCTCGAGCATGCCGCGGTCGATCACCTCGTCGATGATCTCCTGCGAGGCGACCGCCCCGAGGGTGTCGAACACCGCCTGCGCCCAGGGCTGCATCTTCTCGTGCTCGCTGCCCGGCAGGTAACCCAGATCCTGCCCGCCGACGGCGTAGAGCGGGCGGAAGACGACGACCCGACGGTGCGCGCCGCGCTCCAGGACGGCCTCCAGGCCGGCGCACAACGCGAGCGCCGACTTGCCGGTCCCGGCCCGGCCACCGAGCGACACGATGCCCACCCCGGGGTCGAGCAGCAGGTCCAGGGCGATCCGCTGCTCGGCCGAGCGACCGCGCAACCCGAACGCCTCACGATCACCGCGGACCAGCCGCACGCGCTTGTCCGCGGTGATCCGGCCCAGCGCGGTCGCGGTCCCGGCGAGCAGCCGCAGGCCGGTGTGGCAGGGCAGGGCAGCCACCTCGGGATGCTCGGCGAGATCGGCGATCCCCGCTTTGTAGAGCTCGTCGAGCACCGAGGGCCCGACCTCGACGTCGCTCATCCCGGTCCAGCCCGACGGCACCACGTCCAGCGCGCGGTACTCGTCGGCGGGTAACCCGACCGCGCCGGCCCGCACCCGCAGCGGCATGTCCTTGGTGACCAGCGTGACGTCCCGACCGTCGGCGACAAGGTTCAGGGCGCAGGCCAGGATCCGGGAGTCGTTGGTCTCGGTGCGGAAACCGGGGGGCAGCACCGCCGGGTCGGCGTGGTTGAGCTCGACGCGCAGGGTGCCCCCGAGCTCGCCGATCGGGACCGGCTCGTCCAGCCGGCCATGGGTCACCCGCAGCTCATCCAGCAGGCGCAACGCCTCTCGCGCGAACCATCCCAGCTCCGCGTGGTGCCGCTTGCCCTCCAGCTCCCCGATGACCACGAGTGGCAGCACCACCTCGTGCTCATCGAACCGGATGAACGCCCACGGGTCGGACAGCAGAACCGAGGTGTCCAGCACGTAGGTGCGGACCTCCGGGGCGGCGACGGAGTGGGGCGAGCGAGAGGCATTCACGGCAGCTCCCTGACGTGCGCGGCACCCGCGCCCGCTACTCGGTGGGCCGGCCGGCCTCTGGTGGATCGCTCCCATAAACCCGAACGGGTCTAGTGGGACCGACCACAAGGGCCGGGTGCCGACCCTCCCGTGCGCGCCGTGGGCGGTTTGTCCGCCCAATCGACTGCAGCCACGACCAGGGCCTCCCGTGGCGTGACGCATCCGGCACGTCCCGCCACTTCCGCACGCTACCCGTGCGTGGACTTCATGGGCAGGCATCCAGGCAGGTGAATCACCGGTCGCTCGCCGGCCAGCTCGGCCCGGATCACCGACGGGACCAGCGGCTCGTCGAGTAACCGCAGGTAACGCCGGTGCACCGGCTGCGCCGGCGGGCGGTCGGCCAGCCAGCTGCTCAGCAACCGGTAGCCCTCCACGTAGGTGGTGGTGTAGGCACGCCACAGCGGATCGGAGAGAAACCGCAGCATCTGGTCAGCCCGCGGTTCGGTGATCAGTAGCCACCGCTGCAGGTAGGCTCGCACGTCGGCCGGATCGGCGCCTTGGTCGTGCAGCATGAGCGCGGCGTCTTGGCGCACCCCGAGCAAGCCGACCATCGCCGCCTCGAGCCGCTCGGCGAGCTCGCCATCCATCCGCAGCCGCAGATCACCGAGAATCTCCGCGGCCCACGGGCCCCATCCCGGACCGACCGCGGCCCGCAGGCCCAGCTCGGCCATCCCCTCGGCCATCAGGCACTGCGGGGTGTTCACCAGAAAGATCGTCTGCTCGGCCTGGCGCTGGGCTCGAACGAGGCCGGCCTCCTTGCGGCAGTGCTCGGTGTGATGCCCGGGGTAGGACTCGTGGGCGACCAGGTGCGGCAAATTGGCCATCCGGTGCCCGAGGTCGGCGTTGATCGCCACCCGGGAGCGGTAGTTTCCGAGGTAGTAGTTGAACCCGCTCCACGGCTTGTCGGTGACCACCTGGTACTGCACGGTCTCCTGAGCAGGCAGCCCGACGCCGGCCCGCACCCGATCCCGCAGGGCGCTGGACAGGGCGTGCACGGCGGGTTCCAACCGGTCCGGCGGGATCTCGTCGCCGGCCCGGTGGGCGGCCAGCCGCTGCGCCAAGGGGCCTGCGCCCGGCAGCAGCCCGTCGATCTCGGCATGAGCCTGGCCGTAGACGTCCGGGTCACCAGGCGCGATGCGGACGTCGAAGTATGCCTGCACCTCGGCCACGAACCCGACCTGCCGGCCGGCCAGCACCTGCCCGCTGCACTCCAAGGCGGCGAGGTGGGCGTCAAGGAACCCAGCCCGTTGCTCGGGCAGTCCAGCGGGTAGCTCGGCTCGTAGCTGGGCTGCCCGGCGGGCCAACGCCGCCGGATCCGGCCGGGGCTCGTCGTCCACCTGGCGGCGCAACGCCGGATCGCCGGTGTAGGCATCGACGAACCCCTCGACCAAACGGTCGAACCGCAGACCGAGCAGCAGGTACTCACGAACCAGATCCATGGACGAAGAATAAGGCCCGTGAGTGGCGTTACGTGCCCTGGCAATCAACGCCACTCACGGGTTCACGAGCCGAACCGGCGGTGCCGGGCGGCGAAGTCGCGCAGGGCGCGCAGGAAGTCCACCTTCCGGAAGGCCGGCCAGTAGGCGTCGCAGAACCAGAACTCCGAATGCGCCGACTGCCACAGCAGGAAACCCGACAGCCGCTGCTCTCCCGAGGTGCGGATCACCAGGTCAGGATCGGGCTGGCCGGAGGTGTAGAGGTGCTCGGCGATCTGCTCGACACTGAGCACCTCGGCGAGCTCCTCCATCGTGGTCCCGGCCTCGGCGTGCTTGAGCAGCAGTTTGCGCAGCGCGTCGGCGATTTCCTGCCGGCCGCCGTAGCCCACCGCCACATTCACCGCCAACCCCGACCTATCCCGGGTTCGGGCCGCCGCACTGGTCAGCCGCTGTGCCATCTCCGGCGGCAGCAGGTCCAGCGCGCCGACGATCCGCACTCGCCAGGGCTTGTCCGGTGCACACAGCTCGTCGACGACCTCGGCGATGATCTCCAGCAACGGCTGCACCTGGTCGGACGGCCGGTTGCGCAGGTTGTCCGGGGACAGTAGCCAGAACGTGGCAATCTCGACACCGGCCTCCCGGCACCAGCCGAGTAGCTCGATCAGTTTGGCGGCACCGACCCGGTGGCCGGCACTGACGTCGGCGAAACCGACCTCCTTGGCCCAGCGCCGGTTCCCGTCCATGATCACAGCGACATGGCGGGGGCGGTCGGCGGTGCCGAGCCGGCGCGACAGCCGGCGCTCGTAGACGGCGTAGACAAGATCTTGCAGCCACACAAGTCGGGAAGGCTACGCCCGGCACCGGAGAGGATCGCCCACGGTGCCGCCTCAGACTGATGACCGTCGCGCCCGGGCAAGTGTCGTAACCGCTACTACAGCTCGGGTCCGCGGGCGCGCAGGTCGTTGACCGTGGCCATCGCCTGCTGGAGGTCACCCAGCCAGTCCTGCGCGTGCTCACCGACCAGGCGCACCGCCCAGGCCAGCGCCTCGGACCGGGACCGCGCCACCCCGGCGTCGACCAGGGTGTCCAGCACCAGGCGCTCGGGCTGGCGTAACCGGGTCATCACCGGTACCGACAAGGTGGTGAACATCTCCTGGCTGCCACCCAGCCGGGCGCCCCAGGCCACCTTGCGCTGGTAGCGGTGCTCGGCCTGGCGGGCGATCTCGATCCGCTCGTCGCGGGTGTCCTCCCGGAACCGGCTGATCCGGCCCGCCTCGGCCGCGGCCTGCTCGGCGGCGTCGGAGAGCTCCGCACCCAGCGCGGGCAGCTGCCCGACAATGAGGATTTCCTCACGGTCCACGGTGACGTCGACCTCACCGGTGAACCAGCCTTCCGGTAACCGCCCAGCCAACCATGCCTTGGCGTCGTCGGCCGGCGGCAGGTCCGCCTGCTGCCAGCCGCCACGCCCGGGCCACCGGCCACCGGAGCGCATCCCGTGCGGGCGTCCACGTCCTACCATGACATCGTCCTCTCGCCTGCAATGCTTGATGCATCAATTACATCATTACAAGCTTGCAGAGTCGAGAGAACCGGATATGCCCAGCGCGAACGGCCGGTCAGCCGGGGCGCAGTTGAGCGCGCAGATCCTCGGGTGCGGTCACCGGACGGTCACAGACGAACCCATGACAGACATAGGCTGCGGGGACACCGGCCACCAGGCCACGCCCGGCGAGCATCGGGTGGTCCGCCCCCGGTTCTCCGGCCAGCACGAGCGCCCCACCGGGTGCAGACCACCGGGCCTGGGCCTCCAGCGCCGCCCGAGCCCGATCCCCAGCAGCACCGATCACCGCGATCTGCACCGGCCCGTGTGCCAGGGCCTCAGCGGTGGTCAGCCAGTGCCCGGCCGCCTGCGGTGCGCGGGCCGGCACCGCTCCGGCCCGCGTCACGGCGGCCTCGGCCGCCGCCCGGTAAGACTCCGAGCCGGTCAGCGCCGAGGCGGTGACGAGCGCGCCGGCCAGCGCGGACGCACCCGCCGGGATCGCATTGTCGGTGAAGTTGGCCGGGCGGCGGAACAACACCTCGGCGTCGGCTGCGGTGTCGAACCAGGCCCCACTGTGCGCTGGGTCGGCGAAGTGCCGCTGCGCCTGCTCCAGCAGCGGCGTCGCCGCCCGTAGCCAGCGATCCGCACCGGTGACCTGGTGCAGCGCGAGCAGACCTTCCACCAGCCAGGCGTAGTCCGCCAGCACACCGGCCGCCCCGCCCACCACACCGTCTCGGGAGCTGCGGCGCAGCCTGCCGTCGACCAGGTGCGTGCCCAACATCAGGTCAGCCGCAGCGTGGGCAGCCGCGACCCACTCCGGACGGCCCAGCACACCACCCGCCTCGGCCAACGCGGTGATCGCCATCCCGTTCCACTCGGTGACCACCTTGTCGTCCCGAGCAGGCTGCGGGCGGGCGTCTCGGGCAGCGAGCAGCGCGGTGCGCATCCGCTCCCAGCGGTCGGGATCATCCGGATCGGCGGGCAGCTGCAACACCGAGGTGCCGTGCTCGAACGTCCCCGCCGCGGTCACCGCCAGCAGCTTCGCCGCCCACTGCCCGTCGTCGCTACCGAGCACCTCGACCAGCTGCGGTGGCGTCCACACATAGGTGGCACCCTCGTGGCCGGCGGTGTCGGCGTCCAACGACGCCGCGAAGCCGCCCTGCGGGGTACCCAGCCCGCCGAGCAGGAACGCCGCTGTCCGCTCGACCACCCGTCGGGCAGTCGCCGATCCGGTGAGCCGAGCCAGGTGGGTGTAGGCGCGCAGCAGCAGCGCGTTGTCGTAGAGCATCTTCTCGAAATGCGGCACCACCCAGGCGGCGTCGACGCAGTAACGGGCGAAGCCGCCGGCGAGCTGGTCATACATCCCGCCGCGAGCCATCGCCTCGCAGGTGTGCTGGGCCATGGACAGCGCAGGCGCCGAGCCGGTCCGCTCGTGGTGGCGCAGCAAGAACTCCAGCAGCATCGACGGGGGGAACTTCGGGGCGCCACCGAACCCGCCGTGCTGATGATCGAACTCCCCCGCCAGCTTGTCGACCGCAGCCGCGAGCACCCGGTCGTCCACGACGGACTCGGTCAGCGGCGCGTCCCGTTCGGTGAGCTGCCCGACGATGCGCTTGGCCGCCTCCCGGACCTCCGCACCGCGGTTGATCCACGACTGGTGCACGGCGCTGAGCAGTTGCGGGAAGCTCGGCAGACCGTGCCGAGGCGACGGTGGGTAGTAGGTACCACAGTGAAACGGCTCGCCGGCGGGGGTGAGAAAACAGGTCATCGGCCACCCCCCGTGGCCGGTCATCGCCACGGTCGCCGCCAGGTAGACGGAGTCGACATCGGGCCGTTCCTCACGGTCGACCTTGACGTTGACGAAGTCGGCGTTCATCGCCGCAGCGATGGTGTCGTCCTCGAAGCACTCGTGCGCCATCACGTGGCACCAGTGACAGGCGGCGTAGCCGATGGACAGCAGCACGGGCACATCGCGCCGGGCCGCCTCAGCGAACGCCTCGTCGCACCACGGCCACCAGTCGACCGGGTTGGTGGCGTGCTGCAGCAGGTAGGGACTAGTCGCGGTCTCGAGCCGGTTCGCCATGGCGGTTATCCTCCCTGCCCGATCCGCGGCGCAGAACCCCTCTTACTACGACAGGGGCTTGCCGGTGTCATCGTCGAAAGACTTCGGAACCCGGCGCAGATGCTTGTTCATCGAACGCACCAGCAGCGCTACAGCCAGGAAGAACAGCAGCAGCACCACCAAACCGACCGGCGCGGCCTTGCCGAAGTCCTCCCCCTGCCCACCGGGATCCGGTACCGGGGACGGAGATTGGACCAGCGCGACCGCAGTCCCGGCGGCGAAGCCGGACAGCAGCACAGTCATGCGTGCACCCGCTCCCGGACCCCGGAGAACAGGTCGTCCTCCGGCACCGTGGTGTCGACCAGCGAGCGGGCCAACTCGTACTCCTCGGTCGGCCACAGCTCCCGCTGCACGGTGTGCGGCACCGCGAACCATCGGCTGGCCGGATCGATCTGGGTGGCGTGCGCGCGCAGCGCGTCGTCGCGCACGCTGAAGTACTCGCCGCACTCCACCTGGGTGGTGACCCGTTCCATGACGTCAGGTACCGACGGGTCCCACTTCGCCAACCATTCGCCGAACGGTGACTCGGCACCGGTGGCGAGCAGCGCGTCGTGCAGCAGCTGCATCCGCCGGCGCGAGAAGCCATGGGTGTAGTAGAGCTTCAACGGCTGCCACGGCCGCCCGGCATCGGGAAACCGGTCGGGATCGCCCGCGGCGTCGAACGCCAGGACCGACACCTCGTGGCAACGGATATGGTCCGGGTGCGGGTAGCCACCGTTCTCGTCATAGGTGATCACCACGTGCGGCCGGAACTCGCGGATCACTGCGACCAGATCACGGGTGGGGCCCTCCGGGGCAACGGCCGCGAAGCAGCCCGGCGGCAGCGGCGGCAGCGGGTCTCCCTCCGGCAGGCCGGAGTCGACGTAACCGAGCCAGCGGTGCCGCACGCCCAGGATCTGCGCGGCATGGGCCATCTCCCGCCGGCGGACCGCGGTCATCTCCGCCGGGTGCTGGGCCAGATCGGCCGGCGTGAACGACGGGTTCAGGATGCTGCCACGCTCCCCACCCGTGCAGGTGACGACCATCACGTCGTGACTCTCTGCAACATATCGGGCCATCGTGGCGGCACCCTTACTGGACTCATCATCGGGGTGCGCGTGCACCGCCATCATTCGCAGTTGCTCCGCCATGGACGTCCGCTCATCCCTCCTCCACCGCCCGCCGGGGACACCACCCGGACGATGGGAATACTGCCGGTCGATCACTGGATACGACTGGTGAGCCCGGGCCGGGCTCACCGTCGGGCCCCCGGTGACCATTGTCCCCAGAAGACCGACAGATCCGTGCAGGAGGTGGAACACCGTGCCCGCCGACCAGCTTCCCGCGGGTCGCTACGGACGGCGGCAGCCCGGCCGGCACCGCCGTTGGGCCGCGCCGGCCGGGCTGCTGCTCGCGGTGCTCGCCGGCCTGGTGGTCGCGGTGATCGGCTACCGCAACCTCGGCCGCGCACCGGTGCAGGGCGAGGCGCTGAGCTTCACCCTGCTGGCCGGCCCGCCCGGGGGGACTCCCGGGGTGCAGATGCGGCTGAGCGTCACCCGGGACGACCCCGCCCGGCCTGCCGTGTGCATCGTCCGAGCCCGCTCACGAGACGGGGAGGAAACCGGACGCAAAGAGGTCTACGTGCCGGCCGCCACCGGCCCGATCGTGCTCACCACCGTGGTCCGCACTTCCCGACCAGCGGTGACCGCCGATGTCTTCGGATGCTCGCTCGAGGTGCCGGTCTACCTAGTTCCAGACCCCGGTTACTGATCCTAAAGGACCTTGCTGAGCAGGCAGGATCTGCACCCCGTCACCCGTAAGGCTGAGGCCGGTCGGCACACGTCGTGTTACCGTGAACAACGCGCACGGCCCCGGGGCAGGGCCGTGTTTTTCCGTTCCGGCTGCTGGGGCGCCATGCCAGCAGCTCGGAGCACTCCGCCCCCGCGACCGCGGACGTCGGATCAGACGAGGAGTGATGACCGTGAGCGAGACCGTAACCTGGCTGACCCAGGAAGCACACGACCGGCTCAAGCAGGAGCTCGACGAGCTGATCGCCAATCGCCCGGTCATCGCCGCAAAGATCAACGACGCTCGCGAGGAGGGCGATCTCAAGGAGAACGGCGGCTACCACGCCGCCCGCGAGGAGCAGGGCCAGCTCGAGGCGCGGATCCGCCAGCTGCAAGAGCTGCTGCGGGTCGCCAAGGTCGGCGCAGCCACCGCCGAGTCCGGTGTCGCGGCGCCCGGAATGATCGTCACGGTGCGGTTCGAGAACGACAAGGAGACCGAGACCTTCCTGCTCGGCTCCCTCGAGGAAGGCGCACACGGTGATCTGCAGGTCTACTCACCGTACTCACCGCTGGGCAAGGCGATCATCGGCGCGCATGAGGGCGAGAACCGCCACTACGAGCTGCCCAACGGCGGCTTGATGACCGTCGCCGTGGTCAAGGCCGAGCCCTTCCGAAGCTGAACGTAGTCAAATACGCACCCTATCGGGTGATTACTTCACCGTCTGTTCACCATTTTTTGGGTGAGTATCGGTCATTTGAGTACGCATCATTGCGCAAATGGAGAGCTTATCGGCGTATCGAGATCACTCAAACAGCGTATCCCGCTGCCGACTTCCCCGGTTCGCGCCGGGGCTACACCGCGATTCGTGGGCGGTGGAGACCAGCTGGTCGGTGACGGTCTCCGGCAGTGCCGCCCGGCGCCCAGCGCGCCACCGCGCGGAACCCGCCGGTACCGGCCGGCGCCGGGTGACGATGATCGCGGCAGTGATCACGATCGGATCCGGACCGTTCGCAGTCGCCGTGGCGTTGCCCAGCGTCCCCAACGGATCGACCCCGCTGGACGGGCAAACCGCGACAACGCTCAAGTCGGCCCAGGCGGCTCTGGACCGGCTGGGCACCGACATCAAACCGGCCCAGGTCCGTCCGGTGGAAACCGGCCCGATAGAAACCGACCCAGTGCAGAGTGAGACCACCCACACTGAGGTGACGACGGTATTGCGAGCCGTCGAGTCGTCCGTGCTCGCCAACCGGGCGGCATCGAGCCAGGCCGCTGCCGCGGACCGCCCCCCCATCGTGGTCGCCGACATCCCGGCCGACTACCTCCGCCTGTACCGCGACGCCGCCACGACCTGCCCGGGCCTGAACTGGTCCGTGCTCGCGGCGATCGGGAAGCTCGAATCGAATCATGGCCGATCCACCCTGCCCGGGGTACGCAGCGGAGCCAACTCGCATGGTGCTAAGGGCCCGATGCAGTTCCTGCAGCGCACCTTCGACTCCGTGGTCGCCCGGCATCCGGTACCACCCGGTGGAGCGACCCCACCCTCGGTACACAACCCGCACGATGCTGTGCACACCGCCGCCTCCTACCTCTGCGACAGCGGCGCCCGGAACAACCGGAATCCCCATGGCGCGATCTATGCCTACAACCACAGCCGGGCCTATGTCAGCAAAGTTCTGGACACCGCGCGCGCCTACGGCCGCGCCCTGCCGAACCCGGCCCCCACCCGCCCCTCGCCGTCCCCCAGTCCGGCGCCGAGCCCGGCACCCTCAGCCAGCCCCGCCCCGAAGCCCGCTGGCCCACGCGCCGATGACCGAGGTGGGTTCGCCGCACAGGCCGCAGTGACATTCGCCCGAGCCCAGATCGGAAAACCCTACGTGTGGGGCGGCAACGGTAACCCCGGCTTCGACTGCTCCGGGCTCACCAAGGCTGCCTACGCCGCGGCCAAGGTCTCGATACCGCGCACCTCCCAAGCCCAGTACAACGCCGGATCCCGGCTGCCTGCCGGGGCCGCCCTACAGCCGGGAGATCTGCTGTTCTTCGGCACCGCACGCAACATCCATCACGTCGGGATCTCCCTCGGCGGCACCCTCATGATCCACTCACCCACGTTCGGGCAGACCGTCCGGATCCAGGACTACCGCAACCTGCGTGACTACGTCGGAGCCTCGCGGCCGGCCTAGTTGAGTCGGTCAGCGGGTCACCTGGTAGCCGGCGGCGTCCAGATCGGCGAGAACCTCCCGTCATTGACCTGGATGACAACTCGGCGGGATCGGCGATGCGCGGGGTAAGGTCACAGTTAAGTCTCGGGAGGGTGCATGGGTCTCAGTGGCCGTTGGATGCCGGTGCTGGTCACGACTGGGGTGGCCGCGTTACTGGCTTGCGCCGCCGTCATCACCGCCAACCAGGCGGGCTGCGACGACCCGGGCAGGTATGTGTCCGCACCGGGTGGCGTGCAGTTGGTGGGCGGGTGCCTCAACAGCGCCGACCTGCCGGTGGCGCCGCCACGCATCCAGCAGCCCGCACCGCCGGTGGCCCCGTTGGGAGACTGAGCAGCCCCCGCTAACCCAGTGCGGTCAGCAGGTCGTCGATGAGGTCCTCGGCGTCCTCAATGCCGACCGAAAGCCGGATCAGCTCGGCGGGCACCTCCAGCTGTGATCCCGCGGTGGAGGCGTGCGTCATCCGTCCCGGATGCTCGATGAGTGACTCCACTCCGCCCAGCGACTCGGCCAGGGTGAACACCCGGGTCCGGGCACACACCGCCAGCGCCGCGTCGATACCGCCGCGGACGGTGAACGAGATCATCCCGCCGAACCGGCGCATCTGCTTGGCCGCGACCTCATGACCGGGATGGGTGGCCAACCCGGGATAGCGAACCTCGGCGACCTGCGGATGTGCCCGCAGCGCGGCGACCACCCGCTCGGCGTTGTCGCAGTGCCGCTCCATCCGCACGGCCAGGGTCTTGATCCCGCGCAGGGTCAGCCAGGCGTCGAACGGACCGGGCACCGCCCCGGCGCTGTTCTGCAGGAAGGCCACCTGCTCGGCGAGTTCGTCGTCGTCGGTGACCAGGGCGCCGCCGATGACGTCGGAGTGCCCGCCGAGGTACTTGGTGGTCGAGTGCACCACCACATCCGCGCCGAGTCCGAGCGGGGTCTGCAGGTAGGGCGAGGCGAAGGTGTTGTCGACCACCAGGCGGACCCCGGCGGAGTGCGCGACCGCGGCCAAGGCCCCGATGTCGGCGATGGACAGCAACGGGTTGGTCGGGGTCTCGCACCACAGCATCCGGGTGTTCGGACGTAGCGCGGCGCGCACTGCGCTGGCATCGGACAGCCCGACGGCGGTGTGCTCGATCCCCCAGTGCCGGTATAGCTTGTCAATCAGCCGGAATGTGCCGCCATAGGCGTCGTCGGGAATGACGACGTGGTCACCGGGCCGGCAGAGGGCGCGCAGCAGCGCGTCGGTCGCGGCCATGCCGGAGGCGAAGGCCCGCCCGTACCGGCCGCCCTCCAGCTCGGCCAGGCAGGTCTCCAGGGCAGTGCGGGTGGGATTGCCGGTGCGGGCGTACTCGTATCCCGCACGCAACCCGCCCACGCCGTCCTGGGCGAAGGTCGAGGTGGCGTGGATGGGCACGACCACCGACCCGGTACGCGGATCGGGGTCTTGACCGGCATGGATGGCCCGGGTGGAGAAGCCTGTCACCTGGTCAGCCTACGGTTGGGTCGGTGGCGCTGCCGGCTGCGCCCTCGACCCGGGTCACCACCGTGCCGACGATCTTGTCTGCGAGGGTCTGGTGCTTGGCGTCCCACAGCGGCCACAGATAGCCGATGAGCACGATGTGACAGCACTGGCGCAGCAGCGCCCGGCCGAACCCGATCGGCTGACCGGTGTCGATCCGCACCAGCTTCGTCCGCGCCACCCGACGACCGATGCTCTGGCCCGTGCTGCCCTGCAGGTAGCCGGAGTTCCCGAGTATGAAGATCACCACTCCGAGATATCCCACGACCGTGAGCAGGCGCAATGCCTCGCTTTCGCTGGCCGCGCCGGCGGCGAGCAGCACGTTCACCATGATCAGCGGGGCAACCAGGTCAATCAGGAAACTGATCGACCTGGCCCGGAAGTCCGCCGGCTGCGCGGTGGCGGGCAGCTCGTGCTCAGTGGACGCCACACCGCCGGGCTGCGGCACCGGAGCCGGCGGCTCGGGTGGCGCAGGGTTGTGCGGCGGGCCAGGATCAGCCAGGTATGCCTGCTGCCGGAGCACTGGCGCGGGTCGCCCGAACTGCGGTGGCGGAGCAACGTGCAATGGCCGCCCGAACAATGGCGGCGGGGGCGGTGGGCTGAGCCGCCGAGGTTCAGGGCGAGCTTGGTCAGGGCGAGCTTGGTCAGGGTGGCAGCGACGCGGTTGCGGTGACGGATCTGCGGTACTCAACAGCTCCGCCGGCCCGTTCATCCCGGACCCATCCGGCTCGTCAACGCAAGAATCTTGATACCCCGGCTGAGAAGTGACCATCGACTTTACCCCCCGCGAGAGATGGCCCGGCACTGTACCTGCGCGGCCACGCTAGCGGATCCGCCGAACGCTCAACGTCCGGCCAGGAACCCGAGCACATCTTGGCGGGTGACCACCCCGGCCGGCTTACCGTCGATAAGGATCATCGCACCGTCGGCGTCGGCCAGTGCCTGCATCAACGATCCGACCGGCTCGCCTCCACCGATCGTCGGCAGCGGGGGCGCCATGTGACCCTCGACCCGGTCGGCGAGTTGCGCGGCACCAGCGAACAGGGCCTCCAGCAGGGCGCGCTCATTGACCGCGCCGATCACCTCGGCCGCCATCACGGGCGGCTCGGCGGCCACCACGGGCAGCTGCGAGACCCCGAACTCGCGCAGGATCGCCACCGCATCGGCGAGGGTCTCATTCGGGTGGGTGTGTACCAGCTTCGGCAGGGCGCCGTCCTTGCCGACCAGCACATCGGCGGCGGTCGCCCCGGAGGAGTCCGGCGGCAGGAAGCCGTACGAGGCCATCCACGCGTCGTTGAAGACCTTGCTCAGGTAGCCCCGCCCGCCATCAGGCAGCAGCACCACCACCACCGAGTCAGCGGCTGCCCGGCCGGCGACCTGCAACGCCCCGACGACGGCCATCCCACCGGATCCCCCCAGCAGAAGTCCCTCTTTACGGGCGAGCAGCCGGGTCATGGCGAAGGAATCAGTGTCGGAGACTGCGACGATCTCGTCACAGATCCCCCGGTCGTAAGTACGCGGCCAGAAGTCCTCGCCGACGCCTTCGACCAGGTAGGGCCGGCCGGTGCCGCCTGAGTACACCGAGCCCTCCGGATCGACCCCGACGATCCGCACCCGACCGTCGCTGATCTCCTTGAGGTAGCGCCCGATCCCGGAGATCGTCCCCCCGGTGCCGATGCCGGCCACGAAGTGCGTGATCCGTCCCTGGGTCTGGTTCCACAGTTCCGGACCGGTGCTGTGGTAGTGGCTGGCCGGGTTCTCCGGGTTGGAGTACTGGTCGGGCTTCCAGGCGCCGTCGATCTCCTCGGCCAGCCGGTCGGACACCGAATAGTACGAGTCGGGGTGGTCGACGGCGAGCGCGGTGGGGCACACCACGACCTCGGCACCATACGCCTTGAGCACGTCACGCTTGTCCCGGCCGACCTTGTCCGGACAGACGAAAAGGCATCGGTACCCCTTACGCTGGGCGACCAGAGCCAACCCGACACCGGTATTTCCCGACGTCGGCTCCACAATCGTGCCCCCGGGTCGCAGCCGGCCGGATCGCTCGGCCGCCTCGACCATCCGAAGCGCGATCCGATCCTTCACGCTGCCGCCCGGGTTGAGGTACTCCACCTTCGCCAGAACCAGCGGTGTGACGTGCTCGGTGACCACGTTCAGCCGTACCAGGGGGGTATTGCCGACCAGATCGACGATGTGCTCGGCGTAGCGCACCAGGCCTCCTGGCGGGGGTAGGGGGCGGATCGCGGTATCTCAGGGCATGTGGCGCACCTCTGAAAGTATGGGGGGTGACTTCACCCGGCGCGGCGTCGAGGAGGTCGAGCCGATGCAACGTCTGTTGCGAAGAGCAGCTGTCGTGGTCGGTGCTACCGGGGCGACGGTCGGCGCCACCTACGGGATGCTCAGTCATCAGGGACGGCGAGCGCACCGCGAGATCACGATCCCGGGCTGGCTTCCCCTGCACGCCGACGGGGTGTACCTGCCGGATGGGACCGGCCCGCACCTCCCGGCGAATCTTGTTGCGGACGTGCTCAAATTCGTGATGCTCGGCGACTCGACGGCAGCCGGCCTCGGCGTGGACCTACCCGAGCAGCTTCCCGGGGTGGTGCTGGCCCGCGGGCTGGCCGGGGAGACCAACCGGGCAGTCCAGCTGACCACCCTGGCGATCTGCGGTTGCACCAGCCGGCGGCTGGGCTCTCAGGTCGACGCCGCACTGGTCGATCCCCCCCACGCGGCGCTGATCATGATCGGCGCCAACGACGTGACCCGGCTGATCCCACCCTGGGAGTCGGCGGCGTTGCTCGGCGACGCGGTGTCGCGGTTGCGCGCCGCGGACACCGCCGTGGTCGTCGGCACCTGCCCGGATCTGGGCACTATCCGACCGATCCCGCAGCCGTTGCGCACCATCGCGCACACCTCCAGCCGGGCGCTGGCCCACCTGCAGCGTGACGCGGTACGCCAAGCCGGCGGCCTGCCGGTGTCCCTCGCCGACTTACTGGCCCAAGAGTTCCTCGCCCACCCGGACATCCTGTTCAGCCGGGATCACTTCCACCCCTCAGCCGTCGGTTACCACACCGCCTGCCCCTCCCTGCTCCTCGCCCTCCTCGTCGGTTGCTCTTCAAGTACCACCAACCCCGGTCTTTGAGGTCCATAACCGCTACCAACCTCAGCTGCGCCAGCTCAGGTGACCCAGGTGAAACCCGCAACGTCAGGTGGAGCCCCCATGCGGAGGCCGGGAGAGGTTGGTATCCGTTGAAGGCAGTCCAGGCTGGCGTTGGTGGTACTTGAAGAGCAACCAACAGTGCCCGGTCCGTGGTGGACCGGGCACTGTTGTGCGTGGAGCCGGCTAGTCGCCTTGGAAGTAGGACAGCAGCCGCAGGATCTCCAGGTACAGCCAGACCAGAGTCACCGTGAGGCCGAAGGCGATGTACCACGCGGTCTTCTCCGGTGCACCCGCCCGGATCGCCTCGTCGGCGGCATCGAAGTCGAGCAGGAAGCTGAATGCCGCGATCCCGATGCAGACCAGGCTGAAGATGATCGCAAGCGGCCCACCGTCCCGGAGGCCGAGGCCACCGGCCGTGAAAAAACTGGCGATGAGGTTGATCAGCATCAGGCCGACGACACCGATCATCGCGCCGATCAACCACTTGGTGAACCGCGGAGTCACCTTGACCGCCCCGGTCTTGTAGACCACGAGCATGCCGCCGAACACCATCACGGTACCCAAGACGGCCTGAAGAATGATCTCCGGACCGAACAGGCTGCCGAACACTCCGCTGATACCGCCGAGGAAGACGCCCTCGACGGCGGCGTAGGCGAGGATCAGCGGCGGGCTGACCACCTTCTTGAAGGTGATCACCAGCGCGAGCACGAAGCCGATCAGTGCGGCCGGCAGCGCCAGCACGTAAGCGCCCGGAACGAGATAGGTGGCCGCGCCGGTGGCGACCAGGATGGCGAGCGTGATGCCGGTCTTGGTGACCACGTCGTCGATGGTCATCGGCCGGCCGACAGTGGTCGGCGCGCCGGCATAGCTGGACGCGGCGCCCGGGAAGCCCGCCGATGATGAGTTGAAACCCGCGTAACCGCCCCCCCCTACGGGAAGATTGCGGAATGCGGGGTTGCTGGTGGAGCGCACCGTGTTCCTCCTGGTAGGCGTTGCAGGCCGTCAAGGGGTTTAACGCGCCCGCGCCGGATCCGGTTCCCGGTCCGGTAAAACGGACTTTACTCCCGCCCGGTGACGTCGAGGCAAGCGAACACTGCCCTGGGCGTTACTGTGCGCGAGAGTAAGAACCCGGGGCACGGATTCGGTGAGGAGGAGGGATGGACTGGTGGGGCTGGGTGATCCTCGCACTGGTCATTGTCGCGGTACTGGCTGTGCTCGCGGTGGTCGTGCAGCGCAGGAGACGGCGTGGCGGTGTGATCGGACTCGGTGACCCGGGCCGGAGTGACCCCCGGTGACGACAGGTCTACTGCTCCGGGCCAGCGAGCTGATCGGCCGCCCGGTGGTCACTCTCGGCGGTGAGCTGGTCGCCGAGATCAAGGACATCGTGTTCGAACGCACCGGCGGTCGGATCGCTGGTTTCACGCTGCGCAATCCTGGGCTGTTCAGCCGCGCCCGGAAGGATTCGCTGCCCTGGGGCGAGGTGCACGGCGTGGGCCGGGACGCGGTGATGGTGCCCGACGAGACCGTGCTGATCGCTGCCAAGGAGCTCGCGCCGCGCAAGCAGGCCCGAAAGTCGGACGTGCTGGAGGACCGGGTGCTCACCGATAGCGGGCGCGACCTCGGGCGGGTGGTGGACGTGGTGCTGCACAGCGGGGCCAGCCTGGAGGTCGTGGGCTACGAGGTGGAGGCCAGCGAGGCGCTCGGCACGGCGGGACGGCGGGTGCTCATCCCCCTGCCCGATACCATGGCGGTGTCCGGGGAGAACCTCATCGTGCCCGGTGCGGCCACCAAATTCATCTCCGAGGACCTGGCCGGATTCGGCGCCGCCGTGGACGCCTTTCGTACTCAGTTGCGGGAGGGAACCAGCTGATGCTGTTCAGTGAGGCACGCAAGCGTGATGTGGTGAGCACCGCCACCGCAAGCCGGGTGGCCAGGGTAGACAGCTTCGTGGTGCTTCCCAACCCGGCCAGGGTGGCGCTGTTACGGTTGGGCAAGGTCAGCGGCGCGGGCACGCTGCTGGCCTGGGAAGACGTGCAGGGCTTCGGCCCGGATGCGGTGACGGTCGCCACCGACGCGTTGATCCGCCCGGCCCGCGACGCAGTGGAGCAGCGGGCCGAGGACGACGACCTGGAGATCCTGGGCAAGCGAGTGCTCACCGAACGAGGCATGGAACTCGGCACGATCACCGACGTCGACTTCGATCCGGAGACGGGCGCGGTCACCACACTGATCACCAAGACCGAGACCATTGCCGGGGAACGGCTGATCGGCCTCGGCGGCTACGCTGCCGTGGTCTCGGTTTAGCTTTTGCTGATCAGTCCGCCCGGTGTGCGGGAGGCGGGCGGTAGAACCGGCAACCCGTGCGTCCCACCGGTGCGGGTGGGCGCGCAGGAGTGATTTGACGATGCTTACCGCCGGATTTGGCGGGGTGTTGCGCCTGCGTGAGGCGGGCCATCCACGTCCAGGGGATTCGGTGGAGCAAACGTCGAATATCGTCAGTGATCGTCATGACGGTCCTCTTCGCATCAGGTTCTCGTCGGCGACGGCCAGCAGCCGACGCCCGTCGACGTTGACGACCTCAGCTGAGAAGTTTTCCACAGTTCTGGACGGAGCGCCTGGGGATCGGCAATACGGCTCATGGAACGTCCCGGTGGGCGTGGGAACCTTTCCCCCGCACGGTACGGCAGGCCCGTTCGATCCGGCAGACGTGATGCGACTACCCAGCGTGGCTATCTCCTGGAGCCTCAGACCGGAAGTCGAGTCAAGATCACCGGTGAGGTTGGTCGAGTCGTGTTGAACGGGCAGGTGATGGAGCGGTTCGGGCCTGCCGCCGGTACCTGATCCACCGCTTGCGCCGGCGGCGCCCCACAGCCCTGCTCACCACCAAAAGGTTTCACTTAGCCATCCGCGGGCTTTTCTGTCCACTAAAAGGTTCCACTTAGCGGTCCACCGGCGTTCTGAGCCACCATTAGGTTCCACTTGGTGGGTGTGCGGGCGGGTGATCGAACCCGGCAGCAGGCGGTGACCTTATTTCTGTTCCCGATGCAGATACTGATAGTAATGATCTTCATACGCTGCGCGATCGTGATGCCGGCCGCAGATCCTCAGTCCACCCAGGTGATCGTGTGCCTCGCCACACCGAGGTCGACGATAGTCATCGTAGTGGGTCCAGGGTTGCGTCCCTGCCACAGCTCGGCCCGAGCTGCCGGCCGGTCGCCCAGCGCGGTTGCGGAACGGTCTTCGAAAAGGTGCAACAACCGCGCCGCAGAATTAACTGCGGTCAGGTAACACCTCCGCGCAGAAAGCCGATTATCACTTCAGGCACTGCGTGGCGCGCCGCTCGATGCGGGGAACTCGCCCCGTTCGGTGGACTTCCGTAGCTGGTTGGGGCGCTGCGCAGAGGAGAGAGCGACCGTGCTGATCTCGACGATGAACGACGTGCCGGGCCACCGGGTCGATCAGGTGCTCGGCGAGGTGTTCGGGCTGACGGTACGCTCGCGCAACCTAGGGTCACAGGTAGGCGCCACCTTGAAGTCGCTAGCCGGCGGCGAGCTGAAGGGGCTGACGAAAAACCTCGAGTCCAGCCGGATGGAGGCGATCGAACGGCTCACCAAGGCCGCCGAGGCTCTGGGTGCCAACGCAATCCTCGCCATGCGGTTCGATACCACGGAGATGGGCGAGACCTGGACCGAGGTCTGCGCTTACGGCACCGCCTGCACGATCACGCCGTTGTGAGTGCTGTAGTGACCCAGGGACTTGGTGGGTGCGTGTTCGAGTAGGACAGCGATGGCGCCCAGGCAGGATTCGAGCCCGCGACACACGGCTTTAGGAAGATTTCGCTAGAACACCGACCATTGTCGGCTCTCCGCTGTATCAAGTGCTTGGTCGTCAAGCGGAGCTGGTCCCGGCGCGGCGGGTTGCATCCTCATGAGCTAGTAAGGCTACGCGCCTCGGACCGCCAAGCCGTGGGCAATTTTGATCGGTAACGCGACGTGAGTCGCCATTCGGCTCCGAATAGCGCTCGGCGGCGGCTATGAGTCGCTATTCGGCTCCGAATGGCGACTCACGGTCACGTTCAGCGTCTGGGAGGTGCGAGACGGGCGGCCATTGCGGGCTGCAAAACTCGAGATTCATGACCCGCATCACGATCGATGTCAACGACGAGTGGCTCGAGGCTGCGCGCGACATCCCCGGCACGGAGACCAGGGTTGCGACGGTGAACGAGGCGCTGAGGTCGTTCGCGGTGCACAAACAGGCGAAAGAGATTGTCGCCGCCCTGGCCAGCGCCGAAATGGACTACGCCGGTTCGGCGGTGGTCGCGACCTGGCCCGCGTCATCACTACGACACCGGCTACGACCGCATCGCCGAGATCACCGAGCAGCCATGGAATGGGGATCACTGTAAACAGAGAGCATGAACGACAACGGACTACCCGTCCTGTACGCCATCGTCACCGGTTCGCCGGCGGCCCGGGACATCGGCACGCTCGTCGAGCTCGCCCACGCCGACGGCTGGGACGTCTGCGTCATCGCCTCACCCAACGGACGCCGGTTCATCGACACCGACGCGCTGTCCACCATGACCGGGCACACCGTGCGCAGCCAGTACAAGGAACCCGATGCACCCGACGTGCTCCCACCCGCCGACGCGATGATCGCAGCCCCGCTCACCTGCAACTCACTTGCCAAGTGGGCCGCCGGGATCTCTGACACGCTGCCGCTCGGGCTGCTCGTCGAGGCCGTCGGCAAACGTCAGCCCGTGGTGGCGATGCCGTTCTCCAACCGGGCGCAGCTCAGCTTCCCGGCCGTCCAGGACGGCATACGCAAGCTCACCGAGTGGGGGGTAACCATGCTGGTCGGCGATGACGTCTACCAGCAACACGAACCCGGCACCGGCGAGAACCACCTCCACCTCTTCCCATGGCACCTCGCCTGGCACGCAATCCTCAGCCACCCCTGGCGCTTCCAGACCAAGTAACAATCTGCCGAGAACAACGGACAGTAGGCGACACCGGACGAGTTCCGCCGGTTCTTCGCCGAGATTTACCCGGCCATTCCGTGCCGGTTCGACCTGGGATCGCCGATTGGCTGAAGCCGCTACCAGCCGGCTTTGCGGGCCCGGGCCTCATACAGCAGGACTGACGCCGACACCGACACGTTGAGCGAGTCCGCTTCGCCGAGCATGGGCGCGCCGACGCAGGTGAAGCCGTGCTCGTACCACGGTGTGGAGATGCCGTAGCGCTCGCTGCCGACCACGATCGCGGTACGCCCTCCGTAGTCCACCTGCCGGTAGTTCACGCTGTCGTCGGTGTCAGCCAGGTAGACCGTGAACTTGCGACGGTTCAGCCAGGTGATCGCCTCGGTGGTGTCCGCGAACTCGATGTGCGGCACGACCAGGCTCATGCCCTGGCTACCGCGCAGGACTTTGGGATGGCTCATCCGGGTACGCCGGTTGGTCATGATCAGCAAGTCGGCCTGGCAGGCGTCCAGGGTACGGATGAGAGTGCCGAGGTTGCCGGGGATCTCGATCCCGTCGGTGACGAGCACGAGCGCCGACGCACCGAAGTCGATCTGCTCCGGGTACCACTGGGGCATCTCGACCAAGGCCAGCAGGCCGTCCGGCTCGCCGCGCTCCGACATGCGGGCGAACGTCTTGTCCGATACCCGAAACGAGCGCCGCGCGCGGGTGACCAGCTCGTCGGCACTCCCGCGAGCGTCGTCGGAGCGGATCAGCTCGGAGCAGAGGAAGAACGTGTCGATCCGCAGGTCGTGCTCAAGGGCGAGCTTGACCGCCCACAAACCCTCGGCCACGACCAGGCCGAACCGGTTGGGCGCGGTGTTGCGCTCGATCGCCAGGACGTCCTTGACGGCCGGATGTGTGGTCCCGATCTGCTGAAGCTCGTTCACCGGGCTGCGCACTCGTCGGCGCCGCTGCCGTGCCACCGGATGAGGTTGTCAATCATGATTCCTCGCAGAGCGAAGCCGGGTGATCGGGACTGGGTGTGCACTGAGGAGAATGCCCCGACCCACCGTGATCGGGCCGGGGCATTCGCTCTGGCTAGGACCGGGCCAGCCGTCCGTTCTTGACCGCGCCGAGGAACGCGAGCCCGTTGCGGGCGGTCACCGCGAGCACGGGACCGTCGGCGTTCTTGGAGTCCCGGACGCCGAACACGGCCTCGGTGTGCGCCAGCTCGACGCACGCGCCGGACGTGGCAGAGCGGCTGGACTTTCGCCAGGCCAGCTCGACGCAGTCGCCGGTGCTGGCGGAGCGGCTGGCTTTCCACCACCTCGCGCCGATGAAGTCGCTGCTCGTGGTCATTCGATCTCCTTCCTGATCCGGTCGATCAGTCGGCTGGATTCTTCCATTGGTCTGGCCTGAACCCGGAGGTGGTTCATGATCTGTGCGTACTCCTGCAACTCGTGGGGCTGCTCGAAGAACAGGCCGCGCACCCGTGTCTCGACGTACACCAGACCGGCGTCCCCAGGGATCGGGAACGACATGATCGTGAACGGGCCGTGGAGCGCCGAGTAGGGTACGACATTCCGCGGGAGCACCTGCAACTCGACGTTGGGCAGCTTGGCGACTTCCAGCAGGTGGGCGAGCTGACCGCGCATCACCTCCGGCCCACCGACCGGTACCTCGAGCACCTGTTGGGACACCACGAGCCACAGGTGTGTCGGCGATTCGGCGGTGAGCAGTTCCTGGCGGCGCATCCGTAGCCGCAACCGACGGCGGACCTCGACTTCAGGAAATCCCTGCGCGTCGCCGCGCAGCAGCGCCTCGGCGTACTCGGCGG
Source organism: Pseudonocardiaceae bacterium (assembly GCA_050700055.1). Taxonomy (GTDB): domain Bacteria; phylum Actinomycetota; class Actinomycetes; order Mycobacteriales; family Pseudonocardiaceae. Next base: position 140,059 of record JBOHGE010000001.1, read on the forward strand.
TCTGGACCAGACCCTTGAGCACCAGTGCGTCGTAGGACTCGATCTGGGTGGCGCCGGCTTCCAGCCCGACGTAGAGGTTGAACTGATCCGGGTCGGTGGTCGCGGCCTCGCTGGGCGTGCGCTTGCGGGCCGCCGGCAGGATGGCGAGCAGCTCGCCGGTCTCCTCGGTCGCCTCGTACAGCTCCAGCAGGCTGACCAGCTCCGCGTCCGGCGGCAGGCTGCGCATCACCTCGAAGTGGTTGATCCGCCCGGCGGCGATCCCGGTCCGGGTGGCTGCCTCCCGCTGCGTCAGGCCGGCGTTCTCGCGGTGGCGGCGCAACGCGACCGCGACCCGGCGCCGGAGCACGGCGACGGACGTGGACACGGGCATGCGGTCTCCTTGCGGTCCCGATGGTGCTGGTGACCGGCATGGTGCCGGATCACCAGACGAGCAGTAGACACTTGAAGTAGAGTCAACGTGTATGGTCTACTCATCTACGCGGTGGTCGCGTCCCCAGCCGCGTGGACACCGTAAAGGCCAGGGGCGCCACGCCAGTGGACACCCCCCAGCCACCGGCGCCCCTGGCCGCTCGACCCGTAGGAGGCAGCAGAGCGCACCGGGCGCCAACCATTTGATCCCGAAAAAGGAGAGATGCACTGTGAATGTTCCCAGCACAACGACAACCCGCCCGCTCGCCTGGGACGGGCGCAGCGGGGGCCACCAGCTGGCCTGGTATGCCAATGGCGGCGTGGACGCCGAGGTGCAGATCGGGTGGCACCTACGAGCGCCCGATGACGAGGCCATCTCGATCATGTTCAGCACAGAGCAGCTCACACTGGAGTTCTTCGACGTGGAAAGCCTGGAACGGCTGCGGGACGTCGCCGCTGATGCGGCGCAGCAGTTGCGGGCGGTGTTCGAGGCGAACGCCCGAGCCGACCGCACCAAGGATGCCGCCGCGCATCATGCGGCGGCGGCCGACCCCTCCCTGTCGTTAGTCAGCAGGTGATGGGCCCGCTCGCCGGCTGCGCCTGCCGGAACCGGCGCAACGGCGTCAGGTGAAAGGGCGAGGTGGACTGGGAGTCGCGACCCGCCGCATCCGTACCAGCAGCGCCGCCGAGGGGGTGACCTTGCCGCTGAGGTAGGTGGACAGCCGCGACACCGAGGTGCCGATTGCCGAGGCGAACTCCGCCCTGGCCATCCCGGAAGCCGCCTGCAACCGGGTGATCTCGGCGGCCACCGCAGCTCGCTCAGCGCGTTCGGCCCGCCTCCGGGCGGCGACGAGCACCTCCGCCATCACGACACCGACACCGTAGGGCCGCGACACCTCTAGCGCCTCCGTCACGCGCCGGGCGACCGGCCCCCACGGGTCTTCGTCGATCGCTGCGGTGAGCCGCCGCCAGTGCCCCAGACCACCCCGCTCCAACGCGGTCAGCACCGCTTCGGTGGGCCAGACCTCGACCGGGTCCTCCGGCGAGACGTCGATGTTACGGAACGTCAAGCTCAGCACAGACCCCTTACCATCGTGGTCGCCAGACTGCGGCAGACCGAGACGACCTCGTCCCATTCCTGCCAGCGCGCGGCAAGGTTCTTGTACTGGCGAAGGCTTCTCGTGCTCGAGCGGTCGGTGGGAGCCGGCTCGGCGAGCTGACGGACGAGCTGGGACGCGACGCCGTCCCCGCCCTGGTGCTGGTCGGCGTAATACTCATCGACGCCCGACAGCGTCACGGCGGCGTGCTCGATCCCCATCTGGTCAGCCAGCGCTGCGACGTCGAGATAGTCCCGAGTCTGGTTGCGGCGAAGGATGAGGAACGCCTTGACCCGCAGAGTCTCCTCCGGGGTCGGTGCGGTGACGGACTCACCCGACGGGAGCTCAATCCGTACGGTCTCCAACGGGGTTCGTCGAATCAATTGCCGGATCCCGGTCTCGATTCCGCCGAGCTCTCCGATCTTTCCCGGCGTGACCCGGTTGGTCACCCAACCATCCTGTGACTCGACCGCCTCGAGGACCGCGTCGAAGCGATCGGCGAGATCCACCAACACGTGATCATGATCATAGGAATCGCGGTGACCCGCATAAAGCGCGGCGGCCGAACCACCGACGAGCACCGCGTCGGGAACCAGCTCCTGCAGACGCGCGGCAGACCTCAACACCCGCATCAGGGCGGGACTGGGCACTCTCAGCGGATCATCGACCACAATCCTGACTATATCAAATCTGATACATCGACACTCACAGTCGGCGTGGGCGACTGGAAAGTGGTGCCCCGACGCAGGGTGCTCTCATCCACGAACCATCGAAGCGACACCTTCCCGGTTATCTTTCAGGCGGTCCGCGCCAGGCTCAGCTCGAAGCGCAATGCCTGCTCCACCTGAGCGACCGTGAGATCGAACAGATCAGCGATCGTCTCGGTGGACTCACCGGCTCGGAACTGCTCGGCGACCACCTCGGTCGGCACCGCCCGCACCACCGGTCGCCCGTACTGATGCAGCGGATCGAGCGTGACCAGCCCCCCGAACTGCACCGGAATCACAGCGCTCGCCTCGCGGTCGGTGTCACCGACGTACCGGAGATCGCCGACAAAGCTCTGCACCGCGGTCGACATCATCGCTTGCCCGCTGCGCACCACCACGAGCATCTCGTGACCCGTGATGCCGATCTCCTGCTGGACATGGCGAACAAGCTCACGACCGTCGATGTCGAGAAACGGCCTGGCGTGCGCGAGTGGATACCTGCCGAACTCCTCTCGCAGCCGGACCACGGCAGGACGCAGGCGGTGCATGGACGCACCGCGTGCACGGAACTCGGCGAGCAATCTCGTCTCGACGAACTCCCCCTAGGTCACGTCCTCCTCGCGGGTGCGTTCGGCTCGAACAACCGGCGGGTAGTGCACCCCGCCACGGTCGTAGCCGTCGATCCACCGGTGAGCCGTGCCAGGTGGCAGCACGAGAAGCCGGTCGACATCCGGGAGGCCGTAGACGCGGCGATCAAGCAGCGAGACCGTCACCGCTGAATCCTGTCACGTATCTCGGACACGAACACGCCACTGCGCAGACGTGGCGCGTCCGAGGCGGCGGGCTCTTCGCCACCCAACAGGCCCGCTGGGGCGGGACAGCGGGCCTCGCAAGATCAGAGATTGCGGGTGTGACGTGTGGCGTCGGGCTGCGCTGCCGCCTCCAGTGCGGTCGCCACGGCTTCGAACTCGGCGAGCGCAGCGGTGAGATCCTCGACGATCTCGCGGGCGATCACTTCGGGCGCCGGCAGATTGTCGAGGTCTTCCAGTGACTCATCACGCAGCCAGGTGATGTCGAGGTTGGCCTTGTCACGCGCGATCAGCTCGTCGTAGGTATAGGGCTTGAAGCGCTCCGCCCCGACTCGTTCCGAACGAGGCGTGCCCGGGAGGTAACACTCGAGGAAATCCTTGAGGTGCGCGCGCTGCAGCGGGTTTTGTTTGCGCGTGAAGTGCATGTTGGTGCGGAAGTCGTAGACCCACAGGCGTTCTGTCCACGGCCGCTCGGCGGCGGGGCGTTTATCGAAGAACAACACGTTGGCCTTCACGCCCTGAGCGTAGAAGATGCCGGTCGGCAGCCGCAGCAGGGTGTGCAGATCGAAGTCCGTCAGCAGCCGTCGCCGGATCGTCTCGCCGGCACCTCCCTCGAACAAGACGTTGTCGGGCAGGACGACGGCCGCCCTACCGTTGATACCGAGAATCGTCGCGATGTGCTGCACGAAGTTGAGCTGCTTGTTCGATGTGGTGACGACGAAGTCCTGCCGTTCGATCTCGCGGTCCTCGCGGGCCTCCCGACCGTCGGCGCCGACCATGGTGAGCGAGGACTTGCGACCGAATGGCGGGTTGGACAGCACCACGGAATAACGGTGGCCCGGATCGGCCAGCAGCGCGTCTTTGACCTCGATGAGGCTGGGGCCGTTGGGTTTGCCGATTCCGTGCAGGATGAGGTTCATCGCCGCGAGCCTGGCTGCCCCGTCGACCAGTTCGACCCCGTGGACCAGCCCGTCACGGAGATGGTCGCGCTCGTCCGGGGTGAGATCCTTCGCCCGTGCCGCCGCATAGTCGTGGGCCGCCAGGAGAAAACCACCGGTGCCGGCGGCCGGGTCGATGACGGTGTCCGCAGGGGTCGGCCGCACACAGTCGACCATCGCCTGGATCAGCGGGCGCGGTGTGAAGTACTGCCCGGCCCCGGACTTGATGTCATCGGCGCCTTTGGCGAGCAGGGACTCATAGGCGTCGCCCTTGATGTCGGTGCCGGACGCCGACCAGTTCTCCTTGTTGATGAGGTCGGCGATGAGCTGTTTGAGCTTGGCCGGGTCCTGGATACGGTTCTGCGCCTTGCGGAAGATGACGCCCAGCGTGCCCGGCTGGCGGGCCAGCGCTTCGAGGATGTGCCGGTAGGTCGTCTCCAGCTCGTCGCCGTCCTTGTCGAGCAGGTGCTGCCAGGAGCAGTGCCGTGGGACGATCTGCTCCGGCTTGAGCTTCCGGGTCTCCCGCTCGTGCGCCATCTTGAGAAACAGCAGGTACGTCAGCTGCTCGGTGTACTCGATCGTCGATACCCCGTCGTCGCGCAGCACATTGCAGTACGACCACAGCTTGTCGACCAACCGCCGCGTTTCAGACACCAGCCATCTCCTCAGCCATCACGATGCGTGGCGTTGAGCCAGTCAGTCGCCCAGAGAATGCGGCTTGCAAGAGAGCCTTACGTAGACCCGAGATCCGAGCAACCGAAATGGAAATTTCTTTGTTCAGGCGACTACACCCGCATCGGACATCCTCCACGCGTTCCATCAAATCGTACTGGTGTCCGAGAGGGGAAACCGGGATCAGCAGCGACTTCAGTTTCGATACGCTCAATGTGTGCAGTCCACTACTCGAACTTGCCAGCTCCATTAGTTGGCGACGAGTTCGGGGAGAGTTCCAGACTGCTTCAAGATACCCTGGCAACAGCTCCGCATTCGGCCGCACACGAATCAAATGATTCTGATGGACACAATTCTCAATAGTGCCATCCCAAAGGGCGGCACGACCGATCTGGGCGGGGCTTCCATTTCCTTCTACCACCAATAAGTCACCCCGTTCGAGCCGTAGACGTTCTAGCTCGCCGTCAAACAATTCGACTTCGTGAACATTGCCCAAATCTAGCCCGCATTTCGTAACATTAGCGACCCGAAGGAAGGGGTACGCGTTAACCCTTGGCGCTCTCTTGGGTTGCTTCTGAATGCCGCCCTGAATTTTTGTTAATCTTTCGAGAGGTGCAAGGGTTTCGTTCCTGACCTCACCCAGAGCGGCCACCCGGAGCGCCTGGATTTGCTTCCTCGCGTCGCAAATAATTTTTTTTCCTGAGTCGAGGCGGGCGAGGTGGTCTTCGAGAATCCCGACGATGCGCCGCTGTTCGCGTAGCGACGGAAACACCACTGGTATCTGTCGAATAACTTTCAGGCCCAGCCGCGGCCGACCCACACCATGAAGATGTTTTTTCGCCCAGCCGCGTACGACAGGCGATTGCATGGCGTACATAACCCAGCGCGGATCGACGTGGTCACCCAGACGCACCCGGATGCAGTCAGCCTTGACGATTGCTGGACTTAGAGATGCTGGAGCAATACACGCACGAGGCAACTCCTCACCCAGAGACGCGATCAGCAAATCTCCAGCTTTAACCTCATGATTGCGAAGCCCCTCGAAATGTTGCATGGAGATGTAGGCGCGAGCGTCATTGAAGACGCCGTCACCAATGTTCTGTAACCGCACAACGCGGGCACCATCGGATGCGTAGTGGGCGCTGGTGAGGTTCGAGCCAAAAGGACCGTCCGTTATCGCCCGCGGTTCGCTCGCCTGCAGCTCATCAAGCGTGGCGACTTGCCAGCCTGGGGGCAAAGAGATCACGCCGTAAGCTCCTGATTGAGCTGATCCAGGTAGTCGGCGGCCTGGTCGCCGAGGTCGCGGAGGGCACCGTCGACGCCGCCGCGTTCGGTGAAGGGGGCGTTGTCGAGGTCGTCGGCGGTGATGCCGGCGGAGGAGGCGATGACGTCGGCGATGCGGTCCAGCCACCAGCGCTGCCGTTCGGTGAACTCCGCGCCGGCCTGGTGCTGCTGCGCCAGCCACGCGGCGTAGCGCTGCGCGACCTTGGCGGCGTAGGGCACTAGGTGGTCGTCCTCGCCGAGGGTGAAGCGAATGAGCGACACGAGGTCGGTGACCGTGTGCCGGTGGGCGTGTGTGACCCGGTCGACCTCGATCACCTCGTATGCCTTCCAGATCAGATCCATGGTCCAGTTGCGGGGCGGGCGCTTGATCCGCTCAGCCAGCTCGCGCAGCTCGGCGAACGAGATCCGGGCGGTCCCGGGCTGGGAGTAAAGCACTTGCAGCGCAGTGATCTCGTCGCGGTGCGCCTCCAGGTACTCCCGCCACGACTGCACCACCGACCGGGCCCGGTCGGTGTCGATCACTCCGTGGGCGTCGAGCAGCTGGTCGACGCTGACCTCGTCGATCACCTGGTCGTGCTTGGCTCGCAGCTCCAGGATCCGGCTGCGCAGCTCAGGGTTGCTGGCAATCGGCTGCACCGCACAGTCCAGCAACGCCTGCACCGCGGCCACGGTGTCGGGCACTCCGTCGACCAGGGGCGCGGTGGCCATCGCCTTCGCCTGCTCGTCGGGATCCACCGCGGCGACCAGTGCCCGGACAATGTCACGAACTGGCTGGCCCGCCACACCGTCGAGTTCCGAGCGCTCGGCGGCCGTCAGGGCGAGCTCGAGCTTGGCCAGCCGGGAGGCCAGCGTCGCCGTCTCGTCGTCGGTGAGAGTGAGCGCAGCGGCCTTGTCGAGCAGCTTCTTCAGCGAGGCGGACCGGACCCGTTCCAGGGGCGCGGCGTCGACGAAGGTGTGCTCGGTGACGCCGACCGCGTCGACGATCACGAACCGGTTCTTGGTGCCGGCGTCCGGGGTGACGGCCTGAAAATCGGTATCGGACAGCGTGCGGGCACCGCGGCCCTTCATCTGCTCGAAGTACGACCCGGACCGGACGTCTCGCAGGAAGAACACGCACTCCAGCGGCTTGACGTCGGTGCCGGTGGCGATCATGTCGACGGTCACCGCGATCCGCAGGCTCGGCGAGGTACGGAACGCCTGGAGCAGCCCCTTCGGATCACGCGCGCTGTAGGTGATCTTGGCGGCGAAGTCGTTGCCCTTACCGAACACCTCGCGGACGGTGGTGACGATCTCCTCGGCGTGGTTGTCGTCCTTGGCGAAGATCAGCGTCTTCGGCACGGTCGAGCGGCCAGGGAAGATCTCTGTGAACAACCGGTCCCGGAAGGTCTCCAGCACCAGCCGGATCTGGGAGCGGGCCGTGACGGCCCGGTCGAGCTGGCTGGTGGTGTAGGTCAGGTCGTCCTCCAGCGTCTCGTAGCGCTGGACCCGGGTGCGACGGTCCACTGTGGGCACCACGATGCCGGCGTCGATCCTCGAGCCCTGCGCGGTGATCTCGGTGCTGATCCGGTACACGTCGAAGTCGACGTTGACGTTGTCGGCGACGGACTGGGGGTAGGTGTACTCCGAGACCAGGTTCTGCTGGAAGAACGCGAACGTCTGCTTCACCGGTGTGGCGGTGAGGCCGACGATGTGCGCGTCGAAGTACTCCAGCACGCCTCGCCAGACTCCGTAGATGGAGCGGTGTGCCTCGTCGACGATGATGAGGTCAAACGCTTCCGGCGGCAGCTCTGGGCGGTATCCCACCTCGACCGGGGCATCGGGAATGAACCCGTCCAGGCCGGGGTCATCCGCGTCGGCAACCTGCTCCCCACGTAACGCGGCATACACCCGCTGGATCGTGGAGATGATCACATCAGACGATTCCACCATCCCGGCGCTGGTGAGTTTGTCGACGTTGTAGAGCTGGGTGAAGCGCCTGCCGTCGTCGGGCGTGGCGTAGTTCTGGAACTCCCGCAGCGTCTGGTCGCCGAGGTTGTTGCGGTCGACCAGGAACAGAATGCGCCGGAACCCGCCGTGCTTGAGGAGCCGGTAGGACTGCGTGACGGCGGTGAATGTCTTGCCGGCTCCGGTGGCCATCTGGACCAGGGAGCGGCTGAAGCGCTGCCCGGCAAGCGACCGCTCGACGCCCGTGACCGCCTCGACCTGCGCCGGCCGCAAGCCCTTGATGAGCAGTTGCGGCATGGCGCGGATCTTGCCCCGCCAGGTGGCCGCGCCGGGATCGGCCTGCGCGGCACGGAGGGTGCGGGCGAGAGTCCCGGGCCGGGGGAACGCGAAGATCCGGCGGGCTCGTGGTTGCGGGTCGTATCCGTTGGTCAGATGAGTCTCGGATCCCGACGCCTCGAAGACGAACGGCAACTGGCCCTCGACCGTCAAGGCCCGGCGCCGTACCTCGGCGGGGAGGCCCTGCGCATACTTGGCCGACTGCCACTCGACGCCGGACAGCGTGGTTCCCACGGGTTTCGCCTCGATCACCCCGACGGCCCGCTTGTCGACATAGAGCAGGTAATCGGCCCGGCCATACCCCGGCGCCATGATCGTCTCCCGGACGGCGACACCGGCACCGGCGAACAGGTTGAGCTCTCTACGGTCCTGGACCAGCCACCCCGCCGCCACCAGCTGGCGGTCGATCAATACCCGGGCGTGCTGCTCCGCAGCCAGCCTCGGGTGCCCGTCCACAGTGTCCATATCTCAGGCGAAGCCTAGGCGTTACGGCATGCGCAGGCACCCCTGCGGTATCGGTGCGGGCCGAGGCGGTCATCGAGACGACTCGATACCGTGCGGTGGGAGCAGATGCGGGCTCTCATCGCCGAGGTGCTTGAGATGAGGCAGAAGATCGGCGGCATCGACGGGGTCGAGCGGATCGACCTCCGCTACATCGATGAGATCCGAATCCCCGGCGGCCCTGAGCAGGGTTGGACCTACACAGATGACGCGACATCAGCGAGACAACCAGATGGCCAGCCCGCGTCGCGGACTGGCCCTTCAAGATCCTCAACCTCATATAGTCTTGGAACGCCCCTGCCTCTGGACCCTGATCGGCAACGCCTGGCATTGATTGTCACGGCGTGCCGCCTGGCACTTGTGCGCGTGCGCAAGCAGACTACGCGCTAAGGCACTAGGAGGCAGCGACATGGGCGAAGAGCAGATGCAGGTACTCATTACCGTGAAAGCATACCCGCAGCCCTCACGCACCTACGGTGAAACTGTCTGCGTAGCGGGGGTCAGGGTGGATACATCGGCGCCGAGCTGGATCAGGCTCTACCCCGTCGCTTATCGGGATCTTTCGTTTGTCGATCGATTCAAGAAGTACCAGATCCTAGACCTCGGGGCATTCCGCTCCCCTTCCGATCAACGGCCAGAAAGCTACAAACCTAACATTTCAAACATTCTACTTGGTGACACACTCGGCGCTGAGCACGGATGGCGGGAACGGTGGCAGCACCTCGACCTTCTCGCCGGAGCTACGACGGCGTGCGAGTTGCTCGCGCGCCAGGGAACACCAGCGGCTCCATCTTTGGGCCTCATTAAGCCCCGCGAAGTCGCTGGACTCGACGTAGAACCTAACGACGCATTTTCCGAAGACAGGCAGCGATTGGCCGAGTTGGCTGCCGCCGGGGATCTATTCACGGCCGAGCGCAGCGTGCTGGAGCCGGCGCCATACCGGCTGAAGTATCACTACTTTTGCATGGAGCCTGGCTGCAATGGGCACGCCCAAACACTTATCGACTGGGAAGCCGGTGAGGCCGCCCGCAACTGGAAGCAAAGGGGCTACGCTGGGAGCGAGCTCCCGGAGCTCTTGAAGCAGAAATTCTTTGACCAGATGTGCGCCGCCGACCGTGATACATACTTCTTCCTCGGCAACCAGCACCAGCATCCCAAGAGTTTCCTGGTACTCGGCGTCTTCTGGCCTCCGGCAGACAGTCGACCGGCACCAACTCTCTTCTGACTAGAGATGCGCAACAGTCAAGGCAGGATCAATTCCTAGTAGCGCCTCACTCACAATAAAACGATGGCACGTGGTGGCGTCATGCTCGAAACACAGGAGCGCGACACGTTGTTCATTTATCACTGACCGCAGCTTACCCAGCGCCTCCTGAGCATCGGGACCCTGCAACAATGCCCTGAACCGCGTCCGGCTCTGGGCAACGCCTTGCCGGAACGCGTCGCGGTTGTCACGGGGGTTGCCGAGCGCTGGCATATGCAGGTACCAGATGTTTACCTGCTCCAACTGGTTTGCCAGGTTCCTCTTTGACAGGCCGGGCTTGCGGCTCAGGGGTGTGAGCCGCACATCCACAAGCGCAGTGACGCTGGCCTGAACCAGCATCGACAGTAGCTCGTTCGCCGTGTGTCCCTCGTACCCGATGGTCAAGAGGCTGTACGTCTCTAGTGTCTGCATCGCTGCATCATGCCGGTTCCAGCACGAGCGCGACCCCATACGGCGCCGATGGAGCGGCCATCGATGGTATGAAGTGACAGCGGGGTTCCCACGGGTTTCGCCTCGATCACCCCGACGGCCCGCTTGTCGACATAGAGCAGGTAATCGGCCCGGCAATGCCCCGGCGCCATGATCGTCTCTCGGACGGCGACACCGGCACCGGCGAACAGGTTGAGCCCTCTACGGTCCTGGACCAGCCACCCCGCCGCCACCAGCTGGCGGTCGATCAATACCCGGGCGTGCTGCACCGCAGCCAGCCTCGGGTGCCCGTCCACAGTGTCCATATCTCAGACGAAGCCTAGGCGTTACGGCATGCGCAGGCACCCCGGCGGTATCGGTGCGATCCGAGGCGGTCGTCGTCGAGACGACCCGATACGTGCGGTGGGAGCAGATGCGGGCTCTCGTCGCCGAGGTGCTTGAAATGAAGCAGGAGATCGGCGGCGTCGATGGGGTCGAGCGGGTCACGTTGTTCGAGCGGCTCATCACTGATCGCTTGCGAGAGGAGGTCTTCCGGCATGCCCAGTGATCGAAGTCGGGACCTGCTTGACCCTGGCACCGCCGGGACCGACATCAATCCTCCACCGCCGCTCACGAAGACAGAGACTGTCGCAGCGGTGCGGACCGAGGAGTTCGGCTACATCCGCGGGCGGGTCCGGCACTTGCCTGAGACGACCGGCGAACTGCACCGACAGAGTCACTACGCCGAGTGGAACGCTCGTACCAACACCCGGGGTCGGACGAGCACACAGGAGATGCTCGACGGGCCGGCCGACCTCGGGTTCGCCTGGAGAGACGTCGTCAAGCTTCTGGATGTCAGCGTGGCTGCCATCCAGAAGTAGCGACGGGGCGAGGGCACGACGGGTGAGAACCGCCGGAAAGTGGCCGGTCTGCTCGCTGCCTGCGACCTCGTCTGCGAGTACTACGGCATTCGGGAGGTCGCCTCCTGGTTCGAGATGCCCCCGCAGCTCGGGGTGCCGGTGACGCCGGTTGACCTCTGGGCCCGCGGACGGTCGGATCTGGTCCTGGACTTCGCAAGCGGCCACACCGACTCCGAGCAGCTTCTCACTAATGGGGATCCGCAGTGGCGGGACCGTTACCGGTCAGACTTCGAGGTCTTCCACGCCGCGGACGGGCAGCGGTCGATCCGCCCGAAGGCGCGTTGAGCGTGGCGCACGATCTCGAGTGCCCCGGCGCGGATGGGGTCCCGGATTGGGGCGATGCGACCGTCTTGGAGAAGTGGTTGGCGCGTAGTTAGGGATGGACCTCCAGAAGCTTCAGATCTCGCTCATCCCACCGCGGGTACCCGCAGCTGAAGGCGGCGGCCTGCTCAGAGCGCCTAAGATGCCGGCATGGTCGCACCTGGGCTGCCGCCAGACACGGAACCGATTCCGGTCCTGCTCTCGCCGAACACGCCGCGCGTGATCCGTGACGCACTGATCGACTCCGAGCGTGCGGAGTTCGAGCAGCGCTACGCCGCGGAGGGGGCCGAGGCCGCCCAGACACTGGACCTGACCGCAGTCCTCGCGGTACTGGACGCCTACCGCACGATCGCCGAGATCACCCAGCGACAGGGCAGCGAGGCACACCGCAGGATGTTGGATCGAGTCGCCCGTCTCCAGCGTGGCGAGGAGGTGCCCACCGTGCCAGGGCAGGTCCACAAAGCAGAGATCAACGCGAGGCTGGGCCGCTGACGGCGGGTACTCGTACGACATTCTTCCCGAGGCCCGGGACCAGGTTGACGGGCTGCCCGCCGACGCGCTGCTCTGCTACGCCGAGCTGATCACGTTTCCGGAGCTGACGCGTCTGGTGCTAGCGAGGCTGCGCCTCCGACCGCCGAGACGCGGGTCACCTTGATCAGTAACGCGACGTGAACCGCTATTCGGCTCCGAATGGCGCTCGACAGCGGCCGTGAGTCGCCATTCGGCTCCGAATAGCGGTTGGCGGCGGCTGTGAATCGGCTCCGAATGGCGGCTCACGGTCACGCTCAGTGTCTGGGAGGTGTGAGACGGGCGGCCATTGCGGGAGACGTCTGCAAAACTCGGCTCAAGTGTCAAGATTTTAGCGACCAAGAGGCGCTACGTCCCGTCCGAGACCGCGCTCAGAAGGGATGGCCCCTGACGGGGCAGCTCTGGAAACGGGCGCACAAAAATTGCCCGGCGTTTCGAGCCAGGTAGGCACACAGCCCTCACCTACCCGCGCATTGTTTGCGTTTACGCAGGTAGACGGCACGGGCCGATCAGGTCCAGCGACCGCCTCTCCGATGGGTCGCCCTATGGTCTCCGCGCGGGAGACGAGGTGTCTGCGTCCCTTTTGGCCGGATCTACGACAGCCAGCGTTCGTCCAGTGTCGCACCAGGGCCGTCCTGAGACATGATTCCTGCTCATTTCGCGCCACGATCCGCACCGCGCCCGACACAACCGTTGGTACACCGGCGGCATAGGATTAAGCTGGCTGTAGCCGAGACAGCCGTGCCCACAGGCTTGACGCTGTGCGAGGATCACGAGTTGACCAAGGCAGCGTGGATAGGTCGCGGCGATCAGCGTGGCGACAGCCAAGGGGTGGCAGGCTGCACTCGAATCCGTGTTGGCGTTGTCATCATGCGTCGAACGTCACCGCGTGCCTCGTCGTGGACGACAGAGTGAGTACCGCCTGGGCCTCCCGGCGTTGAAGTCGAGATCTGGGATGTGTCGTATCAAATCCACCGTAGATGAGGACCGAGTGCCTAGGGTTTGATACAAGACAGTGGTGCGATTGCGGACGAACCGGCTGGCGGCGTTGCCTGACACCTTCACCACCGGAGGGGCGGAGCGGGCAGGGTTGTGGCGTCGTGATCTGTACATGTTGCGCGATGCCGGTGTGATCAGGGAGATCTCACGTGGGGTCTTTCGTAAGGCGGACGCTCCGGAGACCGCTCATCTGGATCTCTTGGCAGTGGCATACCGTGCGCCGTTGGCAGTGGTGTGCTTGATCTCGGCGCTGGCTGTGCATGAGTTGACTGATGAAATCCCGGCGGTCGTGCAGGTCGCAGTGCCTCGTGGGACTCACCGCCCGCGAGTTGTCCATCCGCCAACCGAGGTGTCGGAGTTCGACGCGAGAACCTTCGATCTCGGGCTGGAGGAGCGTGAGGTCGCACCAGGGGAGCGAGTCCGGATCTATGGAGCGGCTCGTTCTGTGGTGGACGTGATGCGGATGCGTCGCCGGATCGGTGACTCGGTAGCGCTGCGGGCGCTGCGGCTGTTGGTCGAACGTCGCACCGGGGATCCTGCCGAGTTGCTCGGCTACGCACGCGCTCTGGACGTGGAGGGCCCGGTACGCCAGGCCGTCGAAGCGGTGCTGAGCTGATGTCGCCCCAGCCGAGTCGGGCCACGACAGCGGGGCGGGTGTTCAACGACCTGCGGAACATGGCTCGGCGTGAAGGACGATCGACCGACGAGTTGCTGGTCTTCTATGTCCTGGAGCGGTTTCTGCACCGCCTCAGTCACTCGCCCCACGCCGATCGATTCGTGCTCAAGGGCGGGATGCTTCTCGCGGTGCTCGATGCCCGGCGCAGTACCCGGGATGCGGACTTGTTGGCGCTAGAGCGCGACCGTGACGGTCAGCGTGTCGCAGAGCTGGTGCGTGAGATCGCGTCAACGGATGTCAACGACGGCGTCGTATTCACTATCGATCGTCTCCGTTTGCAGCAGATCCGGGAGGGTAATCTCTACCCAGGCGTTCGGCTCACCATTCCCGCCATGATCGGCAGGGCTCGTCTGAACCTCATTTTGGACGTGAACTTCGGTGACCCGTTGACACCTGAGATCAGGTGCGCTGATTTCCCGCAGCTGCTCCGCCAGGCGACGTTCCGGCTTCAGGGGGTATGACGCATTCATTTCATACAGTCATGCGTTGGGCGGCACTTCAGCGCGCGTTGCAGCCCTACCCCTCCGCAAGGCCCTTCGCCCGCTCCAAGAAGTCGCGTACTGCCGGGGCCTTTGCATACGGCTTCAAGCGGAGGCAGAGGTCACGGAGACGGCCAATCGCTAGGAGTGAATCCAGGCTCTCGGTTAGGTCGAGCGATTCCATCCCCAGCGCGACAGCGGCGTCCAGATCGTGCTGCTTGCCAGGCCGGGCCCGAGCGTCGGCCAGACTAGTCACGAAGAGCTGCCGTTCACGGACAAACGGCGCGCCGATGTGGGCAACGCCCTCGTCGAGCAAGACGACCGCATGGTCAGGCCGACCGAGTTCTAGCATATACCAACCAGCATTCACAGTAATTGCTGTGGGGTTTAGCCAGTACAGCCAAGATGGATCGGCGTCCGGTGTGAGCTGCTCGGCTTGGGTACGTGCCTGGGAGATGGCCGCAGCGCAGGCCGACGTGTCGCGCAAAACGGCAAAGGCATGGGCATGTCGGAGATGCAGCTCAGCGAGCAGGGCTGGCGTTGCTTGCCTCCGCGTCCCGGCCAGCGCGGTCTCGACGAATGTCACGGCTTCTGTGGGCTGTCCTTGAAAGGTGGCGTGGGTGGCCATAGTCGCCAGGATGTGGGCGCCCAGTGGCCGGTCATCAGCGGTGTGGGCGGCACGCAGGCCAGCGATGCAGTAACGCTGCGCCGACCCGTAGTCCCCCGCGTCGTAGGCCGACCAACCGCAGAACTGTCCCACCTCGGCGAGCACGATGTGTAGCGCACGGCCGGTGGGCTCATTGTACGACGCCCGGTCGAGCACCCCAGCAACCCAGGCGAAGAGTTGCTGAGCTATCGCCAGCACGCTGCCGCCTCCGGCCACGTCATCCGTCCGGCGTAGTTCGGCGACCATGGCGCTGAACCGGCTCACCAATTCACCCGACACGCGACGTCCGGCCAGCCCGGACACCAACGGCTCCGGCTCGTGCACCAACCACTGGTGTGCCGGAGCGGTCAAGGCCGGCCCGGTCAGGGTAAGAAACGTTCGACGCTTCATCTCAGCACCACCGCTCAGCACGACAACGGCTTCGACGGTACCCCGGTGGTTCCAGGGGGCGACGAGCACTGGATCGTGCGCGAAGTCGTCCCTGTGCTCGCTGCTCGGCTCCGAACCGGGCCGCACCCCGTTCAGTTGCGTCCCCGGTAGTTCACGCAATCCGTTCGAGTTGCACGTATCGTGATCGTTTGTTCCCGGTTCCGCAACAGCTAGTTGCCCCTTATCCTCCGGCAGCCGGAACCACAGCAACCTCGACGGTATCTTGAGCACCCGTGCCCAGTACACCAAGGTGTCCAGGTCGCGGATCGGCGGGCCGGTCTCGATCTTGCTGACCTGCGGTTGGAGCCGACCGATCCATTGGCCGAGCAAGGTTTGCGAGATGCCGTCTGGACCGTAGACCGCATAGTGATGCGGGTGGGTGCGGTAGGCCCGCAATACCCGCCCGATGTGCTGAGCGGTGAAAGCTTCCGCGAACTGCTCGGTCTCCCAGAACTCGGCAGGGACCTCGGGCGGGGTGACGAACTTGTCGCGCGATGCCTGCTGGCAGCGGGCGCACTGACGCTCGGTGTTGTCTTTGGCTAAATGTGTCCCACACCGGCAGTAGTACCGTCGTGCTCGCCGCGATCCCATCGCGTCGCCTCCCGTCCCGACCGATTCCGCAAGAGAGTGTAACGGGCCGTTCACCGCACATGATCCGGACCTCACCGGGAGCGAGGATTATTTCACCTCTGGAGGTGCGGATATGCTTATCCAACCTGGTGAATACACCTATTCCCGACCCGGTATACCAGCTAGCCGGTATACCCTTTTTGGTGATCTTCACGGCCCCAGGGCCGGACGCAACGCTGGGCCGGCACGTCCCTTACCCGGGATGCCCCCGCTTCCGACGGTCCGGTGCTCCCCGGTCCTGGGTGCCGTCCAGCCGGTGGGACGACGCATGGACGCCTTGGCTGTGACAGGCAGCCGTAACCGGCACGACGCGAGCGCACCACCTCGAATCCGGCGACAGATCAGGCGTCGCCAAGGTTACAGATCAGGCGTCGCCAAGGTTCTACTCGGCCTCCTGGCCGGTCACGTAGGTGGGAACCCGCCGCAGGGTGGCGGAATGGGCGCCCACCAGGATGATGGGCACCGGCTTGCCCGCAGGTCGCAGCTCGTTGGGCGGGTTCTCGCGGAAGTAGACCGATCCCGCGGCTCCGGGGAAGGACTGCTCCGGCAGACCGAACAGGTGGTTGCGGACGTCTTCCGGCGTCGAGATCTCGGGGATGGACGGCGCGCTGCCCCGGTTCTGGTTGAGCGCGACCTTGCCTACCACGTCCCGGCGCACGGCCCACACGACCGCCGCAACCGCGTCCCTATGCATGATCGCGTAGCCGGAGTCGAGGTCCTGCTCGGGCAGGCCGAGCTTGGTGGTGAACAACTGCCGGAACGTCTGGTACGAGGTGAGCGAGGTGTCCCCTGCCCACGCGGCGTTGTCGGTGGTCGCGGCGTTCACCAGCGCGACCTTGGCATCGTCGAGCAGTTCCGGGGGGATGGTGAAGCCGGTCGCGGTGGTGGCGATCAGCAGTGGCCGGACGTCGGCCTGGCAGGTGCCGCGCGTCTTGAGGGCGGTGATCAGGTCGTCGAGATCGCGATCCCGACCCGCGTAGAAGATGACGCCAGGGTGGAGCGCGCACACGTCCCGCACGTGCTCGGAGAACAGCAGTGGGGTGCCTTCCTTCGACGGCAGGGTGCCGGTGAACCCCCGGCTGTGGTTCTCGAGGCCGAAGCTGTCGCCGAATACGTCGAGCAGCGACTCCTTCAGCGTGCGCACATAGCTGTCCTCGTTGTTGCGGTCGTAGACCAGGTACCCGGCGCCCAGATTGGCCTGCGGAGCCAGGAACTTCTGAAGCGCCAAGGCGAAGTCGTGGTTGGAGGGCGAGACTTTGAAGAAGTCCTTCGCGGTCATGTCGTTCGCCGTGACCACCGCGCCGACGGTCGGGATCCGCTGGGCGCCGAGGGCGTCCGCCACGTCCCGGGTGGCAGGTTTGCTCACGCCCAGGCCGGTGACGGCCACCAGGGGATGGTCGCCCCCGCGCAGCCCGACCAGTTGGGGCACGACGGAAGGCCACAGGTCCTGCTGCAGCCCGTTGTTGGCGAGCACCAGCTGCACGAGCGGCACCGGGTCGCCCAGCTCGGTCCGCAGCCCGTTGTTGGCGTAGATCTGGGCGGCGTAGGCGCCCTCCAGCGCGGTCCTGACCTCCGTAGAACTCATGGCGCTGTCGGGCTTCGAGGTCATCGGCATCATGACGCCGACGCGCACAGAGGACGTGCGGTCGGGCAGATCCCGGACGCGGCGGTTCTCCGCAGTGATCCGGGTGATGATCGACTGGATCGCTGGATCCGCACCACCGAAGGCGTAGTCGTGCTCGACGATCCAGCCCACGCACTGGCCGTCGACCAGGCTGAGGGCGTAGCCGTCGCCCGTGGTGGCATCCAGCCCCGCACAGCGTTCGCCGCGCTTGTTCAGATAGTCGGTGATGAACAGAACCGCGACCGCAAGAACCACGACCACCGCGGCGACCGCGGCGAACATCAAGCGCTTGGCGCGGCGGTCCCGGCCGGACGTGCTCGGCGGGATCACGGGGCTTTCTTCTTCACGGCGTGCCTTCCGGTGTGGTGATCAGGATCAGTGCCGCTGAGGGGCGAGGCGCCGCCACTGGCGGGCCAGCGCTTCAAACCGGTCGATGCGGTCGTGGATCTCGGCCATGCCCTCCGCGTCACCGGAGTCGGCCAGGTGGCGCGCCAAGTCCCGGTAGGCATTGGCGACGCGGAAGTACCGGCCGTGGCGGTCAGGGCCGCAGAGCGGATCGCTCACCCGGTGTGTGTCAACGAGCAGGGTCCGCACAAACGCGGGCGCGGCAGCGGCCGAAGGAGCCGGTGGTGCCTTACGGTCCCGGATCGGGGCACAGGCCGCCGCGTCGAACAAGGCCAGCCAGGCCATCACATGGTCGGGGTCCAGCTGGTCGGCTAATCGCCGGACGACCTCATCGGCCTGATCCAGCGCCAACAGATGGTGCAGTTCGCCGTGCGGATCCTTCTCCGCGCAAGCTTTGCGCAGCCCCTCGTGCGCGTTCTGCCAGCCGTCGGGGTCGCGGGCCAGGCGGCACAACAGCAGCACCCGCAGCAGGGACGTGGGCATGGCCGGGTCCCACATCCCATCCGGGATCGACACCCGGCTGCCATCGGAGCGCGCCAGCAGCCGCTTGCCCTCCTCCTCGGTCCGGCCCGCCGACGCGAGGGTGAGGTGCTCGATCGCGTCCTCGGGGAACCCGGCGAGCAGGCGGACGAGAATGCGGTCCCCCAGCGGGAGATCGCCGTCCTCGAGGAGGAGCTTCGCCAGGTCGACCAGGGCGACGCCGCCGCCGGCGATAGCCCGCAGCACGTCGTGCGTGCCACCGGGATGGCCGCCGGCGAGCTGGTGGAGCATGGTGGTCAGGTTCCGTGCGTCCTCCATCGGTAAGCCCGACCCGCGGACGATGTCGTAGACCTGCCCGACGGTGAAGGGCGGCAGCCGCCGGGCCAGCCAGACCACGCCGGGGTCGGTGCTCGCGCTGGGCATGTCCGCCGGACCCGCGATCCAACGCACGGCCTTGGTTTGGACCCGGGTCAGCTTCTCAAAGACGCCGCCACGACTGGTGACGACCACGGTCAGCGGCGTCTCCAGCCCGGACCGCCGCGCCGTGTCCGCGGCGAGGGACTGCACGAGCCGGTGCAGGAAGTCCCGGCCCAGCGCGGTGTCCGCACCGTCGAGCAGCAGCAACGCGGTCCACGTCCAGTCCTCGGGGTGGCGGGCTCGGCGGAAGTTGTCGCGTAGGTCGGCCAGGAACGCCCGCCACAGCAGGTCGTCGGCTTCCTGCACCTCGTCGGGCCGCGCGCCGGGGCGGTAGGCCGAGTTCAGCCACATCAGGACGTCGACCGGCTCCAGGCCGCGCTCCTCGTCCTGGTCGCCAAACCACGCCTGGTATCTGCCCAGCACCCCGCGCCGGGTCGGTCGCCACGCCGCGGCGGCGTCGACGGCCGCGTCGACCGCCATCGTGCCCAGGTCCGAGGACGGGACGAACGGGGCGGGCGTCTGGGCCAACGCCTCCTTGGCGACCTCGCTCAAGACCCGCTTGAGTGTCGGCACGCCGCGGCGCTCTTTCAGGATCTCCAGCACCCTGTTCTCGCGTATCTTGGGGTCTGGGTGCGCGAGATCGGCCTCGATCGCCAGCAGCCCGATCACCAACCGGTCGAACCGCAGCGACCCGTAGAGCTTGGAACGTTCGGCCATCTGTGCGGCCACCGCGGCGAGCAGGCCAGGGACCGGGTGCTCCCCCAGCACCGGCTCAACGACCTCCAGATCGAGGAAGGCGACCGGAAATCTGCCCCGGCCGCCCTTGGCGATCTCGGTCACCAGGCTGGTCTTGCCCGTCGCCGCGCCACCGGTGAGGACCAGCACCGGGCGCCTGCCCGCCCCGTAGCGACTCCCTACGGTCCGCGACAGCAGCTCCCGCACCATGTCCTTCTCGAAAGATCGATCGGACGAACCGCGGGCCTCGTTGTCCACCACCGCCGTTCAATCGTGTGACAACGACGGCCCGTTACATGGCTAGATGACTGATTCGCCAGTCATGTAGACAATCAAGCTGTCACAGGCGGGTGTGTGTCGCAGTTTGAATAGCGCGGACGTACCACCGGCGTGGGACCATCGTGCGGCACCGTGCCGTGCGGATGGTGAGGGCAGACGATTCCATCGAGTTGAGCCGCACAGCTGCGGAAAATCTTGAACAGCTCGGCTGCGCGGGTTTCGACGGACAGCGGTGAAACGGTCGGTCGGTCTGGCAATGCATTGTCGAGTGCGGTCATGTCCGCGCACGTGAAGTACTGATAGGTGGCTGCGACCGCGTTCGGCACCAACCGCACGTGTAGCGATGGCGCACCGGTCACCTCGCGGTTCAGGCGAGCGCACCACTGCGCCACATCCGCGAAGGACACGGCGAAGCCAGCGCCGAGGTTGTACACCGCGGCGGGCACCGGCTGTTCGGCGAGCCGGAGGATCGTGGCGGTCACGATCTCAACAGGGATGTAGTCGCGGGCTGCGGTCAGGGAGTCGTCGAAGAGACGGAGCCGGCCGGTGCTCGCGGCCGAGCGCAGGAGCTGGGACAGGATCGAGGCCATCTGGCCCTTGTCGGTCTCATCGGGGCCGAAGACATTGGTGTAGCGCAGGCCCACCCAGTCGAGGCCGGTGCTGTGACGGGCGCGCATCTGTTGGTCGAGGACGAACTTGGCTGCCGCGTATGCGTTGAGCGGGCCAGAGCAGCGGGCGGAGTCGGTGTCCGCGTCTTCGGCGATCGGCGTGCGGTCGTGGAGGGTTCCGTAGACGGAGTGCGAGGAGGCATAGATCAGGCGGCTGCCGCCGGCGCGGCAGGCGTCGGCCAGCCGGAGCACACCGAGAATGTTGGTCTCCTCCAGCTCTGGTCCTGCCGGGGCTCGGGTATCGCTGATGCCGGCCTGGTGGACGACGGTCTGATAGCGACCGGCCGCGATCTCGCTGAGCAGCGTTGGGGCGGCGAAGCTCCCGCGCCGCCAGCGAGCTGTATGGACGAGGTGATCGGGTGCCGGGCGCAGGTCGACGGCGGTGACCCGGTACCCGGCGCGGTAGAAGGACATGGCCGTGTGCCGGCCGATGAACCCGGCAGCGCCGGTGATGAGCACGTCGCCGCTCGGGCTCATCACGCGCCTGGCTGTCGGGTGAGTCCTGCGATGCGGGAGGTGGTGGAGTGGCCGTCCAGGTAGGGCACGACGACGACCTTGCCGCCCCAGCTCTCGACCAAGTCGGCTTCGGCGATCCGCTGGCCTCCGTAGTCGCCGCCTTTTACCCAGATATCGGGACGGAGCTCGGACAACACCCGCTCGGGGGTGTCCTCGGCGAAGACGAGCACGCTGTCCACGCAGTCCAGCGCTTCCAGCAGTGCAGCGCGCTCATGTTCCCCGACGACCGGCCGGTCCTCGACCTTGAGCCGGCGGACGGAGTCGTCGCTGTTGATGCACACCACGAGAACGTCACCGAGGCGGCGCGCCTGGGCTAGCAGGGAGAGGTGTCCGGCGTGAAGGAGGTCGAAACAGCCGACGGCTCCTACGACTTTGCCGTCGAACGCCCGTACCCGTGCGGCCAGCTCCAGTGGGCCTGGCCTCTCGGCGGGCCGCGGGGCGTGGAGGCCAGCAGGACCGCCCGCTTGGACATAGGCGGTTGCGGCCTCGACGGCTGCCGCGGCGGCGTGGGACGGCAGCCGTCCGGTGCCGAGCATCACCGCCGCGGTGACCGCGAACTCGTCACCAGCCCCGCAGGTGTCCCCGGCGGTCGGCCGAGCAGGGACGACCAGAGGGTGGGCGTCGGCGTCGGCGACTAGCACCGCTCCGCCGGGGCCCCGCGTGATGGCGACCTGCTTGGCCGGCCACACGGCGAGCAGCCGTATCGCGCGGGCGGTGTCTCCGGCGAGGTCGCGGGGTTCGGCGGTGCCGCACAGGGCCAGAGCTTCATCGGCGTTCGGGACGGCCAAGGCGGTCCCCGGCACCGGCGCAGCGCCCTTGGGATGCGGATCCCACACCAGCGGGCGGTGGCGGGCCGCGTCCATCAGTGCCCGCCGCAGTTCGTTGTGGGCGGTGATGCCCCGTCCGTAGTCGCACACCACCACGGCTGCGGCGTCGTCCAGCCGGGAACGGGCTTCATCCGGGAGCGGACGGAGGTGCGGCGGGGCGTGCGCCGTGTCGTAGCGGAGCAGAGTGCGGTCGGCGGCGCGAATGCGGGTCTGCACCGCAGTGGTGCCGCCGGTGGCGAGGTCGATGACCTCAACTCCAGCCTGGTTGAGCAGTTCGCGGACCCGAGCGCCGGGGGCATCCTGGCCGATACCGCCCACTAGGGTGATGCGCCAGCCCGGTTTCCGGGCGGCCAGGACGGCAGCCAGTCCAGCGCCGCCCGGCCGGTCGACCGTGTGCGTGTCGCTGACGATCGGCACCGGGCACTCGGGTGAGAGCCGGTCGACGGTGCCGATGACGTCGCGGTCCAGAAGCACGTCTCCGACCACGACCAGTCGCCGCCCGCCGTCCGACTTTTCTTCGTCGGACGGCGTGGCGAGGTGGGTGATGTCGCCGGACCGACCGTGCGCGCTCAACCTGCCGGGCGAAGATCTCCTCGGCGCCATAGTCGTTGGCGATGGCGGTCACCGA
Organism: Pseudonocardiaceae bacterium; assembly: GCA_050700055.1. Taxonomy (GTDB): domain Bacteria; phylum Actinomycetota; class Actinomycetes; order Mycobacteriales; family Pseudonocardiaceae. Next base: position 162,655 of record JBOHGE010000001.1, read on the forward strand.
AGAGGAGTCCGCGTGCAGCGCGATGGCCGACAGCGGTGCCCGTTCGGCACGGAAGCGGCCAACCAGTTCGGAAGTCAGGTGCTGGGCCTCGGCCGCGCTGCCGCCATTGCCCGCGACCAGTAGCCGCCTGCCTGCGGGCAGCCGGTCGGCCAGGACGCGGCCCCATGCCTGAAGACGGTCGGTATCGAGCAGGGGTAACGCGGTAGTGAGCGCCTGGATGTGCGCGCGGCCCGACGTCATCACGGTCGACTCCCTCGAAGGGCGGGCAAGGGCGGGACGGTGGCCGGGGTGGCGACCCGTGGCCGGCCTGGGCCGGTACCCCGGAAACTCAGGAATCCGTGGGGCGGTAGCGGGCGAACAGCGGACCGTAGGTGGTCAGGGCGCGGTCACGTTCCAGGAGTGGGTAGTCCAGGAGTTCTTCGATGACCCGGTGCTCGGCGAGGAGGCGCTCGGCCTGCTGGAGCAGCACGGTGTCACCGAGTTCGCCGAGGTGGACGCCGTCGCTCCACACCCCGCTCGTCTCGTCGACGGCGGGCAGGTGGCGTGCGACTGCGGTGAACGGAGTCCACACGTCCAGGAACAGCGCGCCGTGCGCGGCGGCGGCCCGCTGGGCGATCGTGTTGTAGCGGGCAAGCTCGTCGTTCATCTCGGCAACGGTCCCAGGGGTCTCGATGGGCCCGAAGGGAGTCTCGCTGATGACGACGACCTGACGGGAATAGCCGGCCAACTGCTCCAGCATGGTGTTCAGGTGCCGGGTGTACTCCTCGATGTCGACCGATTCGGACATGCGATTCTGGAAACGGCGCCAGACGTCGTTGATGCCGCAGCCTAGGAACACCAGGTCATAGTCGACGCCGTTGGTCGCCCGGTCGGCTTCCACGAGGGAGGCGACATCCCGGCTCGTGGCGCCGCCTTCGCCGCTGTTACGGACGTCGAAACTCACATACGGCCGGGCGGCGCGCAGCGACAGCGCGAGCCGGTGCACCCACCCACGCTGGTGCCAGCCCTCGACGGTGACCTTGGAGCCGATCTCGGGCAGATCGGCCTGGGTGGTCATCTGCGTGTTGAACGCTTCGAGGTGTTCCATGATGCTCGTGCCGAAGAATCCCACGGTCAGGGTGCGCCGGTCCTCGCCCGACACGGGAGCGCCGTCGAAGCTGCGGCGGATGCCGGCTGGGACACCCGCGGCGACGGTGTCCGGGGGGATGCTGCGAGAGACCACTGCGTTCGCCCCGACCAGGGCGTTCGCCCCGATCCTCACGCCAGCGGTGACCGTGACCTTGTTGGAGAGGATCGCACCCGGCTCGATGATGATCGGCGCGGCCTCGAACCCAGACGCCCACGGCACGAGCTGCCCAGTAGGCACGTTGTCGGCGGATCGCACGCGGTGGTTGTGGTCGTGCAGGTCGACCATGTTGGACAGAGCCGCGCCGTCGCCGAGGCGGATACCTGCCATGGCTGAGATGAAGGTGTGCTCTCCGATGGCGACGTCGTTGCCGATGACGACCGTGGCGCCGCGGTGGACCTGGATGGTGGACCCACGACGGATGCAGACCCGGTCACCAATCGTCAGGTGGGCGCCGGTATCGATCTCAACCACGAGGTCGTCGGGCAGGTCGCAGTCGGAGCCGAGGGTGAGCGCCGGACCATGCTCGGCAAGCAGCCGGTCGGCTGCGGACAGGTCAGGGGCAGTGCTGGTCATCGTGAAGTGGGGTCCTTGCTTACTGGATGTGGATGATGCCTGGGCCGGCCCACAACGGTACTGCTCGTGAGCGGGCTGGTTCGGACGGTCAAGTCGGCTGGTCTTTGCGGACGAGGAACGGCCCGATGGCGAGCGCGTCCAGGGGGCTCGCGGCGAAGGTGGCGACCGCATCACGGGGGGTGCACACGATCGGCTCGGCCTCGTGGTTGAAGGAGGTGTTCAACAACGCGGGCGGGCGGCCGGTCTTCTCGGCGAACGACGCGAGCACCCGCGCGTACGGGTCGGCGTCGTCGCGGGTGACGGTCTGCGGGCGCAGGGTACCGTCGATGTGCACGGCTGCGGGGATCAGTTCCCGAGCGGCCTTGGTGGCCGGCCGGGCGACGATCATGAAGGGGTGGGGTGTGCTGGTGCCGATCAGAGTGGGCGCGGCTTCCTCCAGCAGGACGGGGGCCAGCGGTGGCCACTGCTCCCGGTGCTTGACGTGGCGATTGATGTGGTCACGGGTCCAGATGCGGTGAGCGTCGGCGAGGATGCTGCGCCGCCCGAGAGCACGGGGCCCGGCTTCCATCCGGCCCTGGAACCAGCCGACGGTGTGGCCGCGCGCCAGGTGCCCGGCCACCGTGGCAGGCAGGTCGTCGCGATGGTCGCGGAAGGTCAGGCCGAAGCCGGTCAAGACCGCATGGATGGTTCCCGCGTCGAAGGCGGGGCCGAGGGCGGCAGTGGTCATGATGTGACCGGGCAGCGTCAGATCGCCGCGGCGTAACGCGACTTCGAGCGCCGCGCCGATGGCACAGCCGGCATCCCCGGCGGCGGGCTGGACGAACAGCTCGTCCACGCCGCGCAGGGCGGCCAGATGGCCGTTGACAGAGCAGTTCAGGCCGACACCGCCGGCCACACACAGGCGCGTGGCACCGGTGGTGGTGAGGGCTTCGCGGGCCAGCTCGATCAGGCACTGCTCCAACAGGTGCTGCGCGGCTGCGGCGAGGTCGGCATGCTCGGTGCGGAAGCCGGTAGCGGGCACGGCACGGCCGGTGGTGGGGTTGTCGGCGTGGGTACGGCGATGGGGTGGGATGCCGAGGTCGGTGTAGGCGGCGGCGTACGCGGTCTTCAAGCGGCGGTAGTAGCGCAGGTCGGTGTACTGGTCGTCGACCTGCTCGTCAGGGCGGATGCCCCAGCGGGACAGGTCGAGGTGGTAGCCACCAGGACGGGGGGTGAGCAAGCCCAGCGTGTACCGGTCGGGGTTGCCGTAGCCGGCCAGCCCCATCAGCTTGCCGGAGCTGGTCCAGTCGCCGAGCCCGAGGTGTTCGGCGACCGTCTCGTAGAACCAGCCGAGGCTCTGGGAGAACGGCCACTGCCGCAGAACCTTAAGGCCACTGGTGGTGCCGTGGGCGAGGGTGGTGGAGATGCCGTCGCCGGAGCCGTCGACCACCAGCACAGCCGCCTCGTCGAACCCTGAGGGGTGGAACGCGGATGCGGCGTGCGCGAGGTGGTGCTCGATGACGGTGAGCTGCTTGGACAGGCGGTGACCGAACAGGGTGGGATCGAGGAGCTCGGCTATCAGCTCGGCGTCCGTACAGGTCTCGCTCGGCTCGGGCCAGGTGGGGTTGAACGCGATGGCGATCTCGTCGACGTCCGCCAGGTTGATGTCGGCCTCTGCGAGGCAGTACGCCGCGGCGACCGCGCAGGACCGGGAGTCCTTGTGGTGCTTGCGGCGGGAGAACCGCTCCTCCTCGGCGAAGGCGACTATCCGGCCGTCGATGACCAAGCAGGCGGAGGCGTCGTGGTAGTAGGGGCCACCCAGCCCCAACACGATTCCCAACGTGGTGCTCCATCCTTCTTGCGATGGCCACCGCCGCGGGGCGGTGGCGGGTTCAGGCGGTGGTCAGATGGTCGAGGACCGCCTTGAGGACAGCCGTCGGGTCGATGGTGTCCATGCAGCCGCCGACTCCGCCGCAGGCGACCTGGTGGGCACACGGCGAACACGGCAGCGTGGACCGCAACGCTGTCACCTGCTCGACCTGTTCGGGGATCACCTCGGCGCCGTTGCTCGGCCCGAGCAGCAGCACGGTCGGCTTCTCGTGCGCGAGGGCGAGGTGGAATCCGAAGGAGTCACCCGTCACCACCGCGTCGACCAGGCCCGGCAGCGCGGCGGCTTCCTCCAGGCTGAGCACGGCGTACGCCACACGCGTCTCGTCGGCACCTCGAATCCGCAAGTGCCGCACCAGGGCCTCGCACGCCTGACGATCGGTGGGGCCGCCGAGGACGGCCAACTGCGCGTCATGGGTGAGCAGGGCGTCGGCGAGTTCGGCCCAGTGCCGCTCGGGCCACAGCTTCGTGGGCAGCGACCCGCCCAGGTTCAGGCACACTCGCGGGCCGGTCCGCTCCCCGAGCAGCCCTGCCGCGCGTCGCTGGGCCGCTTCCGGCACCTCAAGGACGTACGGCTCGCCCGCGTACTCGTATCCGGCGACGGCGAAGTACAACTCCGTCCACGTCTGGGTGTTCGTGCTGGTGCGGTAGTCGTTCCAGGTGTTCTGCCGGAAGAACTGGAGGGCTGCCTCTCCCATCGGATACAGGCCGTGGTGGGGGCCGCCGAACGCGAGCCCGGCCTTGTGCCCGGCGTCGATGCGATCGACCAGGGCCGCTGCGGACGGGGTCCGTTCGAAGGAGTACACGGCGTCGAAGCGGCGGGACGGCAGCTGGGCGGCGGCCTCCCAGCCGTGGACGAGGATTTCGTCGACGTACGGATTCATCCGCAGGATCGGGGCGCACGCCTCGTCCACCAGCCAGGTGATGTGCGCTCCGGGCCGCTCGACACGAATCCGCGCGGGCAGCGGGGAGGCGATGAGCATGTCCCCGAGCAGACCGAGCATCACGATCAGCACCCGGTAGTCGACGGGATCGTGGTGCGGGCAGCCGTGGCACGGCCGCCAGTACCGACACGGCATCCCGCCCGAGAAGTACCGGCAGTCCGGGTGGATCTCAAACGTGTCCATCGTGTGCACGGGGCCGAGGAAGACGCCCTTGGCGGGGACCTGCTCCGGGATCACACCACGCCCTCCACGCCAGCGGCGGCCAGAGCCACGCGCAGAACCTGCTCGTCGTCACCATCGGCTGGCCGGTGTGCCTCCACCAGCACTTGGGTCCGCGCCGCGACGGCGTCGGAGTCCTGGCCGTCGCGCAGCACGGCGGTGAAAATCTCAGCGAGCTCGTCCATCTCCGCTTTGCCCATCCCCGCCCAAGACACCTCCTGCACGCCCAGACGCAGCCCCGCAGGAGCGGCGACGTGCGGCAGGGGGATCGCGTTGACGACGATGCCCGCGTGGACCAGCCGCCGGGACGCCTCCTCAGCGGCCATCAGCGGCGCGATGTCGATCCACAGTTGATGGCAGTCGGTGAACCCACCCTTCTCGCCGCACACCGTGAACCCGCGCTCGGCCAGCGCCGCGCCGAGGCGACGCGCATTGGCGACCGTGGTGTGCGCGTACGTGGCGCCGCGCGCGTCCATCTCGGCGGCAGCCACGGCCAAGGCGACAACGTCTGCTGGATGGTGGTGAGAGACGAAGTAGGAGGCGTGCTCGTCAAATCGGGCAGCCAGTTCAGCGTCGTTGGTGGCCAACAGCCCCTTGTGCGGGCCTGGATACGTCTTGTGGGTGGAGCCGCCCAGGGTGTCCGCGCCCTCTGCAAGCGGGTTCTGCCACGCTCCGCCCGCGATGAGACCCAGGGTGTGGGAAGCGTCGTAGTGGATCACCGTCTCGGGGCCGACCACGTCCCGCAATCCGGGCAGGTCCATGGGGAACAGGCACATGAACGCGTCCAGGTACACCAGCTCCGGCGGAGGGGCGCCGTCGAGCCGCTGCGCGAGAGCATCCAGGTCGAGCGTGCAGGTGACCGAGTCGACCGGTAGATCCTTCATCGGCAGCCCCAGGCGGGTGCCGATGAAGCGGGTCGAGCCGTGCCCGCCGTCGCGCTCCGCCAGGTTGAACACCGTCTCCCCGGGACGAGCCAAGGCCGAGAGCGCCACCGTCAACGCCGACACCCCGGACACGGACTTGAGGTTCACGTGTCGCGCGCTCAACTGCGCGCCGAGCCGTACAGCCGCGGCCCGCTCGATGTCGACCAAGTCCTGTCGACCCGGCCAAGCCCAGTTCTCACCTCCACCGTCGGGGCCGGGAAAGGCGTAGCGGATGGCGGCCTCCATCAGGTGCGGAACGCGGGCGGCAAGCGACAGCCCGTTCTCACTCGGCACCAGGTGCAGCCGCTTGCGACTGGTCTCATGATGGGCGGCCACCCACCGCAGAACGGCGAGCGCATCGGGCGGGATTCGGGTCACGGGGCAGGTTCCTGACGATCGAGGACGAACGGCACGGAGACGACGGGTGCCTTGGCAGGGCCGGTAACGGAGTGGGCCGGGCGGGCCCCCAGGCAGCCGCGGCAGGCCCTGGTGCAGGACGCTCGCCAACGCGGTCACGGTCATCAGTTCGGCGAGCGGCCGACCCAGACAGGCGTGCACCCCGCCGCCGAACGCCCACAGCCGCGCCCGGGGAACCGGCCCTGCCAGGAACCGCTCCGGTCGGAATGTGTGCGGCTGAGGAAACACCTCAGGATCGAAGTGCCCCGCCGATGGGGAGTAGGCCACCCTCATCCCGGCGGGAACGCGATACCCACCCAGCTCGACCGGGCACACCGCCTCCCGCATGGACAACAGGTTCGGCGAGTGCATGCGCAGGGTCTCGGCGAGCACAGCCCGGAGGACCGGCAGGGCATCGCGCCGCACCAGCAACCCCGGCTCCGTCATGGCGGCGTGCGCCTCCGGGGCCGCGAGGTCGGCGTGATCGCGGTGACAAGCCAGCTCGATCAGGCACCAGGTGACGAGACTGGCCGTCGTCTCCCGCGCCGCGATCAGCAGCGCCAGCAGATGATCGGCCAGCAGCCCCGCCTCCCCGGACGCGTCCTCGAACGCGTCCGCCAAACCCGGCAGCGCCGAGCCCGGATCAACACCCACTGCGGCCGAGGCCGCCCGGCGGGTGAACAGGGCATGCAGCCGCCGCCGAGCCCTGCGCCCAGCCCAGTACCGAGCCTCCGCGAACCGGCGTCGCCCCCGGTGCACGTCGGTGGCCGCGACGAACCGCCCGAAATCCGCGGCGAACACGGCCGCGTCCGGCTCGCCTGGCTCTATACCCAACAGGACCTGGGCGCTCATCGCGAGAGTCACCTCCCGCGCCGCCGCGTACAGATCCACGACGCCGTGCTCCGCCCACATGATCGACATCTGGGTGGCGCCTTCCAGCAGGGGCAGAACGTAGCCGGACAGCGCCCGGCCGGACAGAGCGGTGCCCAGCCGGCGTCGGGCCGCGGTGTGGCCGTCGCCGACGAGGTTGAACACGGCTTGGTCGAACAGGTCGTGAACGAGCGCGGTGTTGAGCACCGCCAAGTGGCCACGCTCGGACGCGAACAGCTCACCCAGCCCCGCAGAGGTGCCCACCAGCACCGTCTCGGCCCCGTCGACCGTCATCCGGAACACCGGCCCGTGCCGGTCGTGCCCGTGGTCCATGACGCCCAGCGGGTCCTTGTCGAAGCCCCGCGACGGATACCACGGGGGTAACCCGCCGTCGGGGGGCACCACCGTTCGCTCAGACACCCGCCCGCTCCAAGACGTTCATCTGCTGCACCGCGCGTGCGGTGAGGACCGCGTGGTTGAGCTCCGCCACCTGCAGCTGCGGCCGGCAGGCGCAGTCCTCGGGCAGGTCACCCGGATCGCCGGTCTCCCCGAACCGCATCAGCGCGTCCACCACCCGGTCCGCGCACTCTGGGCAGGCGTCCGGGAACACCGACTCGAAGTCCGTACCCCGCAGGTTCACGCACGCCACCCGCACCGCAAGCCGCCCATGGACCCGGCGGATGACCTCCACCACCGTCCACAGGTTCGGTGGCGTGTACTGCCCGGCTTGCCACAGTTCCCACGCGACCGTGTTGCGCGACACCCGCGTGGGACACAGCGTCATCCCCTGCACGCCGAGCCCGGTGAGGTAGTCGACCGACTCCACGACGTCGGTCACCGCCTCGCCGTCGGTCAGGAACGGCGGCTTGACCAGCAGGTAGATCTTCGAATCCACCTCCAGGCCGGCCATCACCTTCAGCGCGCGCTCGAAGGAGATCCGGGAGATCCGCGTGTTCACCAGCGTCTCACGCACGAGCACGTCCGCGGACTGTAACCCGATACCGATCTCCAGGCGCACCTCGCCCAGCGCCTCTACGAACGGGCGCAGCACCGGCTCGGTGATGAACTGTGGCAGCGACTCCACCACCAGGCGCCGGACCCCCGCCTTCGCGACCAGCCGTGCGATCTCCACCTGAACGTCGCGGGGGATCTCCCGCGACGCGAAGAAGCTGCCATCGTTGTAGAGCGAGAGAACGTCATACGTCGGCTCGTCCTCGGTCCGCACGAGAGTGCTCCGCACCTGTCCCAGCAAGCTCTCGTCCGACGCCCCACCGTCGATGCCGTAGTTGTTCTCGTTGGTGAAAGGGCACATCGTGCACGTCGGCACTGAGCAGCCACCGGACATGATGATCACCTTCTTGCGACCGACCACCGACCCGTTCGGCAACCGGAGCACGTCGAAGTCGACGAACCGGGGCTCCGCCGGTCTCGCCCGCGTTCCCGATGTGCGCAGCCGCAGGGACAGCTCACCGATCCGGTACCGTAGGTTCTTCACCGACGCCGGAAAACCGATCGCTTGCTCAGACACGAAGCCCCTCTGTCCCTCTCGTCCCGGTCGCATTACGGGCTGACGACAATGATCTGGCTTGACTCGTCACCGTCTCGGCCAGTGGTCAACGGCGGATGATATCGCTGCCCTCATGCATGCGACGGCTTGTGGCATACTCTTTTACCAATCCCTCCGCCCGATCCAAGAACTCCCGCACCGCCGGAACCGTGTCGTATGCCTTCATTTGGAGGTAGAGGTCATGGATACGGCCAGCCCCTCGGGTCGAGTCCAGGCTCTCTGCTAGGTCGAGTGACTGCAGGCCCAACCCGGCCGCTGCCTCCACATCACGCCGCTTGCCCGGCAGGGTTCGGGCCTCAGCCTGCCGAGCCAGGAAGATCTGCCGGTCCCGGACGAATGACGCGCTGAAATGTGGGAGGCCCTCCTCGAGCAGAGCAACTGCTTGCTCGGCTTGGCCGAGCTCCAGGAGACAGGTACCTGCGTTGGCTGTGATCGCCGCCGGATCCAGCCAGTACAGCCAGGGCGGGTCATCGTCCGGTGTGAGCTGCCCGGCCTGAGTACGGGCCTGGGAAATCGCGGCAGTGCAGGACGATGTGTCACCGAGGGCGGCGAAGGCATGGGCCTGCCGATCATACAACTCCGCGAGCAGGGCAGGTGTTGCCTGCCCCCGTGTTCCGGCCAGCGCGGTCTCGATGAACGTCACGGCTTCCGCAGGCTGTCCTTGGCAGGTGGCCTGGCGTGCCATGGTAGCCAGGATATGGGCGCCGAAAGGCCGGTCATCGGCAGTATGGGCGGCGCGCAGGCCTGCGATGTTATAACGCTGCGCCAGTCCGTGCTCCCCCATATCAAACGCTGAGTAGCCACACAGCTGTCCCAGCTCGGCGAGCACGATGTGTAGCGCACGGCCGGTGTGCTCGGTGTACGACGCCCGGTCGAGCAGCCCCGCAACCCAGGCGAAGAGTTGCTGAGCTATCGCCAGCACGCTGCCGCCCCCGGCCACGTCATCCATCCGGCGCAGCTCGGCGACCATGGCGCTGAACCGGCTCACCAACTCACCCGACACCCGGCGCCCGGCCAGCCCGGACACCAACGGCTCCGGCTCGTGCACCAGCCACTGGTGTGCCGGAGCGGTCAAGACCGGCCCGGTCAGGGTGAGGAACGTCCGACGCTTCATCCCACCACCACCGTTCAGCACGACAACCAGCTAGATAAATTAATCAGCACAAACGCCATGTGTGTCAACGGAGTCCGCCTCCCGCCAGCGGACGCTCTCAGAAGTGGCTAGAGTGACAGGGATGCAGCTCATCAGTGCCACGTGGCGCACCCTCGACGGCTTGCAGCTGGCGGGTACGGTCGTCTTGCCTGAAAAGCCCGATCGCGCAGTCGTCCTTGTCCATGGTGCTGGTGTCGACCGTGAGGAGGGCGGCTTCTTTACTCGGTTGGCCCAGGGACTTGCCGGCGTCGGCGTGGCGTCGCTGCGTTATGACCTGCGTGGCCACGGTGAGAGTGGCGGTCGGCAAGAAGAAGTGACGCTAGCGGCACACCTCAACGACATCCGCGTCTCCGTCGCCCAGGTACGCGAGGCAACCGGTGTAAGCGACATCAGCCTGCTTGGGACGAGCTTCGGTGGTGGCTTAGCGGCCTACTATGCCGCCAAGCAGTCAGATGAACTGACACGGCTGGTGCTTCTCAACCCGCAGCTCAATTATAAGGCTCGGTACATCGATCAGAAGCCGCACTGGTCGAAAGACTATCTTGACGACGAGGCTGCGCAGATGCTCCGCGAGCAGGGGTACATCAGCCATCGGCCGGGCGTAAAGCATGGGCGAGCGTTGTTGAACGAGGTGTTTTGGTTACAGCCATACACCGTCTTGACTGAGGTCACTGCGCCGACGCTGATAGTACACGGTACCGAGGACACGTTCGTCTCTATTGTTTCTTCACGGACGGCGACTGAACAGCTGGTAGCCACGCGCAAGCTTGTGGAGATAGATGGTGCGCAACATGGCTTCGCCGTGCATGACGACCCTCAGTACCTTAACCCGCAGAGCCAAGAGTGGCAGGCGTTCGTCATCCGGACGGTGGCGGATTGGTTGACGGCGGCTTCGTAACCGGCGCCTGTGGGATTGCCAGCGCTTCGCGCAACGCACGGGGTCCGGGACGGTTACGCCACGGCTTGAGGGCGGCCAATGCCCGTATCAGTTCACGTTTGGTGCGCTGCGAGGTGGTCGATGACGCGATTTGGGCGGCTTCCAATCCCGTGCTTGCTGCTTCATCGGGCTCGCCGGCCAGCGCTAATGATGACGTCCGGCGCGCAAGGAAGTAGCCACGATCACGGCGCGAGAGTCCACCGGCGGACAATACTTGACCATAGAGAGCGGCAGCCTGCCGCGGTTTTCCTGCTTCGATATAACAGCTAGCCGTCCGCAGCGTTAGCGCGTTCTCGTTGAAGGAGCAGCCAAGCTGGCCAGGCTGCGCATCGTCAAGGGCGGTATCAGCAAGAAGCCGGCGGGCCAGGTCGAGTTTCTGCTCGATGAGACTGATGGGCTCACCGACCATCGCCAAACCACGCGCCTCTTGCTGCGTCACTTCGACACGTACCGATCTGGGAAGCTGCCATGGGCCGTACTGCGCAGCCTGGGCTAGCGTCAATACGCGCACAGCGTCACGGTCTTCATAGGCCATTTGCGATTTACGCAGCAAGATGTAGCCCTGTGCCGCTGTATCACCTGCCGCCTGTGCCCATTCAGTAGCGCGGTCGTACCAGAAACACGCACGCCGAGGATGATGTACGTCGCGATACAGCCAGCCAGCGAACTCTGCGGCTCGCACTCCGACCGAAAGCAGTTCACTGCGCACAGCCGGTGAGACATCACGGACACGCTTCTCGATCGCACCGAGAATGCCGAGTACGACCGGAAGTGCCCTGGTGGGACCAAGCGCACCGTCATCTGCTTCGCAGGCGTCGAGTTGACGCCGGAAGTAATCCACCACCGAGCCGTCCAGATAACGGTGCGCGTCCGACAGAGCGGCGGCGACATGATGCAGCTCGTCAAAGTCGAGATCCAATGAGAGAGATTCTATAGGTAACGGAAGCCCATCAGCTGGCGCGCCGTTGGAGATTGGCAACTTGCCGAGAAGGTCTCCGAGCCCGCTCGACGCAAGGGCGTCCGACCCCAACGGCAGCAGTAGTGATCGACCGTCGACGATCAAAGGCAACAATATCCGTTGCGTGGAGATTCGCGAAGCTGGAAGAGGCATGGCGTTGGGGAGATCTTCGCTGCTTACCGGCAAGACCACCTCATCTCGCCGCTCGCCCGACACTATGAGCCGGGTCTGACCTGGCATGTCAAACCACAACAACTCAACCGGTATACGCAGCCTCTCAGCCCAATACTGCAAAGTATCGAGGAGACGGATCGGCGGTCCGGTCTCAATTCGGCTGACCTGTGGTTGCCGCAGGCCCAACCATTGGCCGAGCAGAGTTTGCGAGATGCCGTCCGGACCGTAGACCGCGTAGTGATCTGGGTGGGTGCGGTAGGCCCGGGATACCCGGCCGATGTGCTGGGCGGTGAATGCCTCCCGGAACTGTTCGGTCTGCCAGAACCCGTCAAGGACCTCGGGCGGGGCGATGAGCTTGTCGCGGGAGGCACGCTGGCAGCGGGCGCACTGGCGCTCGGTGTTGTCCTTCGCCAAGTGCGTGCCACAGCGGCAGTAGTACTGGCGTGGTAGGCGGGATGTCACAAGCGCCCCTTCCGATTTCTTGTGCGTTCGGAGAAGTGTAACGGTTCGCCGTCGCCCATGATTCAACCTCCTGACCAGCGAGGATTACCTTGTTTCCATGGGCGGGATACGCCTATCCACTGCCCGGCATAGGTGAGGACACGCCTTCCCGATTCGATCATCTCCACGGCCCCAGGGCCGGGCGCAACGCTGGGTTGGTGCGTCCCTCACGTGGGACGCCTCCCCCGCTTCCGCCAGTCCGGTGTTCCCCGGTCCTGGGTGCCGTCCAGTCGGTGGGGCGACGCATGGACGCCAGGGAAGTGCGAACCCGTCGCTGGTCCGGTCTTCCACAGTGAGAGGAACACCCATGGCAGGCAGACGCAGCCGCAAGGCCCGACGAGCTGAGCGTGGCGCGCGCCGGCACACCGTCGAAGTCATCGATGCGCATACCCTTACCGCTCTCTGCGGTCAAGACGTGCTGCCTGCCAGTCTTGTCGAGCCTGGACGTGGCCGCTGTCCGTCGTGTGTCTCGATCCCCGCGCAGAGAGCGAGAACGTCATGAGCGCCGATGACTGCACCATCCCCATCACCTGCCAGATTCACGGCAGCAGAGGGTTCTGCAATCTCCGGGTCAGCAGGGTTAACGGCGAGATCGTGCTGGATCCGCACGTTGACGGCCTCTGCGTGCTCAGCCTTGACGAGGCTGCTGCAACCCAGCTCTTCGACATTCTCGGGGAATGGTTGGGATGACGTGGTACCGGCGATCCCTGAGTGATCACGACACCCACCGTGGCCACTTGCGCCGTGGCAGGGTGCTGGCGGTATGCGAAGTGGAGTTCTCACCACTCCGGGCGTGGCGGAAAAGTGGCTCAGCTCTGCCGGGCGAGCCACCCGATCCCGCGCAGGTGTGTCCGGAATGTTCCCGGATCAGCTCGCCCGGTGAACCGTCGCCCGCTTTCCAGGCTCAGGCGTCCAGGGTGGAGAGGCCGGAACACCGTGACTGACGACGACCGTCAGCTCCTGCTTGAGCTGCGGCGGATGGCAGACGCCTGCGGGGCGTTCTGTGCAGGAGTTATAGAGAACGACCTCTCGCGTGACGACCAGCTCGCCTTAAGCGCCTGGCTGGCCGATATGACGGAACGTATCCGTAAGCGGGCACTGAGAACGCCGGTCGTCATCGAGGGCGAAGCGGTCAGCTCTGCCGGCCATTCAGGCGGATCGACATGAGCAACGATAAAGGCGGAGTCACGCCTAAAAGAACACCGGTCGGCTGGGTGTTTCTCGATCGGCACCGGCATGACGGGTATACGATCCGGTGGCAGCGAGGTGATGCAGTAGCTTATGTGCTGAGCGGCAAGAAGGTGGGCGATTACGGGATGAGTGATGCAATAGGAACTATTCCGGTGTCGCCGACGGGGTGGACTGATGTGGCGGAGATACGAGCACTCGGACAACGGTGGCTGCGGCAGGGGTGAGAGGTGCGCACTCGGCTCCTTGACCATGGCGTGTGGATCAGTCTACATCTACTCTGCGCTGCTTACGCCTTTCCCAGCGCTTATCGCAGTGCAGACCGAACTGCGCGTCGAACAGATCCAAGCCGAACAAGACCAAACCCCCGCTCGTCGTTGCATCGCGGCACTCACCGACCAGCGCGCCAAGCTGCTCACCGCCCACCACACCCACGCTGTGCCCCTCGACCTCTTAAAGCCGGCGCGCCTCCCACCCCGTCGCGGGTAGTTTGTTCGGGTGCCGTGCCGTGGTGATCGACCCTCGCGGGCTGATATCCGGGAGGCTTACCAGACCAGTCGGATCTGATCCCGATCGAGGGGGCGTGCATGGGCAAGCACGATCAGGAGGACCCGGAAGATCATGCGAAGAAGGACGGCCAGGTCGACCCAGGAACGATCATCGACCTTGACGTCGACGGCGGTAAGCACGCCAAGGACGAGGACGACGAGTGAGCGCTGACGCGCTGCGTCGGCAGCTGGTGGCCGAACTCGTCGAGCGAGGTGACCTCACCCCTGAGTGGCGCCCCGCTTTCGACCAGGTAGCTCGGCACGCGTTCATCCCGGACACCATCTGGGTCCACGACCCGGCGACACCGACCGGGGAACCGGACATGGCTGCAGTGCGCCGCGCTGACGACCCGGACGGCTGGCTGCGGGCGGCCTACGCCGACGAGGCAGTGGTCATCCAGGTCGACGACGGCCACCCGGCCGGTCCGGCGCTGCGGGGCCGGGAGGTGAGCAGCTCGGCGTCGCAGCCGGCGATCGTGGCCCGAATGCTCGCCGCGCTGCGCGCCGAGCCGGGCATGCGGGTGCTGGAGATCGGCACCGGCACCGGCTGGAACGCAGCGCTGCTGGCACATCACCTCGGCGCGGGCAACGTGACCTCGGTGGAGATCGATCCGGGCCTGGCCGAGCACGCCCGCGACCGGCTCACCGCCGCCGGTTACGCCGGCGTGACCGTCATCAGCGGTGACGGCGTCCAGGGTTGGCCGGCCGGCGCACTCTACGAGCGGCTGCTGGCAACCGTGGCTGCCTGGCAGGTTCCGCACGCCTGGGTACGCCAGACCCGGGTCGGTGGCGAGATTCTGTTGCCCACTGGCACACACTGGCTAGAGGGCGGGCTGTTGCGCCTGACCGTGACCGGCCCCGGCGTGGCTCGGGGCCACATCATCGGCAGCGCCGGGTTCATGCAGTTGCGCGAGCAGCGCCTACCGCGCTGGACCGTGGCGGAATGGTTCACCGGCGACGGCGAGACGACCACGACCAAGCTCCACCCGGCCTATGTCACTCGACCCGACGCGGCCACCGCGATCGGGTTCCGGGTGCCCGGCTGCCAACGATTCTTCGGTAGCCGTAGCAAGATCCTGTACCTGTTCGACCGTGGCACCCGTTCCTGGGCGACAGTTCAGCTGGCCGACCAGCCGCCTTACGAGGTCGAACAGTTCGGGCCCCGCCACCTCTGGGACGAGGTACGGGCCGCCTACCGGTGGTGGAAGAACGCCGGCAAGCCCGACCGGGGAGCCTGGACGATCACCGTCGACCAACACGGCCAGCATGCAGAACTCGAACCGGCACCGGTAGCGTGAACTCTGACGGCACGGTGGCGCTGACGCGCTGTCCCTGAGCCAGGGACGACGACCCGATATCGCCCGCGACGCCGAGCACCGGCAGATTCAGCCAGTGGAAGCATTCGCCTCGACAAGTTCAGTGAATAGCTCGGAGGGTTTCTTCCAGTTGTGAATCTTACGAGGTCGGTCATTGATTTCGGAAGCCACGGTGAGAACTCAGGATTGCGTAGGCTGGCCCAGCCGAGGAGCAGGGCGAGGCGTTGTTTCGCCCGCTGCATCATCCTGGTGGCCGTCGAGCTGGGCTTTCACTGTCAGGTTGGCGTTGCCTGCCTCTTGCAGTTTCGGGCGGTCCGGGCAGCCTTGGCTGCGAGCCGAAGTTCTCCGAGCAGCCGACCGGCCGAGTCGGCGAGTTTGGTGACATCCCCGCCGGCTTCCGCCCTGGTGGGGGTCTGTCAAGCTAACGGTGTAACTGGATCTTTCTAACGGTGTAACTGGATCTTTGTCTTGATCTTGGTGGGTGTTACTTGCGGGCGGCGGACAGGCGTCTGTCGAAGGTGATCTCGAAGGCGTTGAGCGCGGCTTTCCATCGGTTGGACCAGCGTTGCTGTCCCTTGCCGGTGGGGTCTAGGCTCATGATCGCGAGATGGACGCACTTCAGCGCGGCCTGCTCGGTGGGGAAGTGGCCCCGGGCGTTGACCGCTCGCCGGATCCGGGCGTTGATCGACTCGATCGCGTTGGTCCACAGCCGGATGATCGCGGGATATCTCTTCTCCCATTTCTCGCTGAACTCGGCGAAGGCATCCACCGCGGCCTGCTCCGAGGGTGCAGTGTACACGAGCTTGAGGTCCTTCGCGATCGCCGCCCAGTCCTTCTCCGAGGCGTATGTGAACGAATTGCGCAACAGATGCACGTTATGCCGATACGGGGCAGATCCCCGCTGGTGGGTGGGGGTGCCCGGGCCGGTGATATCGGCATAACGGAGCTACTGGCGGTGTGATGCTGTCCTCTCCGACTTCGGAGAGGACAGCGAGCATGGATGATTTGCATGGCGTCGGCATGGTGGGTCCGCTGGGGCCGTATGCGCGGGGGTTCGCCGTGGAGCTGGCTCGGCTGGGCTTCACGAGGGGTTCCGCGCAGAGGCAGATGGGGCTCGCCGCGCATCTGAGCAGGTGGTTGTGTGATGCGGGCCTGGGGGTGGCAGTCAGCGAGGAAACACTGAGCCGGTTCAAGGATTACCACCTGGGACAGTTCGAAAGCACGAAACATGCGTAGAAAACTCGCTCGAAGAGACATGGGATTGAGTTATATGTGACTGAGGCCGAGAATGGCGGGGCGTTTGCGTCTGATGCCCGGTGTTAATTAGTAGCGCCTACCCACCGAGAAGCATACGGTTGCTTCTCGCGTTACCGTCCTCCAAGTCTATAAGATCTGGCCGCACTTCAAAGATCCTTCGGAGCGCCTCGAGGGCGACGTCGAGCGCCTCTTGCGGACATGTTTGCATCTCCTGTGTCGTCATCTGGTGAGCGCCATGCACGATATTGCTTCGAAGTTGATATATCTCCTTCAGACGCCGCTGCTTCTGCTCGCGCCCTGCTACATCCATAGCCAACAACCATGCCAGGGCTCCCGTGACGCGTATTGTGGTATCTTGGTTCGAACCGAACAAGTTCTCCCATACAACGACCGCATCGACGAGCACATCTTCCGGTGACTGCCGTTCGGCGGCTGCGAGCAGAGCACGTCTCACGGAAATGTCGATTCCCGATTTCCGCTTTGCGGCAATACGCTCATTCCACTGCTTCCAATTGACAACCGCTTCCACATCAAGGGCACGAGGCGAGAACGAAGTACGCCGCCAGTCATTCCAGCTGTAACTAGTATTTCCCAATGGATCAATGACAAAACGCCATGTGGGCAGAACTAGGGCACGTGGGCTCTCGTCGATAGCCAACAAAAGACCCAGACGAATGTTCTCAAGTTTTTCCTCGACCTGATCCCATCCATTATGGTCAATTGGCCGGCGCCGCTCAGGCATAAACTGTCGCGCTACCACGCTGTACGGCATCAGCATTTCCATCACTGTATCGCCTGAGTATCTGACAGTGGGCACCAACTCACCGGATGATGTTGTTGCTTGTACGCTCCCGTCGATACCACTGCGGGCAGCAAGATACTCGTCCCGGTCATCAGCAGGCCGAAGCTGCGCCCAACCCAGGTCGATCTTTGTGCCGATGGGCAGAAGTACGCCCGTCAAGCCGACGCGCACGGGCACCTCGACGTGCTTGCCGGAGAGAGCATTGCGAGCGATGTCAAGCGCTTTCTCGGTCGCAGCGAGATACTCAGCTAAGCATGGAGTTGCCGATTCTAACAACGCCAACTCCCACCCCGCAGTCAACAGCTGGGTGGCCAGCATCGAGAGTTGAATAGTACCGGCCTGCCCCGTGCTTCGGCTCGTATACCCAATACGGCCGGCGTGCTCGCGTTCATCGGGAAATAACCGTGCGAGCGTTGCGTCGGCCATCACGGCGGCCGCGAACGCCTTATGATGTGGATTATGGAAGATACTGACCGACAGCCGGTTTATGCCCCCGGAGAATGGATCGCGTGGATTACTTGGTAACAACAGGAGAGGATAACAATCGCGAGCAAGTGCCGTAAGCTCGACACTCATGGGATCATCAATCACCGGAGAGGCAGTGATATCGCCGCCGGCCATGCCTCGAAGAATATTGCCTATAGTAGTACCACGGTCTGGTGGAAACTGTCCATAAATATCGGTGATTAGTGCACCACGCTGCTCGGCTGGTCCTTGATGCTGACATATATTGCTTACTCTACGGATTTCCTGAAGTACAGCCGCTTGGCCGTCTGTCCACGACGCTTCGACCTCGCCGCCAAGCACCGCCTGTATGTAGGTGCCATCCGAGGCGAGTACATGCGCCAAAAATGGCGCTCCCAGTTCGACAAGAAGATCACTGTCCATCACGAGCGAAGTATAGCAGCCCATCTTTACGATGCGCCCGCCTGCGCGAGCAGTCCGTGTCAGATAATTTTGACGGGCCCGGTTTTGCTCAAATCGAAAGCTTCCAGGTCCTTGGCAATTCGTCGGGATTAAGAGGGTGGCCAAGCCCATGCGCCCGTCAGCCACCCAGTTCCGGGCGCAATACCAGGCTGATAATCACAGCTTGGTGTCATAGGATGAGTGCACCACCTGCACGATATCCTACCGCTCGTTCGGTCGACAAGATAAGGGAGCCATTGTCGGTACGGGGTACGGAGGTCGTCGCCGAGGAGCGAGAAGTCATCTCTCGCGAGCTTAACGCTGGAAGCTCTTACCGGTGCATCGGGCGGTTGTTGAAGCGTGATCATACGGTGATATCGCGTGAGGTCAGGCGGAACGGTGGTCGGTCGAACTATCGAGCGGTACCCGCTCAGCGGCGAGCGGACGAAAACCGTGCCCGCCCGAAACAGCGATTGTTGGAAACGAACAAGAAGTTACACGACGCGGTCAACGCTGGTTTGAAGAAGAGATGGTCACCCAGGCAGATCAGCAAGCGGTTGCGGCGGGACTTCCCTGACGACGCACTATGTGGGTGTCGCCCGAGACGATTTACCTGTGTCTGTACCTACAGGCGCGCGGCGAGTTGCGCACCCAGCTCAAGCTCGCCCTGCGCCACGGCCGCACGCGGCGGGTCAACCGGTCGCAGACGACCGTGACCAGGGGCAAGATCCCCGACAGGGTCAACATCAGCGAACGCCCAGTCGAGGCCGCCGACCGCGCGGTTGCTGGCTTCCAGGTGGTGCTGTGCTCCTTGCTCGTTCCTTGGGGGGTAGGGGTTCGAGTAGGGGAGCGATGGTGCCCCCGGTGGGAGTCGAACCCACACTGGGATCCTTTTAAGGGACCTGCCTCTGCCGGTTGGGCTACGGGGGCGCTGCGGAAGCGTATCCACCGGAGAGTGGATCAAGAAGCTCTGGTGGCCCGGGCGAACTCGGCTTTCGGGTCGTTGATCTGGCCCAGCGCCACCACCTCGCGGCGGAACAGCAGGGCAGCGGTCCAGTCGGCCACGATGCGCACCTTGCGGTTGAACGTGGGCATCCGGCTCAGGTGGTAGCTGCGGTGCAGGAACCAGGCCACGATGCCCTTGAACCTGATCCCGTAGATCTCCGCGACGCCACGGTACAGGCCCAGACTGGCCACCGACCCCGCGTAACGGTGCTGATAGGGCCGCAGCGGCTGGCCGCGCAGGTGCGCGATCACGTTGCCGGCCAACACCTTGGCCTGCTGGACGGCGTGCTGGGCCGACGGGCTGCAGGTGGCGTTCGGGTCGGCTGAGGTCAGGTCGGGGACGGCTGCGCAGTCCCCCGCGGAGAACACCCCCGGACGGTCCACCACCTGCAGGGTGGCCTGGCAGCGCAGCCGTTTGCGGTCGTCCAGCGGCAGGTCGGTGTGCTGCAACACCGGGTTGGCCTTCACCCCGGCGGTCCAGACGATGGTGTCGGCGTCGAACTCGGTGCCATCATCGAGGACGACGTGGCCGTTGAGCATCGTCGTGACCCGGGTGTTCAGGAAGATCTCGATGCCGCGCTCGGTCAACCGCTCGGCGGTGTAGCGGCCCATTCTCGGGCTGACCTCGGGCATGATCCGGCCGGTGGCCTCGACCAGCACCCAGCGCAGGTCCTGCGGCTGGATGGTCTCGTAGTAACGGCAGGCGTAACGGGCCATGTCCTGCAGCTCGGCGAGCACCTCGATCCCCGCGTATCCCCCGCCGATCACCACGAAAGTCAGCAACGTGCGGCGCAGCTGTGCATCAAGCGTGGCGTCCGCGGCTTCCAGCCGGGACAGCACGTGGTTGCGCAGGTAGATCGCCTCACCGATGGTCTTGAACGCGATGCCGTGCTCGGCGAGCCCGGGGATGGGCAGCGTGCGCGCGATCGAGCCCGGCGCCATCACCAGCACGTCATAGCCGAGCTGCTCGGTGTGCCCGGCGCAGTTCTCCACAGTGGCGAACCGGTGGACATGGTCGACACCGGTGACCCGGCCACAGACAATATGGCAGCGCCGCAGCACCCGGCGCAGCGGCACCACCACATGACGCGGTTCGATCGAGCCGGCCGCGGCCTCGGGCAGGAACGGCTGGTAGGTCATCTGCGCCTGCAGGTCCACCACGGTGACCGATGCCTCGCCCGCGCGCAGCGTCGACTGCAGTCCCAGCGCGGTGTACATCCCCACGTAGCCACCGCCGACGATGAGGATGCGTGGCTGATCCGCGGAGGTACGACCCATAACACCAGTATCGCCACGACAGCGCGGCCACGCGTAGTGATTCTGATCGCCTGATCAACCGGGGTCGATCCCGGCCAGCTGCGTCGCGCGGCGCAGCACGTCGACCAGCATCGCCGGGGTGAGCCGTCCGGTGAAGGTGTTCTGCTGGCTGACGTGGTAGCAACCCACCAGGTGCAACCCGCCCAGGACCACTTCGGTGCCGTGCCCGAAGCGTGGCCGCGGCCTCGGCACCGGCCAGCCGGCGACGGCCAACGCGGGCAGCAGGGCCTGCCAGCCGAAACCACCCAACACGACCACTGCGCGCAGCGTCGGGCGCAGCAGATGCAGCTCGCGGATCAGCCAGGGCCGGCAGGCGTCGCGCTCGGCGGGAGTGGGCTTGTTGGCCGGCGGCGCGCAGTGCACCGGGGCCGTGATCCTGGTGCGGTGCAGCGTCAGACCGTCGCCACGGTGGGTGGCGACCGGCTGGTTGGCCAGGCCGACCGCGTGCAGCGCGGCATAGAGCACGTCGCCGGAGCGGTCCCCGGTGAACATCCGGCCGGTCCGGTTGCCGCCGTGCGCGGCGGGCGCGAGCCCGATGATGGCCAGCGCGGCGTCGAGCGGACCGAATCCAGGCACCGGGCGGCCCCAGTAGGTCTGGTCGCGAAACGCGGCGCGCTTGCCGGCGGCGACCTCCTCCCGCCACGCGACCAGCCGCGGGCAGGCGCGGCACTGGGTGATCTCGTCGTCGAGATCGGCGGACCTCACTCGAGGCCGAGGCCGAGCGCGATGCCGTCGAGGATGTCGTGCTCGCTGACCACGAGCTCACCGATGCCGGCCCGGGTGTGCAATTCCTCGGCGATCACCCGCACGATGAGCGCTCCACCGGCGATGACGTCCACCCGACCGGGATGAATGACCGGATCAGCAGCGCGCTGCTGATGCGTCGACGCCAGCAGGCCCGTCGCCGTAACGCGCACCTGCTCCAGCGACAACCGGGACAGGTGGACGCGCTCGGGGTCATAGCCGGGCAGTTGCTGGCTGACCGCAGACAGGGTGGTGATGGTGCCCGCCACCCCGACCCAGGTGCGGGCCTTGTCCACCGGTACGTCGGCGAATGCCTCCTGCAGGGTCTGCACCGCGAACCGGCCGGCGGCGCTGACCTCCTCGGGCGTCGGCGGATCGGAGCCCAGGTGCCGTTCGGTGATCCGCACACAGCCGACGTCGACCGATCGCGCCGCCGTCACCTCGGCCCCGGTCCCGTCCCAGTCACCCAACACCACCTCGGTGGACCCACCGCCCACATCGACGACCAGGAACGGCCCGTCGCCGGGATCCAGGCCGCCGACCGCACCGGTGAACGACAACCGGGCCTCCTCGTCCCCGGTGATCACCTCGGCATCGGTGCCGAGGGTGGCGCGGACCATCGCGAAGAAGTCCGCCCGGTTGGCGGCGTCGCGGGTCGCCGAGGTGGCCACCATCCGGACCCGCTCGGCACCGGCCCGGCGCACCACAGCGGCGTAGTCAGCCAGCGCGACGCGAGTGCGCTCCAGCGCCTCGGGAGCCAGCCGCCCGGTGGCGTCGACGTCCTGCCCAAGCCGGACGATCCGCATCTCCCGGTGCACATCACGCAACGTTCCCACCCCCAGATCCGCGACAAGCAAGCGGATCGAGTTGGTCCCACAATCAATCGCGGCAACCCTGGGCACATCCACCTCCAAGTCCCCCCGCATTCAGCGGGCTCAGCGGGGTAATCAGGTACTCTATAGCCCCGCTGAGCCCGCTGAATGCGGAATGGGGGTGCAGGGGCCGGGGAGCCACCAGGTGCCGATCTGGGTGAGCAGCTCGTCGCCGAAGGGGTTGACGCCGGGTCCTCGAGCCAGCGCGTGCGCGACGTGGACGTGCAGGCACTTGACCCGATCGGGCATACCGCCGGCGCTGACCCGGGTGCCCAGCGGTTGCACCGCATCGCGCTCAGCCAGGTAGGACTCGTGCGCGATCCGGTAGGCCGCCGCGAGCGACGGATCCGCGGCGAGCCGAGCGGTCATCTCCTGCATTGCACCACCGGCCTCGATCCGGCTGACCAGCCCGACCAGCCTGCGGCAGGTCAGGTAGTAGAAGGTGGGGAACGGGGTGCCGTCGTCGAGCCGGGGGTGGGTCTGCACCACGCTGGGCAGCCCGCAGGGGCAGCGGTGCGCGACCGCTCGCAGGGCCCGCGGTGGGCGGCCCAACTGCGCGGCGATGGCTTCCTGATCAGCAGCAGCCACGTCATCCACTGTTGATCGACTTCCAGAGCTCGGCGTACCACAGCGGCCTGGGCGGCGGCAGCACCGCAACGCTGGTACCGGGCGGATCCGCAACAGTCTGGCCGGGGGGCAGCTGCACCACGTACGGCGCCTCGCCCGGTCGCACATAGCGCAACCGCTCGCGGGCCTGCGCCTCGACCTGCTGCGGGTCGGCGAGCAGGTCCCGGCGCCGCTGCAGCTCCGCGACCTTGTCCGCCAGGATCCGCTGCTGCTCGTGGACGTCTGCGAGTTGCCCGCGTTGGCCCACATAGTTACGAAACGGCACCGCGAGGCTCAGCGCAAGCACGCAGATCACCACCGCAAGCAGTACCGCCCGGCGGGGCGAGGTGATGCCCACGAAGTGGCCGATCCGCATTCCATGCGGATCGGGCGCCACCGATGCTGTGCGCGGGCCGCTGCGAGTGACCAGGCTGGGCCCTGGGGTCAAGCTGGACTCTCCGGAGTGAACCGGGCGAACGCCAGGTCGCCGGCGTAGCGGGCCGCGTCCCCGAGGGCCTCCTCGATGCGCAGCAGTTGGTTGTACTTCGCCACCCGTTCCGATCGGGCCGGGGCACCGGTCTTGATCTGCCCGCAGCCGATCGCCACCGCGAGGTCGGCGATCGTGGTGTCCTCGGTCTCGCCGGAGCGGTGGCTCATCATGCAGCGGTACCCGCTGGACTGGGCCAGGGTCACCGCGTCCAGGGTCTCCGACAGCGTACCGATCTGGTTGACCTTCACCAGCAGCGCGTTGGCCACCCGGCGGGTGATGCCCTCCTCCAGCCGTTCCTGGTTGGTCACGAACAGATCATCACCGACGAGCTGCACCCGGTCGCCGAGCTCGGCGGTGAGCCGGGCCCAGCCCTCCCAGTCGTCCTCCGCGAGCGGGTCCTCGATGGACACCAACGGGTAGGCGCTGAGCAACTCGGTGTAGAAGACGACCATCTGCTCCGCACTGCGGGCCTTCTTCTCGAAGGTGTAGGTGCCGTCGGCGAAGAACTCGGTGGCAGCGACGTCCAAGGCGAGCACGATGTCCCGACCCAAGGTGTAACCGGCCTTGTCCACCGCGGTGGCGATGAGGTCCAGCGCGTCGGTGGTGGCCGGCAGATCCGGTGCGAAACCACCCTCGTCACCGAGCCCGGTGGGCAGCCCGTGGGACTTCAGTACCGACTTCAATGCGTGGTAGGTCTCGGTGCCCCAGCGCAGTGCCTCGCGAAACGAGTCCGCACCGATCGGGGCGATCATGAACTCCTGGACGTCGACGCCGGTGTCGGCATGCGCGCCACCGTTGAGGATGTTCAGCATCGGCACCGGCAACACGTGCGCGTTCGGACCACCGATGTAGCGGAACAGCTCCAGACCGCTGGACTCGGCGGCCGCCTTGGCCACCGCCAGGGACACCCCGAGGATCGCGTTGGCACCCAGCCGGGACTTGTTGGGGGTGCCGTCCAGGTCGACCAGCTTCTGGTCCACCACCCGCTGCTCGATCGCCTCGATACCGGCCAGCTCCGGCCCGATCTCATCCAGCACCGCCGCAACCGCCCGCTCGACGCCTTTGCCGAGGTAGCGCTGCGGGTCGCCATCGCGCAGCTCGGTCGCCTCGTGCTCGCCGGTGGACGCCCCGGAAGGCACCGCGGCGCGGGCCAACGTGCCGTCGTCGAGGGCGACCTCGACCTCGACAGTGGGATTGCCGCGGGAGTCCAGGATCTCCCGGGCTCCGACCTGCTCGATGACGGCCACAGATGCACTCCTCGTCGGTTGGCTGAACGCAGCCTAACCGGGGCTACCGACAGCCGGTCGGAGGCGCGCGCCGGTGATCGAATGAGGGCTCGTGCAAGGGCACCTCACCGCGTACCGTGGGTACAACCATGACTGCTGACGATCGCCCCACCGACGTCGTCGAACAGTTCCGGCTCGCCGAGTCGCTGGTTTCCGAGCGCCGTCCCTTGGAGGCGCTGCGGCAGCTGCGTCCGGTGTTGGATGCCGAGCCCGACGCGCCGAGCGTGCAGTTATTGGCCGGCCGGGCCTACTTGCAGTCCGCCCAGCTGCACCGCGCCGAGGAGGCATTCCTCCGGGTACTCGAGAACAATCCTTCCGACCACTATGCGCGCTTCGCACTGGGGCGCACGTTACAGCGACAGAGCCGGTTGGAAGAGGCGCGAGCACAATTCGCAATGGCCGCAGCGATGAACCCGACACCGGAGTACCAGGAAGCGCTCAACGAGGTTCGGATGCGGCTAGCGGCTCGAGAAACCTGACTCAACGCACGTCTTTGGCATTGCGGGCATAGCCTTGGGAGAAACCGTAGACCTCTTGGGCGTACTCGACAGAGTTGTTATAGGACAGTATCGCGCGCAGCCAGTCGTCACCGGAGCCCAGATTCCGGTTGTCCGCGCACAGGTAGTGGGCGGCAGCCAGCGAGGAATCGTCGATGTTCTGCGGGTCACTGATGCCGTCCAGGTTCCCGTCAGCTCGCCAGGCCGCCCAGGTGGACGGGATGAACTGGAAGGGGCCGACAGCACGATCCCAGACCTTGTCACCGTCGAGCAGACCACCGTCGGTATCCGCGATGGCCCGAACTCCGGGCGCGCCGTTCAACGGTATCCCGATGATCGGAGTCGACGGCCGACCATCGGCTTCGAGCGCACCGCCCTGGAACCCGCCGTGCTTGGACTCGACAGCCGCGATACCGGCCAGTGTCACCCAGGTGAGGCGGCAATTGGGCTTGGTGGCAGCGATGACGGCGTGCGCATTGCCGTATGCCTGCAGCGCGCGCTGCGGAATGGCCGTGACGCGGGACAGCCGCCCGGCCCAGTCCGCGAACGCCAACTGGGGACCTCCGGGGGGCGGAGCCTGGGCCGGGATCTCCACCGGAATGGTGATGGTGGTCTTGCCGGCAGGCGGCGCACCAGGAACCTGGGCAGGCGCCGGCTGGGTGACCGGAGCAGTGGCGGGCTCCGGCACATCAGGAAGAGCAGCAGGCGCGGCCATCGCCGCCACCACCGGCGTGGCGGGACCCCGGTCGGGCAAGGGCGCAGCCACCGAACTCAACCCGACGACAATCAGACCAGCACAGGCCAGTGCTCCACCGGACAGGATGCCCCGCAACAGGTAGTGCGAAGCTTTAGGCAGACCCAACCGAGACGTCTCCTTGCCGGGTTTTCCGGTTCGTGCACCGGTTCGTTCGCCGCTCATACGACAGCACAACGACGAGTCCGACGCCGAGATACGGCACACCACACAGCTAGCCCGGCCAGTGCTCCCGCCACTGCTGCGGGGTGAGACTGCCCACGTCGAGCCCGGCAGCGCGCGCGGAACACTCGGCGGCGCGCACGTGGTCGGCAAAACGTAGCGCAACGCAACGCAGCGCGGCCTCGGGATCCTCCCCGGCCAGCTTCGCCGCCACAGACAGCGCAAACAGCGACTCACCGGTGCCGGCACCGGCGCTGAGCAGCAGGTCCTCTGGCAGGGCTGCTCTGACGGCCCGCGACACGAGCTTGGCCGCCAGGGCCAGCGCCGGCTGGGCCAGCGACACCCCGTCGACACTGGACTCGCGCCGTTTCTCGGCCCGCTTGAGCTGCTCCCAGCGGATCTCCTGGTCGACGGCGGTAGCCACCTGCTCGCTGCCCGCGAACACGTGCGGGTGCCGGCCGACGAGCTTGGTCACCAGACCGGTCGCCACCGCGTCGACACTGAAACCCGTCGAGCCCTCCTGCGCGACCCGGGCGTGGAAGAGCACCTGCAGCAGCACGTCACCGAGCTCCTCACACAGCGCCTCGGGGTCGCCGTCCTCCAGCGCCTGGTACAGCTCGTAGGTCTCCTCGATCAGGTAGGGCATCAGCGAGCGGTGGGTCTGCTCGGCGTCCCACGGGCAGCCACCCGGCGAGCGCAACCGGTCCATCACCCCGACGGCATCCAGTAACGCGGTCCCCGGCGGTTCCGGAGTGACCAACACCGTGGCCCCGGCGGCCATCCAGCGGGCCGCCGTGCCGGTGACCGGATCCATGGTCAGCAGCAGCCCGTGCCCAGAATCATTAAACACAGCATCGTCGACCGGCTGCGCCCCGCACTGCTGCGCCAGCTCCACCGGCACATCGGTATCGGCGTGCAGGACCGCCCCGTCCTGCAGCAGGCGGACCACCGCGGCGGGCAGGACCGGGCCGAACCGGCGCGACAGCGTGACCACGATCCTGGCCGGAGTCACGCCCGGGGAGTGGCGCGCAACGGCGTCAGGAAGCCGGCGGTCTCGTTGCCGTTGACGACCGCCTGCACGCTCACCGGGTCCCAGATGCCGTACCGGGGAGTCAGGCGCACCCCCACCTCCTGGGCCACCTGGGCCAACTGGCGCAGCCCGACGGCCTCGAGCACGGCCGGGTCGATCTGCTCGAGTGGGGGCGCCTGACCGGACGGCTGCACACCCCGATCGGCGCGATTCTTGATCACCATGATCAGCCAGGGCTTGGTGTCGGCGAGCTGGAAGGCCACCACGGTGCCCTCGGCGACGCCGAACGCGGGGGTGGTGGCGAAGATCGGATCGTCCGCGGCGACGATCCGCTTGCCGATCACCGCGTCCTTGCCGGCCCGGACGTCGGCGTCGATCAGCTGCCGAGCGCGCTTGGCACCGGCTCGGGCGAGCTCGTCGACTTTGGCCTGGGCAGCGGTTCGGGTGTCGGCCGTGGTGTAGTCGACGGTGACCGCGCTGTTGCGCAACGCACGCCGGCCCAGCTGCGCCATCAGCAGCTTGTCCTGCGCCCGTTGCCGGTAGGTCTGGGCATCGAAGATGGTGCCCTTGGAGGCGGCCTCGGCCCCACCGGCCGTATCGACCAGCCGGTCCACCTGGGCCTGATCGACAGTCACCCCCGCCCGTCGCGCGGCGATAGCCGTCAGCTCATGCCTGATCCCGACGGTGACGATCGTGCGCGACAGATCATCGAGCTGGTGCTCGGCCATCAGTTGGTCCCGGATTTGCGCACCCTCCTTGGCCAGCACCGTGCTGAGCCGGCTTTGCACCTGCTTCAGCGGGATCGCGGTACCGTTGACCAACGCGGCGGCGCCGACCTGGCTGGGGCCCACGCCGCAGCCGGCGATGAGCAGCATCCCAGCCATGCTGCCGGCAGCAACACAACGCGCAGCAGCGACGGCACGCAGGATGCTTCGCACCGCGCTACTTTCTCATGCCCATGCGGTCAGCAAGACCCCAGGGCAGCGAGTGACCGGCGTACCGCCTCCCCGAGCCGCTGCGGATCCGCCGGCCCGACGGTGAGGTCGCCAGACCGGCGGTTGAGCATCACCTGGTACCGACCATCGACGTTGTCGCACCAGCGCAGGACGTCGGAGCGGCAGACCCGACCCGACGACGGGTCCCGCACGTTGGCGGCGATCTGGCCGGCTCGGACGGGCGTGTCCAGAATCGCGGCAGCACTGTCGCGTTCGGTGCTGCCACGGGTGGCGGACACGGGCACCAGGATGGGTTGCCGGACGGGTTGCTCGCCGGGTTGCCGGGGCACGGTCACGGTTGCGCGGCCACCCGGGGGCCACGGTGGGAGCCGGCGCACCACCGCCGCGGCCAACCCCGTCGCGGGGATCACCTCCAGCACCGTCGCGCCGGGCTGGTCGGGATGCTGCAACGCGCAGACACCCGCGACGCCACCCTGCGCCGCGACCACCCGAACCGGCTGGTCAGCCACCGCGTCGGCCAGCCACACCGAGTCCACCCAGCTAGCCGGCCAGTGCAGCAGCCGCAGCGCAGCCTCCAGCTCGGCGTCCACCCGACCCGCCCGGAGCAGGCCGAGCGCGGCCAGCTCGACGCACACGTCGGCCCGGATCTGGACGCGCTCGGCACGGGTACGCCCGTGGGAGCGCACCTGGATCGGCGAGGGGTAGCGCTGCCCGCCGAGCACCTCGGTAAGCACGTCCCATTGCGCGGCGGACAGCCGCCAGGCCAGTGTCATCGGCGGTCAGTCCCCACGCTCGGCTGGATCGTCGCCGATCACCGGCGGCGCGACCTTGCGACCGTCGGAGAAGACGTCGTCCACCTCGAGGAGATAGGACGGACGCCGGTGCTCGGTGTCCCGGTCACCGTCGCCACGTCCACCGCCGACCGAGGAGAGCAGATCGCCCAGATTGGCTCGCCCACCGCTGACGGCGCCGCGACCCGGGCCGGCCACCATCCGGCCGTCGGCGACCGGCGCGACGACACCAGACCCGCGCGGCCCGAACTCGGTGCTGCCCGCACCGACCCGCCCGGCCGCACCGGACCGCCCGGCGTGCCCGATACCGCTGGTCCGCGCGGTACCGCTGGTCTGCCCGCTACCACTGGTCCGCCCGCTACCACTGGTCCGCGCGGTACCGCTGATCTGCCCGCTACCACTGGTCTGCCCGGTACCGCCTGGATATCCGGCACCGCCGTGTCTGGCGCCACTGGTCCGCCCGGCACCATCGACGAGTCCCGGCTGCCCGATCCGGCGGCTCCGCTGGAAGTCAGCGGTCGACGTCACGGTCGGGAGCCCGGACGCGGCGACCTGCCCGCCGACGGGTTGACGGGACTCGGCTCCGCCGCTGTGGCCCAGCGGCCCGCTGCTGGTCACTCCTTGCAGCTCAGCAGCGACGGGTGCCGAGTAGCCGGCCGCGTACCGGCTGGCAGCTCCGCCCGGGACAGGCTGGCCGGGGGCCGGTGCCGGCCACGTGCTCGGCGGTGGCTCGGGTGGCTGCAAGGTCGGGTCGACCAGCTGCGGGTAGAGCGGCACGGCGACGCGGTGATCGTTGATCGGTGCGGAGTACACGTTGCTCATGATCTGCACCGCCTCGGCGTGCGCCTCGGACTGCGCCTGATCCTGAGCGACCGCGTCGACGAACGCGCCGGGCAGGCCGCCCAGGGCGAGGCTGCGCAGTGACCGCCCCCAGTCATGCACCATCGGTGCAGGCACGGTGGCCTTGACCTGCCCGGCACTGGAGCCGGAAGCCTCCATCAGCGCTGTGGTGTGGTCAGCGGTCTCATTCACGTTGGCCGACCACTGGTGGACCGGTTGCAGGGCGACGAGCGCCGCATCGGCCGCCACGCCACGCCACCCATCGGAGACCGTGTCGGTCAGCGCGCGGGTAAGACCGGCGACGATGTCGGTCGCGTGCCGGCCCAAATCGCGCCACCCCGCGGCGGCGTCGCTGATGTCGCTGGGGTCCACCGAGGTGTCCAGCATCGAGCGGATCTCGGCGTGCCCCCAGGCCGCCCAGTTACTCGACCCGCCATCGGTGCCGTCGGGCCCGCCGAAGCCGAGCAGGTCGGCCACGACGTCGATCGGTCCGGCCATCTCAACTCCCCACTCTCGGCAACCGCGGCTCGATCAGCTGCGCGATCCGCAACGCCTCGGCACACGCATCGATCCTCGGCGGCTCCAGGCTGAACGCCGGCGCCACGGCCACCGTCAACGACACCGGCCCCCCATCCATCAACTGTGCGCACTGGCTGTGGTCACGCCTCACCCCGAATTGGATCCCGGCGCGGCCGTTCACGGTGTTCTCCGAGAAGCTGGTGAACGCTGGGTCATCCTTCCGCGCCCGGTACTCGGCCACGGTGTCCTCGTCCCGGTCCAGACTCAGCGTGATGGGCTTGCCCACCCACCGGCAACCGACAACACCCACCTCGTCGAATGACTTGCGAGTGTCCAGCTTGATACCCAACCCGGTCAGCTCCGCATCGGTCAGGATTGTGCACATATCAACCCGGCTGGCATCACCTACCGCAGGCGATCCGGGCACATCCGGGACCTGGGAACTACAACCAGCTGTGAGCACCCCCAGCGCGGTCACCGCAACGAGGCCACACCTCATCCCGATCGATCCCGGAACATCTGCTGACCGGCAGCGTCGGCTTCGGTGATCGTGCGCCCAGCTGCCCGATAGGTCGCCGCCATGTTCGCAATTACCCGTTGAGCATTCGTCATCGTGTCGATGAAATCCTGGCCAGCCTGGGCGAACCGGGCTGCGGCTGCCTCGCCGTCCTCATTGGCACCGAACTTGCGCCTCTTCGTGAGCACGCCTGCCCGAGCAAGCCAGTCGTCGATCTCCTCGACTGCCTGGTCGCAGCGGGCGGCGGCGCGCTCGGCGACGCCGGCCTCCATCCACAGCTCACCGGCGGCCACCGCGCGTTGCAGATCGGTCTGCTGCTGATCTGCGCCGGTCAGCCACCCACCGGCCGGCTCGAAGCTGCTCGCCATGCGTACCCTCCTCCACCCAGGGTGACCGTACTATCACCGCCTGCCAGCCCGTGAGGAGAGACCATGTTCGGCGCCGACCCCGACCAGGCCGAGCGGCAGCTGTCGCAGTGGGCGCAGGGCTTCACCGACCAGGCCGAGCGGTTCGGTGCCCTGCGCGCCCGGGTCGAGCAGATCCGGGTGACCGAGTGCTCCACCGACGGCGCGGTCCGGGTCACGATCGACTCCGGCGGGGTGCCAGTCGACCTGGCGTTCACCGACAAGATCAGCAGCATGCCCCCACCAGAGGTGGCCGCACTGGTGATGGCCTGCCTGCGGCGCGCCCAGCAACAACTCGCCGGGCGGATGCGCCACGCCATGGCTGACACCGAGGGGCCGGTTGCCGAGCACGTGGTGTCGAGTTACCGGCAACGATTCGGCGAGGACCAGCCCGACCGTCCGGGGCCGGATCCTGGCCTGCTCGGATTCGGCGTGCTCGAAGACGACGACCCGCCGCGGCAACGATCCACCCGCCGTCCCCGGGCAGCGCCCGATGACGAGGACTTCGACGATCGCAACTACCTGCGCTAGGGGAACGGACATGGCCGACCAGTACGAGGTGCTCACCGAGGCGTTGCGGCATCACGCCAAGCACATCCACGGCGTGGCCGACCGGGTGGCGCAGGCGGCTGACGCGGCGCGGGTCAGCCTGCCGGTGGACACCTACGGGGTGTACTGCCGGATGCTTCCGGCGATCCTCAACCCGTTGCAGGACATCGGAGCGACCGCGCTGGACGGTTGCGCGACGGGCCTGAGCGCCATCGCGACGAACGTCCAGGACACCGCCGACGACTACACGGCGGTCGACGACCGCAACGCGCTGGCCTTGCTCCGGGCAAAGGGGATCTGGTAGATGCCGGCCCAGCAGGTGCAGAGCACCGGGATCAGCATCCTCGACTCGGCCACCCAGTGCGTCGAGGCCATCGCCAGCGGGGACTGGATCGACATCGGGATCGACACGGCCGCGGTCGGCTTGGACGCCCTCAGCCTGGTGACGGACCCGGCCGGGGCGCTGCTGTCCTACGGCGTCGGGTGGCTGATCGAGCATGTCGAAGCGCTGTCCGAGCCGCTGGACTGGCTGGCCGGTAATCCCGATGCGATCTCCACGCACGCCCAGACCTGGGGCGACGTCGGTCATGCCGTGTCCGCGGTGCGCCAGGACTACGCCTTGGCCGTGTCCGGTGACCTCACGACGTGGCAGGGCGCAGCCGCCGAGGCATACCGTGCCCGGGCCGGCGACATCAACCACCTGCTGGATGCCGCAGCCATTGCAGCTCACGGCATCCAGGTCGCCGTCACGATGGCCGGAATGATCGTCGCCGCGGTGCGCGACAAGATCCGGGAGCTGATCAGTGATCTGGTGGCCCGGCTGCTCAGCTACGCCGCCGAGCTGGCCGCCACCGCCGGACTCGCGGCGCCGCTGGTGGCCGAGCAGGCCATCAGCCTGATCGCCAAATGGGCCACCAAGATCGCCGATCTGATCACCAGGTTGCTCCGCACCATCAAGGCCCTCATCCCGCTGTTAAGCCACCTCGACGAGATCCTCGACGCGATCAAGAAAGCCATGGACGCCCTGCCCGCGCTGGCGATCACCGCCGCCTCCTCGGCCAGGGACGGCCTCACCACAACCCCTCATCCACCCTGGACAGATCGGTAGCCACCGTTCCATAGACTCCGTAGACGCTTCGCGCCGCCCTGAACAAGCTGCCGCCGGTCGCGACTTCGCTCTGGTGCCAAACTCGGCCCCACGACCACCATTAGGTTCCACTAGGCGGCCAGTGGGTATCTCACGACCACCAATAGGTTCCACTAGGCGGTCCCGCCCGACCACTGGGCAGCGAGAATTCAGAGCGGTTCATGCCGCGGACTGGACCTGGAATCCGTAGCCGCCTACACCTGCGTCGACACCGGACACCGACAGCTCGTACTCACCCGACCCCAGCGTCACAGGTCCAAAATCTTGACACTGATCGTCATAGCCTCCCAGCCCGTCATCGAACAACGCGTCCTGCACCCCCACCCGACCCAGCCGCCACTGCAACGCCCTACCGACACAACCCTCGGTCACATCGAAGAACAGCCTCTCCCGATCCGCAACGGTGAGCCGGTACACGTCCACCTGGTCCGGGTTCGCGATCGTGCCCGAGCACGGCTCGACAGTTTCCGACCGGAGTGGGATCGAGCCGCCGGGCACGCAACCGGGATCGGGGCGGATCGCGAACAGCCCGATCACTGTCGCGGCGAGCACCACCGCAGCAGCGACCGCCGCCATGCGCCGTCGTCGGCCTCGCGGGTCGGACACCGGTCTGACTGCCGGCTTCGGTGCGGGAGCAGGCGGGCGAGACACCGGCGCCAGACCCGGGTTCGCGGTCGGAGCTTCGACGGCCGCGGGCATCGCCGTCGTCGTCGGCACGTGAGAGGGTTGCACTGACCGCGAGCGTGGCCGCCGGGCGATCGCCACGTCACCCACACCGGAGAAGTGCCGCTGCGGCAGTGGACGGCGCGGGGTCAGCCCAGACAGCCGCCTCAGCATCACCGCGTAGAGCTCGTCGAGATTGACGTAGCCGTCCCCGTTCGGGTCGCTGCCACCGGTGCGGAGTGCCTCCACCAGATATGTGGTGAACAGGCTCGTGCCGTTGCGGGCGTCGGTGTCGGCAGCCAGCTCACCGCCCCGGCAACTCGCTAGCACAAACCGCCCGGTCCCGGCTAGGGCGGCCGGCAGGTCGCCGCCCTTGAACGCTCCGCTGTGGCAGCAGTCCAGCACGATCACCGTGGTCCGCGCCGCCGAGTCCGCAATCATCGAGTTGATCGCCGTGCTGCTCACCGACGTGGCCATGAGCACGTCGGTCCGGGTGTCGGAGGCGCACAGGAACAGCTGGTTGCGGTAGTCCAGCACGCCATGCCCGCTGTAGTAGAGCAGCAGCAGGTCGTCGCGGGTCGCCGAGCCGAGGAACCGCTGGATCTCGACCAGGATCTCCTGCGCACCCCGCTCCGGCAGGACGCGCACCTCCGCTGGGGCGAACAGGCCGACTGCGGGATCGGTCAGCGCGCCGCGCAGCGCGCCCACGTCGTTGACCGGTCCTTCCAGGCCCGGCAGTGGCGTCCAGGGCGAACCTGGAGTTCCCGATCAGCAGTGCCTTATACCGCAGCACTCGCGCCCTCTTCGCCCGGGTCGAGGCGGTAAGCAGCGGCGACGGCCAGCGTGCCGAGGACCTCGTTACTGATCGACTCTCCGCTGATCCAGATGGTCTCCTCGCGGCCGTCGACGGTGTAGGTGACCTCCAGGCTGCGGGTCCGGTCACGGTGCAGCCAGGCCGTGAAGAACTGCACCGCAGCGGTGAACACCCCCGCCGAACCCAGCGCTATGACGATCAGCTCGATCCCGCCCTTGGTGCCCGGGACCGGGATCCGCTCGCGGCGAGCCCCACCGACCTCTCGCACCAAGGCGGCGCCGAACTCACCGACCTGCTCGTGCCACCGGTCATCAGAGGGATCGAACCGGCTACTCCGTGGCGTGATCACCAACTCCAAGAAGCCTCCAATATTCACGCGATCAGGTTAACCCTAACCGGGCGTACGGTGCTGCGTTACCGATACCGGGCGACCGTGAACTCGACGTCACAGATCTGCCGACCTACCGGGGACGTCCATGACGCACCCAAATTCGGGTTCGAACATCCTGCCGCAGACGCCGAGAACGTCGCCCCGGCTCGCTATCCTGATCTAGTGATCGAGGCCAGCGAGAGCGCAGCGCCGTCGACGCCCGATCTCACCGAGAGGGTGCGCCGGCTGCTCGACGGCGAGCCCGGGGTGCTCGTCGCTTACCTGTACGGCTCGCACGCCCGCAGCCGGGTCGGGCCACTGTCCGACGTCGACGTCGCCGTGCTCCTCGACGACGACAACGAGGAACGCAGGCTGGAACTCACCGCAGCGATCACCCACGCCGTCGCACCCGCGCGCGCGGACGTCGTGGTCCTCAACGACGCGCCGCTGCCCTTGGCGTATCGCGTCCTGCGCGACGGCACTGTGCTCGTCTCACATGACGACCGGGCCCGGGTCGAGCACTGGGTCCGGACCGTCGACCGATACCTCGACATGGCACCAGCCCGTCGCGCGCTGGCGGCCGGCACGCGGAACCGGTTGCGTGAGGGACGCTTTGGTCGACGCTGAGGTTGTCGGGCGGCGGTTGCGCGAGATCGGCCGCCGGTTGGGCGCGCTGCGCGACGTCTGCTCACACGGCGAGAGTGCCTTCCTCGCCGATCCAGCGCTGCAAGCACAGGCCGAACGGCATCTGCAGCTCGCTCTCCAGTGCGCGATCGACATCGCGCTGCACATCCTCGCCGATGACACCGACCGGACTCCCGAGGACTACGGCACGGCGTTTCGCGAGCTCGCCGCGGTCGGTGTGCTCGATCGGGATCTCGCCGATCGGCTGCGGCTGGCGGCTGGGCTGCGCAACGTGCTCGTGCACGCCTACCTCGACGTCGACCCGACCCGAATCTGGACGCATCTGGGCCGGCTCGGTGATCTCGAGGACTTCGCGCGCACCGTCGACGGCTACCTGGAACGAGCTGAGCCAAAATAGGCCAGTCGGCCCGCCGAGGGCCGCTATGACAGTGGCCGATCAGCGCTTCAAGCACGGGTTCAGGCCAGTGGGTCGGGAACCCGCCCGATCAAACTCTCCGAAGTGTATACGCAGGTAGTCATCCCAGCCGGGGCTGTCGACAAAGCGCCGGATCGCTTCGCTGATCTCCATGCATTCAGTGTAGCTACCATACGGAAGTCCGACGCCATATTCCTCCTGGAGGCCGAATGTATTTCTCGGCTCCACGTAGAGACTCGGATCGTGCTGGGCGTATCCGTAGAGCAGAAGCTGATCGGTAGACACGGCATCCACCTGGCGATCCTTCAGCCTTGCCACACAGCCACCGACTCCGGGCTCAGTCGTGACTTGAGCTCTTCTGCTCCGCAACTCTTCCACCGACGTGCTTCCCTTCGGCGCACAAATGTTCTTGCCCGCCACGGTGTCCGGCGTGGAGAATCGCGTGTCACCCTTTCGCACCAGCACTCCTTGACGGCTGACCAGATAGGGGCCGGCCATGTCTATCACCTTGAGTCGCTCATCAGTGATCGAGAAGGATTGAATTACCAACTGTAGCGACTTCTGCTCCAGAGCGGGAACTCTCTGGTCGACCGAGGTTGGGACCAGTTGAGGATTCCATTTCCGGCTCGAGTTGTCTCCCAACCAGCGTATGAAGTCGGCGTCGAAGCCCACTGTGCGGTTGGTTCCTGGATCGAGGAGGCTCAACCCGGGCTGATCAGTTGCACTGCCGACCGTGACCGAGCCGTGCAGGAAACTCGCAGGCACTTCGGGCTGCCACGTCCGGTTGTAGACGTACACCACGGTAGCCGTCGCCACCAAGGCTGTGACCACGATCGCCGTCAGCGAGATTAACGCGGCCCTGCTCATCGGCTCCCTCTCTCACCATGGAAAGTCATTGTACAGAACAGCGTCGACGACTTTCAGATCGAGCGTGCAGTCTTCGGGCTCGTTGACGGTCTTCACCTGAACAGCGGCCCGTTCTGCCCCGGCCACGCTCAGCCGGAATTCTTCCATGTTGGCGACCGACACAGTACTCCCCACTGAACCATCTACGACAGGAGCAACCTCAAGGCGAGTCGGGCCCACACAATTCCCCGTTTTACCAAGGTTGCGCAGGCGAAGTGTCATGGCTACGAACTCCCTGCCGAGCGGCGGATCCAGGATCCTGATGATCACCTCGTTCCCGTTCGCCACATTCGGGCCGTCGACTATTTCAACCCGATCCGTCACCCGAATGTCGATTTTGTGGATGACCCCGGCATAGAAGACACCTGCACCGCCGCCGAACACGAGGACAACCGTCGAAACGATGGCGATCCGCACCCACCAGGTAGGCTCCGGAGTTTCAGTAGGATCTTCCACGGTCTCGGAGGCCCGCGGCCGATACTTGACAGCCAGCACCGCGGAGATTATCGCCACAAACAGACCCAGTGGTCCCGCTATCTCACTCCCCTTTCCTCCCAGGAGAATGAGGCCGATGGTCAAGACGAATCCGAACAGAACGACACTGAGGAGCCATCGGGGTTGTTGAATGATGATCTTGGTCAAGACTCCCCCTCGACGGCGATGCCCACGACGTGGAGACCAGCGGCAGAATCACAACACGGCCGGGAGATCAGGAGCCGCTTGCGAATCTTCCACGTCACGCTGTGACCTTTCATCGACGGAATGGATCGCCGGTCCATGGTCCGTCAATCGGCGAACGTGCCCTAGTTGTGGTTCGATCGGCCCCCAGCGTACGTCATCTCAACTCAGCCGGACACGACCTGCTCAAGGAGCATTCCGAGAACACCAAGGAACTGCGGCTGCCCCCATACAAGTGCAGGGTCACCTCAAGAACACTTTCAGCAAGGCCCGCGCAGCGATCGCTGTCCAGCTGTCCTTCGCTCCCTGGCCCGCACTCGACGCCAGTCGGAACCTCAGCCGCCGGCACCGAGCACGGTGGTGACCAAGGTAGTGCACCAGGTGAGGAGCTCGCGGTCGCGCAGCGGGGGGGCGCCGATGCGGTCGGCGCCTTCGGTGGGGCGGGGCACGGACAGGGTCGCCGCAGCGGGTTTGTAGACCGCCTTGGGATACAGCCGGTTCAGCCGCACGACCTGGGAGTCCCGTAGCTGCACCGGGGCGAACCGCAGCGTGGCACCCGGTGCGGTCACCTCCGCGATCCCGTGCGCCCGGCACACCTGACGGAAGCGAGCGACGTCCAGCAGGGTCACCACGGCCGGTGGCAGCGCGCCGTAGCGGTCGATCAGCTCTTCGGTGACGGCGGCCAGCCCGTCGGTGTCCACCGCCTCGGCGATCTTGCGGTATGCCTCCAGGCGCAGCCGTTCGCCGGGGATGTAGTCGTGCGGCAGGCGCGCGTCCACCGGCAGCTCGACCCGCACCGGCGCGGGCTCCGCGACAGCACCGGTGGGTGCCGCGCCGGCCGCGCTGCGAAACGCCTCCACGGCCTCGCCGACCAGCCGGATGTAGAGGTCGAAACCGACCCCGGCGATGTGCCCGGACTGCTCACCGCCCAGGATGTTGCCGGCGCCGCGGATCTCCAGGTCTTTCATCGCGACGGCCATGCCGGCCCCCAGCGCGGTGTGCTGGGCGATGGTGGACAGCCGGTCATGGGCCGTCTCGGTCAGCGGCGTCTCCGGCGGGTACAAGAAGTAGGCGTAGCCGCGTTCCCGGCTGCGCCCGACCCGCCCGCGCAGCTGGTGCAGCTGGGCCAGACCGAGCAGGTCACCGCGCTCCACGATCAGCGTGTTGGCGTTGGAGATGTCCAGCCCGGTCTCGATGATCGTGGTGCACACCAGCACGTCGTGCGCACGCTCCCAGAACCCGGCGACGGTGCGTTCGAGCTGGTCCTCGTTCATCTGCCCGTGCGCGACCACCACCCGCGCCTCGGGCACCAGCTCACGGATCCGTCGAGCGGCCTTCTCGATCGACGACACCCGGTTGTGCACGTAGAAGACCTGCCCGTCGCGCAGCAGCTCGCGGCGGATCGCGGCACCGACCTGCTTGTCGTCATAAACTCCGACGTAGGTCAGCACCGGGTGGCGTTCCTCGGGTGGGGTGAGGATGGTCGACATCTCGCGGATGCCCGCCAGCGACATCTCCAGGGTCCGCGGGATCGGGGTGGCGGACATCGTCAGCACGTCGACGGCGGTGCGCAGGGCTTTGATGTGCTCCTTGTGCTCGACGCCGAAGCGCTGCTCCTCGTCGACCACCACCAGCCCCAGGTCCTTCCAGCGCAC
The DNA here is from genome assembly GCA_050700055.1 of Pseudonocardiaceae bacterium. Classification (GTDB taxonomy): domain Bacteria; phylum Actinomycetota; class Actinomycetes; order Mycobacteriales; family Pseudonocardiaceae. Next base: position 201,514 of record JBOHGE010000001.1, read on the forward strand.
CCCCGTCTGCAGCAACCGGTGGGTGCCGATCACGATGTCCACCGAGCCGTCGGCCAGCCCGCGCAGCACCTCCGACGCCTCGCCGGGGTGGGTGAACCGGGACAGCCCGCGCACCGTGACCGGAAACGAGCGCATCCGGTCGGCGAAGGTCTGCAGGTGCTGCTGGGCCAGCAACGTGGTGGGCACCAGCACCGCCACCTGCTTGCCGTCCTGCACGGCCTTGAAGGCGGCCCGCACCGCGATCTCGGTCTTGCCGTAGCCGACGTCGCCGCAGACCACCCGGTCCATCGGGACACCGCGCCGCATGTCCGCCTTGACCTCGTCGATCGCCGCGAGCTGGTCGGGCGTCTCGGTGTAGGGGAAGGCGTCCTCCAGCTCCGCCTGCCACGGGGTGTCCGGCCCGAACACGTGCCCCGGGGAGGACTGCCGCGCCGCGTAGAGCTGCACCAGCTGGGCGGCGATCTCCTTGACCGCCTTGCGGGCCCGGCCCTTGGTCTTGGCCCAGTCCGAGCCGCCCAGCTTGTTCAACGTCGGCAGCTCGCCACCGACGTAGCGGGTGATCTGGTCGAGCTGGTCGGTGGGGATGTACAGCCGGTCGGCGGGGTGCCCCCGCTTGCTGGGCGCGTACTCCACCAGCAGGTACTCCCGGGTGGACCCGCTCACGGTGCGCTGCACCATCTCCAGGAACCGGCCGATGCCGTGCTGCTCGTGCACCACGTGATCGCCGGACTGCAGGGCCAGCGGGTCGACGGCGTTGCGCCGCCGCACCGGCATCTTCTGCATGTCCTGGGTGCGGGTGCCGCCGCGGGCACCGGTGATGTCGGTCTCGGTGAGCACCACCAGCCCCAGCGCGGGGGCTGCGAAACCGTCCTCCAGGGTGCCGCGGACCACCGTGACAGTGCCCGCGGCGGGTGGCTCGACCAGCCCGTCGGCGGCGTGCACCGCGGGCACCTCGGCGTCGCGCAACTGCTCGCAGGCCCGCTGCGCGGTGCCGGTGCCGGGTACCACCAGCACCGCCGCACCGCCGACCGCGGTGTGCGCGCGTAGGTCGGCGAAGGCGCGCGCGACATCCCCGTGGTAGGGCTGCGCGGCACTGATCTGCAACCGCAGCGGACCCTCGGCGTCCGTGGGCAGTGGGCTCAGCGTCCACCACGCCACCCCGGTCGCACGGGCCTGCTCGGCGACGTCGCGCAGGTTGCGGTAGGCCGAGGCGGAAAGATCCAGCGCCGCGATGTCGACCGGCGCCGCACCACCACCCGCCGCGACCATCCAGGACGCCTCCAGGAACTCCGCACCGGTGCGGACCAGGTCGGCGGCTCGGGCCCGGATCCGCTCCGGATCGGCCAGCACAACGTGCGTGCCCTCCGGCATCGCGTCGGTCAGCAGCGCGAGCTGCGCGCCGGCGAGCACCGGAAGCAGCGACTCCATGCCCTCGGCCGGGATCCCGGAGGCGATCTTGTCCAGCAGCTCACCGACCGGCCCGGCCGGCGCTTGTGCGGCGAGCTGCCCGGCCCGGGCCCGTACCGCGTCGGTGAGCAGCAGCTCCCGGCACGGTGGTGCATGCAGCTCCTCGGCCGGCGCCAGCGTGCGCTGGTCGGCGACGGCGAACGAGCGGATCTCGCTGACCTCGTCGCCCCAGAACTCCACCCGCAGTGGGTGATCAGCGGTGGGCGGGAAGACGTCGACGATGCCGCCGCGGACCGCGAACTCGCCGCGCCGGTCGACCATGTCGACCCGGGTATAGGCGAGATCGGCCAGCCGGGCCAGCACCTCGTCGAAGTCGTGCTCCTGCCCGATCCGCAACCGCACCGGGGCGATCTCACCGAGGCCGCGCAGCATCGGCTGGATCAGCGACCGCACGGTGGCCACCACCACCTGCAGCGGGATGCCCTCCTCGGGATGAGCCAGCCGGCGCAGCACGGTCAGCCGCCGGCCCACGGTGTCGGCCCGCGGGGACAGCCGCTCGTGCGGCAGCGTCTCCCAGGACGGCAGCTCGGCGACCACCCCGGCGCCCAACACGTCGGCCACCTCGGCGGTCAGCTCGCCGGCCTCCCGGTCGGTGGCGGTGATGGCCAGCACCGGATGACCAGCGCGGGCCAGCGCGGCCACGACCAACGGGCGAGTCGCCGGTGGGCCCAGCAGAGCCAGCTCGGGGGCACCGGCCCGCGCGACCAGCGCACGCAGGGAGGGTTCCGGCAGCACGGCCTCGAGCAGGCCGGACAGGCGCGCGGATGTGGTCGGTAGCGCGGTCGCTACGGGCACCGTGGTGAGCCTTTCGGGCGCAGACATGATCAACAAGACAGAGCCCTGCCCGGGACGCAACCGGCGCGCAGGGAGTCGCAACGTCCACGATACCGGCCTGCGGCGGGGACGCTCTACGTGCCCCGACGCAGCCGCATTAAGTGCCGTATTCGACGATCTCGGTAATCAGACCGCAACATTCGTTGTATGCTGGAAGAGGTCGATCGCCCATCCACACTGCATTATGGAATCTCTTCTGGCCGGCACCCCGGCTCAGAATCCTTGACGAATAGATGCAATGGTGAGGTGAATCGACATGACCAGCATCGTGCTCGGCGACGATCACACAGTCTTCGTGGAATCGCTGGCCGCGGTGCTGGTCGGATCAGGGTTCCGGATACCGGCGGTCACCCGGAGCCTGGCCGGGACGATCGATGCGGTCCGCCGGCACCGGCCCGACGTCTGCCTGCTGGGACGCCATTTCCCCGACGGGGATGGCGTGGCTGCGATCGGTCGGGTCATCGCGGCGAGCCCGGCAACCCGGGTACTGCTGCTCACGGCCGACCGGGACACCAATGCGATGCGCCACGCCGTCCGGTTGGGGGCCGCCGGTTATGTGCGTAAAACAGCGGACGTACGCGAGCTGATGCAGGCACTGCAGCGGATCGTCGACGGCGTGGTCACTCGGTCCGGGGCGGTCGGTGCCCGATCCGACAGCTCCGAAGCCCACCGGCTCGCTGCGCACTTGACCGCCCGCGAGCGGGAATGCCTCGCGCTGCTCGTCGAGGGCCTCGACACCCGGGCGATGACTCTACGGCTCGGTGTCTCGACCACCACGGTACGAAGCCACGTGCAGTCCCTGCTGACCAAGCTCGGGGTGCACTCACGGCTGGAGGCCGCCACCTTGGCGGTGCGCTACCACCTCGTCGACCGGACTCAGCACGGCCCAGACGGCCGCACCATGACGGGATAGCCGCTGCGGCGACGACGCCACGGACTTCAACGAGCTGCGAACCGTGATCAGCCGATCCCAGCGCGCCTCCGGCACGGCCAAGGATCGCGCCGAGGGGTAACAAGGGCACAGCTTCGCACGACTACGTCAGGGTAGTGACAGTGCTCTCAGCGCGCCAGTGGCCGCGCTCGGCGAGGTGGTGGACATGCCCAACGGGTCGTACAGAACGGGTCCAGCAGCTGCCGCACTACGCGAGGAGGGCACGTGACAGCCGCCCACCGAGCGACCGTCCGCCTCCGAGAAGGCGGCCTGTCCAGCTGCTCGGTCGGTGGTGAGCTGGTGATACTCGATCTGGACGGTTCCCAGTACCTCACCATCCGCGGTAGCGGCATCTACCTGTTCGAGCTCCTCGGCGTCGAGCGAGACCGCGATGAGCTGGTCGCTGCGCTGACAGCGAGGTTCGAGGTCAATGAGGGCACCGCGCGCACCGATGTGGGCAGGTTTCTCGCCGACCTCGCGGAGGCCGGGCTGCTTGCCTGAGCGCGACCTTAGGTGCAACGCCTCCTTTTTGTCGGGGCGATGGTCAACTAGCCTCGGTTTTAGCCCACGACACGCGAAAAGGAGAACCGCACATGCGCGAACCGTACCTGTCCCCCGAACTGACGCGGGTGGCCTCCATTGATGATCTCACGTTAGGCGCTTCCGGAGGCTTGCTAGTCGATGTATGCATCAGCGCTGGCGGCGCTCAAGTCATTATCGGCCCTACCGGGGGGTTCACCATCGCACCAGCGTGTAGCTGAGTGCTCGCGCTTAGCTCTTCGCCCAGCTGCGTTGTGCCGTTGCTCTGAAAGGGAGGACGTGTACGACTTCTACCGGATGGACCCGCTCGAGGCCGCCAGCGGGTGGGTACACGGGTTCGACTCCGAGCCCGTGCCGAGCAGGACCCCCGCCAGTCCCCGCCGGGTACTTGACCAGATCCTTCTCCGGTGCTTGCAACGGTCACCGTGCGTGATCGCGTTCTCCGGTGGCCGGGACTCCTCCGCGTTGCTCGGCGCAGCCGTCGGAGTGGCACGTCGCGAAGGCCTGCCGCTGCCGGTTGCCTTGACCCTCACCTACCCAGGGGTGCCGCACGCGGAGGAGTCGTCGTGGCAGCGCCTGGTGCTGGATCATCTCGGCGTGCCTGATCGGGTCGAGATCCAGGTGAGGGACGACCATGACGTGCTCGGACCGATCATGACCCCATTGCTGCTGCGCTACGGCTCAGTTTGGCCGCCTAATCTCGCTCCGATCTGGCGGTTGATGGACAATTCCCGCGGTGGCTCGTTGATCATCGGTGAATGCGGCGACGAGGTCTTCGGGCCGAAACGGATCACACCGATCACGAAGATGGTGGCGTGGCGTGGTCGCGTCGACCGCCGGCTCTATCCCATGGCCGCCGCGTCCTTAGCGCCCGCACCCGTGCGCCGTCACCTGATGCGTCGGTCACCCCACCGGTACCAGCGCACCTGGCTGCGACCGCCGGTGAAGACCTTGATCGAGCGCCGCGATGCCGAAGACGCGGTCGCCCTGACCCTGCACGCCGGCTACAACGCTTGGCAGTACACGCGCCGACGGGTCATCACCCGCAGCTTAGCGACCCACCACGCAATTGCGCGCGATATGGGGGTCGACTACGTCGCCCCGTTCGCGGAGCCGGACTTCGTCGCGGCCATGGTGCACGCAGCAGGGTTCTGGGGCTGGGCCGGGCGGGCGGCAACCATGATCGATCTCTTTGGCGACCTGGTGCCGCGGGCGGTTCTGGAGCGCGGCACCAAAGCAACGTTCGAGCGGGCGGTCTTCAACGAGTACGGGCGGGCATTCGCGAGGCAATGGACCGGCCACGGTGTGGATCCCACCCTCGTCGACCCCGAGGTACTGCACAGGATTTGGCTGTCCGACCAACCTGATGGCGGCACGATGGCACTCATACAGCAAGCGTGGCTCGCCAGCCAGCCGGTCTCTCCAGGATCAGCGCCACGGTGAGCAAGCTCATCACGCGCGTCCAGCGAGCATCCGACCGGCAGTTCCTCGCGGCGCTCGCAGTTGCCTGCGTCGTTGAAGTCGGACTGTCGATCAGCACATTGCCGCGGTTGACGAAGCTGTTCGGTATCCGGCTTGTGGGCGATAGCGATGACGGGCCCACGGTCCGGGCAACCGACATAACACCGGAATGGTTTCAGCGGCGCAGCGCCGCGGTGCACAGAGTGCTTCGGCACTGGCCCTTCGGTGACACCTGCCTGCGCCGCTCCCTCATCCTCGGCCAGCGCATCCGACGGCTCGACCCGGTGTTGGTCATCGGTGTCCGGCACGACGAGCACGGCAAGCTGGCCGCCCATGCGTGGCTCACGGTGGACGGCGTTGCACTGGACACGCAGGCCGGCCAATACGCCCCGCTTCGCGGCCGCAACGAGGCATGAACGAATGCACCTCTACCGGCTGCATGGTTGCACCGTGGCAAGTGATCTACAGTTCTACCTGCCCGCAGCCGATCACAGACTCGTTCCCGACTTGACACTTCGTCGGTCAACCAAACCGGTCGATCCCAACTGGGAACCGGAAGAACCCGATCTCCTGGCCCGAACCGTCGACGAGCAGCGCGCCGTCAGATATGTCGTGGCCCGGACTCCGGCCGGGTACCGCTTCCGTTTCACCGATCTTTGTGACTTCGACATCAGCGGAGACCTCGCTGATGCGACGTGGACGTTGGCACCTGGAGGCGACCCGGGGGTGGTCGCGGTCCTAGCCTCGGGGGCGCTCATGGCGTTTCGTATGATCATGTCTGGGCACCTGGTCTTACACGCCAGCGCTGTTCACACCTGCGGCCGGGGTCTGGCGTTCATCGGAGCTTCCGGAATGGGTAAGTCGACGATGGCCTCGCTGATGTGCGCCAACGGCGCCGCGCTGATCACCGACGATGTCGCCCGCGTCACAATCAACGGCGACAACGCCCTGGTGACGCCAGGCGCTATCGAGAGCCGCCTTCGCCCTGCCGCGATCCAGTTGACCGAGTTGTTCACCTCGCCCACCACTCGCCACACCAGCGATGGTCGTATCGCGGTCACCCTCCCACGCCGGAGCGATCATGCAGTGCCACTGGACGCCGTCATCGTTCCGGTACCCTCACGTGAGCACGGCACGCTGGAACTCACGGCACTCGCCCGAGCCCAGTCGTTGATTCTCCTGAACCAGTTCCCTCGGCTCCCCGGATGGGTCGACCGCACAAGCCTGTCTCACCAGTTCACGCTGCTCGGCGCGCTGGTCGAGCGGGTACCGGCGTACGTAGCGGTCATACCCTGGGGCCCCCCATTTGCCGTAGAGACGGGACGGCAACTCCTCGACGCGCTCCGCTGGAGTCAGCCGCCGCTGGCCGACCTTCGCAAGGACGCAGCTACTCGAGAGACGTCCGCACGGGTAAGCCCAGGGTGAATTGGTAGCGAGATGATCCGCTCACTCGCCAGCTCCGCTCGCGGACAAGTCCCCGAGCCATACGCGTACATGGGGTAATCAGTGTTGACACGGTAATGAACACCCGGAAAAATATTGTCATTGTTCATGTCGACCATCACCTCATTGCGGCGCCCGACTTGCACTTGGTACAAATGGCGCGACGGAGTCATACCGGGAGTCATTGGAACAACCGAAACCCCCGGAGCGTCGAGCAAGTACTCGTCGTACCATGAAGCGATATGACGCCTTGCCTCGTTGTCCACTTCCACATAGCGCACGCCAACCAGTCCCAAAGCCGCCATCACAGAGTTTCCATGATATTTGTAGCCCGCCCGGTCCACGTCATACATCCAACTGTAGCGACCGTCTTCGCGAATGCGGGCGTAAGTATCCTTATCGATACCCAGCCAACTCCACCGCCGGGCTTCCAGGTCAAGCTCCTCCTCCCGAAAACACACCATCCCGGAGTCCGCCGTCGGCAGGTTCTTGACAGCATGGAACGAGAACACCGCAGCGTCGGCGTCAAGACCGGCGTGGCGGCTCCCCGCCCAGGTACCTGCCATGTGCGCTGCATCCAGTATGAGACGCAACCCGTGCTCATCGCAGATCTGCCGAACTTCCCGGTAGCGCCCCGTGTTACCTCCGAGTCCTACGAAGGCCACCGCTCTGGTACGCGGGCCAATGCGCCCTCGAACCGAGTCGGGATCAAGACAGAGGAACTCGTCGACATCAGCGAAGACCGGCTTCAGATTCTCGTACAGAATCGCGTGGTTGGTTGACGGAAACGTCAATGGCGTAGCGATGACCTCATCTCCGTCTCTCCAGCGATCCGCCTCCTTGAAGATCTTTACAGCCAAATGCAGGCCAGCGGTCGCCGAGTTCAAAAAATGTGCGTGGCGAAATCCTGAGTACTCTCGCCAGGCTTGCTCCATCGCAAGACATCTCGCCCCCCAACCTGTCCACCCTTCAACAAGGCACTGACGTACTTCATTCACACACTCCTCTACCCTGTAATGCGGCGAAAAAAGCTGGATCAGCTGAGCGTCCATCAGGCATCCTAACGAGAACCCGGCGCCCGCGCAAAGAACGATCGAAACCCAGCGAACACGATCCCGAGCACAATCTCACTCAGTCAAGTGACGGTGGCGATGTTGTGGTGACCGGATGGCCCGCAGGGCGGCCGTGACACGACAAGATGATCTTGGTGGATGGCGGTCCTCGGGGTAGTGATCGCTGTTTGGGTACCGAGATAACTGCTCTTGATCATTCCGGCAGCTGTGCTACCTGCCATGCTCGCACAGCTCTGTCCGCAAAAAATACTCGGCGGTGAACGTGGCTTGGCCGAGTTGACCATCGACATGCAAGAGGGATTGCCGACTTTTGCCTGAACCGGACTACAGGTGATGGCCACGATCATGGAGGCCGATGTCACTGCGGTTTGCGGACCTAAGGGTTGCCACAATCCGGGCTGGCGGCACAACCACGAACGCGGCCCGGGGACCCCGGTAGGACACAGGGTAACAGTGACGTCGTTGGGCTCCCAACGTGGCGCTACCCGGTCGGTCTGGAGCCAGTCGGTTCTCGCGCCGAGCAGAGCAGCGTCACGTCCTGCGAATCCAGATCGAGCCAGGTTGTTCGTTGCGAAGATTGAGTGGAACAAGATCGATTCGATTCTGCCAGAGCCAGCTGGAGAATAAGACTATCTCCCAGCGCATAGTGTCAATAAGAAGCGCATTCAAGAGATAACTCTCATTCCAATCACGGCCCTCTCGAAGCCAGGATTCAGGATAGGTAAACGGCCAGAAAATATCATGAACATGCACTAGTACGCCTGGCGAAAGAAGCGGCAGAACGCGAAGAAGGAGCCAACACACATCCGATCCAGCCTTGGCAACATGAGTCGAGTCAATAAATATAACATCACCTGCACGGAGCAGCTCGAAATGACTGACTGGCACCTCTTGGACCGGTTGACGCAACAACGTCACATTGTCCTCCGGGACGAGAATGCTTTCCAGACGTTTCGGATAGGGTTCGATGCACGTCACTGCGGTTTCAAACTTGTCTGCCGCTGCGACGTCAAGCAACACGGCCGTGGAAAAACCTGAGCCGACTTCGACTACCGCATGAGGTCTAAACCTTCTCAGGATTGCAGCGTAGATGGTTGAGTCCGCACACCCATACATGGTGTTTGACTCTCTCATAGACCATCGAGGACCTACTGGCGGCGATAGGTCCAACTCACGCATCAGACTAACCTGCGCTTCGGCCCTAAGGTCTACACCAGGCGCCTCGGCCGGCCAAGATAAAGCGCGATCCACATCCTCAGCACTGCTGATCGGCGAGTAGTAATGACCAGGCGAGACCCAAGGCGGCCTGACAAAGCCGACCCGAACCGCCCTGATGCTACGCATAATATGCCGCAGCTGACCACGTCCGTAAACCACAGTCCTCCCTACGTATTTCATTTAACCCGAGCCATGGCCACGATCTCAATAATACCTTGCTTCGCGCGGGGCCTAACCCAGCCTGATCGCGTTCCCGTCTTTGGTGTCATGGCCGAAATCAGCGCGGAGGATGGCGCCTCAGTTCCGGACATGTCTGGCAGGTTCGTCTCCTCCCGGCAACATGCGTAGTCTGCGCGAACGAAAAAGGAGGGCACCCAACGCAGCCCGGGAGGTCCGACGGCCTGCCATAGCTCGGAGCGCTTCGCCGAAGGTCACAGCGACACAGTAGGATAGTCCAGCAATAGTCCCGTGCCGCCGCCTGTAGAGGCGTACGCGATTGACTGCTAGCAGTGCCGCAAGCATCGGCTCCGTGCGAGACTGGCCGCCGATGTGTACGGCCTCCGCGCCCGCTTCAAACCAAAGCCGCCAACCGTGGTCCGCGGCCCGCAAGGCGAATTCAGTCTCCTCGCTGTAAAGAAGAAAAGATTCGTCCCAAGGGCCAATCGCACGAACAGTAGTTCGAGAGATCAACATAACTGCACCGGTGGCCCACACGGCAGGAGCCGAAATATCGTAGCGACGTGAGTCGGTGATGCGTTCGCCAAGACCGGCCAACCTGTCTGCCCGGTCACCACCAAGTAGCGCTTCCGCCACCGCCCGACCTAACGTTGGTTCACGACGTAGCGAATAACGAAGTTCCCCCGTTGGTGCCACCAGTCGGGGCACCGCGATCCCGACGCCATGATTCCGGAGCGCATTTGCCAGCGCGAACACCGATCCTGGACGAAGCCGTACGTCCGGATTCAAGACAAGGATCGCGTCAAATTCTTTTAAGGTTTCGACCGCAATATTAATCGCTGCGGCGTACCCTGCATTCCGGCCGACGTGAACAATGCGGAGGTTAGAGATATTGCGCTCCTCCGCGAGTGCGACAACGCCGTCCGTCGATGCGTTATCTGCGATGACGATCTCTCCCACATCAACTCCCTGCAGCCCGGCCGGCAGAGAATCGAGCAAACCTCCGAGCACCTTTGAACTGTTGTAGGTCACGATCACTACCGAAACCAACAGCTGATCCATTTCGTGGCCGTTCCGCTGTACCTGGGCTTTGGACACTCTTGAGTTCATCTCTCACCCCAAAAATTGCGAGCAACTCGCGGGCCGTGATGCTTCGATAGACGGCTCAGCGCTACGTCGCGCGACCAGGTGCCGTCGCAAGAAGTCTCCATACGGGATGGTTCGCAACTGGACGGCAACCTGTTACACCGCTCCTAGTCTCGGTGCTACGGCAGATCAGCTCGATCTTGCTCGGATGATCTCGATGGCCAGGTCATTCAAGATCGATAATGTAGTCGGCGGTAGTGCTCTTGGGCGGTCGGCGCGCGGAGCTGCAGTTCGCCGGTCGTTTTACTGGCGGTGATGTTCCGGGTGCGTTGCCGCGGAGGGCGCGATGAGGGGTGCGATGAGAGGTGCGCCAATGATGGTGTGGGTAGCAGCCGGTGAATGATTCCAACTGTCCAGTCCAGCCACTGCCGGGAACGTTGAGCTCTCCGACGTAATGAGCTAACCACAAGGGGGAGATGATCTTGCATGAAGGATACGGAACAACGCACCGTCGACATCAGCCACGCTAAGAGCTGCACGGCGGCAGAATTTGGATGTGCAACGCGTCCAGCAGCGTTAGTCGAACTCACCCATTGCAGGTCTATCCGGCGGTCATCCCTCGGGATTTTTCGGTCGGGCCACATGGCGGTCCGTCGACCAGGCCGTATTTTCGCTAAAACACGCCCGCCAGCTCGCGAGCACCCGATCCGCAGAAGCAACACCTACGAAGCACAAAGCATCAACGACCAGCAGGCGCTTGCTCCTGACTAAACGCACTAGGTCTCGCAAGGCGAACGCCGGGGAAACACTACGGACGCCGAGGCCATCCAACTCTCGATTCCCCGCACGCGCGCGAGCGCGGCGCCGGACCATGGCACGAGCATTTGGAGCGGCGCACGTCACCGACTGAGCCCTCATTACCGTACATCGCTCATGGGGCGCAAAATGCCGATGAACCCATTCATCATCGGCGATGACGTCCGGAATGGGGAAAACCCGCCGGTGCCCAGCCTCGCTCAGCATGTAGCCACCAACTCCGGCTAGGCCACGATGCGGAGCGAAAAGGATTTCATGGGCATGATTCGCCCGACGAGCCAACATCGTACACTTATCGACATCCCAAACAAGAGTTGGAGCGCACGCTTCAATATCAGAAACTTGAAGAATCCGAACCATCTCACGAACCGAACTCGCAGATATTCGCACGTCTGCGTCGAGATAAAGCCGCGGAAACACGCTACATTCCGCATCTCCCAGCCGTAGCGCTGCGGATTTCCCGGCGCGTGCCGTCTCAATCACTCGCACCCCGACCCGTGAACGTGCAATGTCCGCCGTGCGGTCAGTACAAGCATTCGCGACAACAACGACGTCAAATTCTCCTTCATCAGCCGCACCGAGGAGCGCGCCGAGAGTGTCTGCAATAACGCTTTCTTCGTTGTGCGCCGGGATGACGATGCTCGCCGCCCAATCCACCTTAACCACCTCCGCCGACCACCAGCGAACAATCAATAACACAGGAGACGTTCGCCATAATTAATCTTGTTGACGATGCGCTGTCGCAGCTGCGCGAAATGCCCGTTCAGCACGATTTGGTCATTGTTGCCCAGCTCTACCGAGACCGAGCTAAAATGCACGGCGTAGGGGAATTCTGACACCGTGCCGCCCGGTTGGCAGCGATGGCCGGCGGTGCGTCGTTGTTGGCGCACGCCGACGTGGGCCTTACCGATTGAGCTACGTGCGACGCTGCGGGCCGACTCGGGTCTCGATGTTAAGTTCAGCCACATCGTCTTCGAGACCCTCTACTTCGGGCCGGACCAAGATCACCGACCCGCACCAAAGATGTCCGTGCTAGAGAAGATCTCAGCCACATCCTATAAGATCCCATTCAGCTTAGCAAAGTTCTATATCGGCTGACGTTTCGATTGTGCACACTTTTCGTGGCGACACCCTCCCCGTTGTTTATCGACGAGTCGTCCCAGTCACGCAAAATGCTACACGGCTGCGACGCGCAGCGCGATAGTAGCACCGCTGACGTTTTCACGAATGCCTTCCTTATCATCGACGGATACCCCGCCCACCGCCCGTTCTGGGATCATAAAACTCCCGAACCCGACCATTCCGAGCGTCTCTCCTACCGATTACAATTGCAGACACCAGCCTCAGTCTATCGGGACCAGCCATGAGATGCCGCAGAAACCAGCGCCGCTGGGTTTTTTTAATCACACTGACCGCTTCGACATCAAGACGTCGATATTCGTCTAACAAAATAGTTTGATTCCGTACGATCCAATAATGCCTCCAGACGGGATGGCCGCTCGTCTCCGAACGAAACAGAAACGGCTTCCTACTTCTGGCGGGGTCACCCAAGCGATGCCGTATCGCAAGGTCCCGGATCGTATAAAGCGATACACCGTGCGCACGTGCTCGCAGGGAGAAGTCCATGTCGACAGCGTCGACAAAAAAGTCCTCGCGAAATGGTCCGACCGACCGAAGGGCGGGCACCGGAACCAGCATTCCTGAAGTTATTAGACGAATTACTTTTTGCTCGGATCTGTCCACCCCAGGCGTGACCAAGTCAGCTGGACCGACATGGTCGCCACACACTATCACGTTCGGCCACTCCGCCAAAGAGCGAGATCTGACCAGCGCCTCACGAACGTAGCCAGGCGGCGGCACGCTATCCTGATCCCAGAAACTTACGTGCGAAAGACAAAAGCGTTCTAAATGCTGCACGCCGCAATTTAGCGCCGCAGCGAGCCCTAGATTTTTTCCCGTACGTATGTATTCAAGGCGATGGGTTGGATGCCGATTTTCGACAGTTCGCTCGCCCACCGGAGTGTTATCGACAACCACGATATACGCGACCTGCCGTGCAAGCTCCTCGATCAGCTGGTCGAGGATGCCGTCAGGGTGAAAAGCTGTAACAACCGCGCCAACTGCTACCTTGTCCACGGTTGAACCCGCTCCACGGACACGGCCGCACGGGAGCAGCTACAGGTGGTGGCGCTCGCCGCTACAAAGAGTGCTCTCAAGTACCTCCGAAACATCCCGTCTACGACGTCGTCGCCATATTTCAGAACGTTCCGATCATGCAGCTCAGCTGAGTTCGCGACCGGAGCAGCAAGCGTCATAGTGAGACTCCTGACGACGGATGTCACGGAGGGCACCTGCTCAAAAATCCCGGGAAGCGCGATGAGCACGTCCGAGCAGCTGCCGTTGTCAAAAGTGAGATACACGGAAGGGACTCCGTCACTGGCGTCGAGGACGCCCCCCAACTGTATGATGTCGATCCACGCCGCGGTTTCATCTGGATCAAATTCGCGGGTGCGCAGGCCCACTCCGTGTACGGTGGTTTTATGACCTTGGTGCTCCCCGTCGCCAGACACCGCAGCCCCGCAGAATCGATCCCAGTATCTCCCCCAAGATGACCGAGCTTCACTCCGCCAGCCGCCCGCCCGCGAACGGCCCCTGCTGCCGTACGGTCACCATGTCGCGGTCGCCTGCCTGGTCGTGGTCGAGTCCAAGAACAGGTACTTCGACAAGAACATGGATAGCGAGTGCACATCAGAGTAAGCACGTTTCCGTTCGGATACCATCTGTCACATTCAAAAGTTGGCGCTCTCAAGCGGAGTATCGACGGCATCAGGTCACGCGTTACATCATCACTTGACCGCCGGAGACGACTGAAGACGTGCTACCCACGAAACCGGCCTGCGCGTAGTGGATGACGCGCGGAGGTGAGCTTGGCCAGCCGCTGCTGGGTAGGCCGGCGTACGGTCCACGCCCAACCGGCTTCTCGAACATCCAGATCACCCGAGCTGAGATTTGGAACCGCCCTGGAACAGGCCGTACCGGGCCGACGTCAAATCGGCATGGCATAGATTGTGTCAGGATTACCCCGCGAACAGAATAGCCATTGGTGTAGGCCGGGGACGTACCGGAAGGAATTTTAGAGGTCGCGTTTAAACGGCTGCCCCAGATGGGCATGCAGAAGCCGCACGGGCATCACTCCTAAGCCTGCCGCCACTCGACAGCCTGGTGCGATCAGTGGGCGGCAGTACCACCTGTACGAAAATCGTTGTGCACCAAACCAAGCACCCCAGTTGTCCGTCGACCATTTCCAAGCGATTAAATCGGTTACAGTGCCGGGAGAAAACCGTCCTGGCACCTGGTATGATCGTTACCGTCGACGGCCCTCATCGCTAACAGCTTTCGGACCAGTGAGGGCGGAGATGTGATCAACTCGCGGTCGTCGAAAGCCCGTTGGACAATGCGGTGTTCACCGCGGCGTTCATATGTGACCGCAGCGTCAGGGTGTTTGGCAAGGTAGACCCGGAAAGAGTCCCAGGGCAGCAGATAATTGTATGTGGAGTACTGTGCAAGGCCCGGATCATCAGAGGACACGACCTTGACCAGATCTGCCTGGCGGCCCGCGAGTGGGAGCGACGCCCGCACGATGAGGTGGTTGCTCTCACCGTCCACCATTCGCAGATTCGAGTACATGGTGTAGGCATAGCCCGTGCGCAACTCGACGTACGGCAGCAGGCCATTGATCACCAGCAGCACGGGTACCGCGGCAAGCCAGGTCGGTCCCTTGCCCCGGAGCCTGCACGGCTGATCGAGGCTCTGCCCACGGTGGCGAGCCAGCCAGACGCCTACTCCGATCAGCAAGACCGCATCGAGGACGTACCAGAGCAGCCACGTCCCGATTACGGACAGCTGGACGACGGCGGCGTTGCGCCCGACCCAGCCGGCCGCTAGGACAACGACCACGGCCGCCATCCAGGCGTTCACCAGCCGCGCGCCTCTGCCCTGCAGGCAGCTGACAGCTTTCGAGGCGAACTGCGTGGGAAGGAACAGCAGGAACAACGCGGCGAGGACAGCTGAGAAATCAATGAACGGATGCACCCGGTCGAGGGCTACCACGCTGTGGAAACCCAACCCGAGCGCAACCCCGAATACTCGCGTCGGTCTGATCAGGAGTAGTACCGGAACCGACAACTCGATCATCGCTGTCACCACAGGGAGGAAGCTGGCCAGACCTCCCGCCCCTACTGTCACCGGCGCCACGAGTCCTAACGACCTGACGATCTCGTCGAAGTAGAACGTGCTGCAACTGACGGCTGTGTCGAAGAAGTCCGAGTTCAGTTTCGCGAAGGCGGCGAACGCGTAGAACAGGACAAGGCACCAGCGGGCGAGCGGTAGAAGTACTTCCGCGAGCCGCGTCCTGTCGATACCACCGGCCCGCGTTGTGACCAACACGCACAGGAGCAGAGCGAGGTTCACAAAGGCTGCGACAAGCCAATGGTTGCCCAGTATGGGCGCCTCCAGCCCGGCGGTGATCAGCCCGAGGCCCGCTACCAGCAGCAGTGGGATGTTGCGGGTTGGCCTGGCCAGTAGCCATATCGCGCAGATCGCCAGGAGCACATGACTGATTCCGAGCGTCGTGGGGTTGGCGACGATCTGCGTCGCGCGCCCGCTCGGGCCCAGCACGTGAAAGATTGCGGCCACTGCCCACAGGTATGCGAACAACGTCAACGTATCCCCGGCAGACGCCGTCAACGTTGCCGGCCCTAGGCGGCGCCGGGATGTCTCGTTCATTGCCCCTTGATCGGGCACGGGAACGTCCACGAGGTCACGGCGAACAAGGTGGGCTCTTCCGGATCATTGCTGTGACGGCTCCCTGATGTATCGTCGCGTGAACGGATCGCCGGTTTGTCGTCGCCGACCAAGTGCGCTCTCGACGTTTGACTCGCTGTTGTGACAGCATCTGTTACATCCCGCTCGGTCGTGCCAGCACTGTCGCCAAAGACTCCCGCATCGATCACCGGTCAACTATTGTGGGGCTGCCCAAAAGCTGGAGGTGCAAGATCGATGACCCTCGCTGCTCAAGAGGACTGGTTCCGGACCACGCCGCTCGCGCTGGCGAGCGGCGTGGTGTGGGGTCGAGACCCGGCCGCGTCGCCACTGCCGGTCGCGCCACCGGGGCTGACCACCCGCATGGCGCTGGAGAACGTGATGGTGCGCGCACTGCACCGACCGCCCTGCGTCGTCAGCTTCTCCGGAGGCCGGGACTCCTCAGCGGTGCTCGCGCTCGCCACACATGTCGCCCGGCGGGAAGGGCTGCCGATGCCCATTCCGGTCTCGCTTCGCTTCTCATCCTGCGACAGCGCCGACGAGGACTCCTGGCAGGAGCTCGTCATCCGGCATCTCGGCATCTCGGACTGGACCAAGCTGGTCTTTGACGACGAGCTGGACAACCTCGGCCCATACGCGCGTGCCGTTCTGGAGCGACACGGTGTGCTCTGGCCGGCCAACCTGCATTCGCAGCTGCCCATCGCGGAGCAGGCATCGTGCGGAACGCTGCTCACCGGTTTCGGCGGCGACGAGTTGTTCACACCGAGTCCTGCGTGGCGCCGGGTCAACCAGGTTCTCGCCCGGCAGGTGCCGTGGGTGCCCCGCGATCTGCTGCGGATCGTGGTGGCTCACGGTCCGGCGCCGCTGCGCCGGATCCCGGTGCGACGGTGGCTGGCCGATGATTCGCCCCGCCCCTGGCTGCGTCCGGAAGCGCAACGACAGCTGGCACGGATCATGGTCCGAGACGTTGCCGCAGTGCCGATACGTTGGGATACGGCGATGGATGCCGGATGGTGGCGGCTGCGCTACCGGCGCGTCGTCGAGGCGGGCCTCAATCTCATCGGTGGCATGCACGATGTCGTGGTCTGCCATCCCCTGACCGACGCCGTTGTCGTCGCGGCTATGGCGCGGCAGGGCGGCAGGCTCGGATACCCGACTCGCACGGCTGCCATGCAGCAACTCGTCGGTGACCTGCTCCCGGAACAGCTCATCACGCGGACCTCGAAGGCGGTCCTGACGGGCGCTTTCTGGAACCGGTACTCGACCGATTTCTCGGCGGGCTGGGACCGGACGGGGGTCGACCCAGAGATCGTTGACATCGATGTCCTGCAACGGTTGTGGACCGCCGCGGACCAGCCGCCCGATGGCCGGACGTACTCCCTGCTGCAGGCCGCGTGGCTGGCGTCTCGGCCGCTCCCGGCCACCGAACGGACGTTCTGATCAGTTGTTGAGTCTGTCCAGCAGCGCCGTCGCGGCCTCGTCCATGGTCTCCCACCGGCGCGGTCTCCGGAAGACGAGGAATGGCAGGGCGGCCAGGCGCAGCAGCTGTTCTGGTTGGCGTGGAATCTGGGTGAGGGCGAGGTTCGCGTAGAGCAGCGGGAGCCGACGGACAGCTGCCACCGACTCCAGCTCCACCCGATCTCCCCAAGTCGGCAGGATCCAGCCCTGAAGCGGGACAGTGTGCGGTACGGGCGGAACGTGAGTTCGCCAGCGTCGGCGTTGACCGATGGTCAGGACGTTGTCAGCCCCTTGTCCCAACCAGGACGCCGCGCTTTCCCGCAGGTCGATGCACCTCGGCCCGGCGAGGGCTTGGCCGTCCTCGACGATCAGAACGTCGTCGGTGACGAGGCCGAGACCTTTGGCCGTCAGGTGACCGAGCGTTGTGCTCTTGCCTGCTTCTCTGGCCCCCATCACTGCCCAGGCACCCGCTTCGGTGACGAAAGCGCCTGCGTGGAAGGCGTCACGGCCCAGCCAACGGTTGGCTACCGCTGCGATGAGGCTCAGACCGGGATGGATCATCGCGTCGTCGTCGAACCCGGCCGGGCTGGTGAAACGGGCCGACAACGGATCCCGATTGATCCGCGCATGACCGACTCGGTCGGTCCGGTCGAGGAAACCGAACTCCGCCCAGTCGTCCGTGAGGGTGCTGGTGGCCTTGCCGATCGCCGCAGCGCCGACGATACGGTCGATCGCCAGCGTAGGGCAGGTGGGTGGCACATCGACGAGGTAGCGCGACGCTGTCTCCAGACCCGTCAGGTGCAGCCCGTATGCGCCGCGCCGCCGCGGGCGGGGCGAGACCGCTGCCGGAACCTCCATATGCCAGACCCCTTAGGTCGATCTCCTCCGCTGACCTTGTTCCCACCACCCGTTACCGTAGAGGCAGTCGAAAGGAAGGATGATTACTATGACTGAACGGCTCACATACGAGGCCCCGGCCCTCGTAGAGATCGGTTCCCTGCACGAGCTGACTCTGACGATCCTCCAGAAGAACGGCGTCCAATCCGACGCGCTCACGCCGACGCTCGGCCTGACCGGCCAGATCAGCCTCCTCCCCAACTAGGGACCCGATGGTGGGGCCCGGTCATAACCTGGCCCCCACCACGCGCATCCCTTATCGCTTACCGTTTCACACCTCCTTTCCTTCCAGCAGGCCCAGGTCCAACGCGATCGACACGGCGTGGGCGCGGGTTCGCGCCTTGAGCTTCGTAAGCAGGCGCGCGATGTGGGCTTCGACGGTCTTGGGTGACACGTTCAGCTCACGACCGATCGCTTTGGTTGGCAGGCCCCGGGCCAGTGCTCGGAGCACCTGCGCCTCCCGCGGGGTCAGCTTGGGGGGACGCGCGGCGTCGAGATCCTGGGCTTCGCGGTCGGAGAGCGCGGGCGCCGACCGCCACAGCTGAAGGATCGCTGCTGCGACAGCGGGATGAAGCGCCGCGTTCCCGGCGGCGATGGCGCGAGTGGCCTCGACGACATCAGCAGGCCCAGCGTCCTGGACGAACAAGCATCCCGAGGCTCCCGCGAACAACAGTGCGGACGCAACGTCGGCCGAACGCGCGTCGCAGATCACGAGCACCCGCGTCCCGCCGTGCAGGATGTCGGCGATCGCGTCGAGCATGGCACCGTCCGAGAACGATGTACCGGCGAGCACCACCTGCGGCTTGTAGCGTCGGCAGCTGGTACGCAGTTCGTCCATCAACTCGACCGTCGCGGCCACGTCGATGTCGGTGGCTTCGGCGCACGCGCCGACGATGACGCTTCGCAGCAACGGTGACGGATCGGCGATGACGACCTTCATCCGGTACGGTCCTGGTGACTCACGTTCACCGGGCCGAGCAGCCCGGCGTCGATGGACACCGCCACGGCGTGTGCCTGGCTCTGCACTCCCAGCTTCGCGAAGATCCGTTGCTTGTGGTTCTCGACCGACTTCCGGGTGATCCCGAGCGACATCGCGACCTGCGCACTTGCCAGACCGTTGGCGATGCCCTGCATGATCTGAACCTCACGCGGAGTCAATCGTGGGCCGGACGCAGATATGTCGCGGAGAGAAGGATGATCTGTCCGCGCCGGGGGTCTTTCACCTCGGACCGCAGCGATAAGTGTGGTGGCTGAGTCGCTATCGGTGAATCGTAAGATTCTGAACGAGTTTCCCGGCTGCTCCTCGTCGGCGCTCAGGAGAAGCGTGTCGAATGGATTGGTGATTGCATGCAGCTCCGCCACCAGCGCGACAGTCGCCACCACCTCGATGCCCTGTGCGGCGGCGAGGAGGCCGCCTAGCCCATCCCGCACCAGTCGGCGACGGTCCTGCACGACGACCCGTACCGGTCTGCTCGCTGTGGGCAACTTCGTGCTTCTCTCGGACGCTGTCGGATGGTGACGCCCTAGACCTCGTATTCAAGGATGGGAGCGTTACACGCACCTGGGTTTCGAGAAGCGGTCGGCCCATAAACCCGCCCAGCCGGTAACACGGCAGTCGCTGATGGCGACTTCCCGGGTGAGACGCAAGATTCCGTCAATTAGTAGCGGAAGGCATGGAGAGTGACGAACGATCATCTTCGATGCTTCCAGCGCCACTTCGCGGCCGTCGATGGTCGCTGCGCTGAGCAGCTGTCCATGCGGGCGAAGGTCTACCTGTGAGGGGGGACCAGGATCAGGTGGCCCGGTGGTACCACCGGTCCGATCGACTGTTGAATGCGGTTTTCATGGCGGTCCGCGGGTGCTTCGAGGGGATCTGGCTCGGTGTGCTGTCGCACGAGCAAGCGGCGCGGATCGACGTGGTCTACTACGACCGTAACGCGATGTATGTGACCGAGTCCTACAACCGTCGCGGTCTCTGGCCGTGGGAGCAGGCCGCCATCGACGCGCACTTCGGTGGGGTGCGCAGGATTATCGTCACCAGCGCGGGCGGCGGCCGGGAGGTACTGGCTCTTGACAAAGCGGGCTACCAGGTGGTCGGGTTTGAGCCACACCAAGATCTAGCTCGGTTTGGCAACCGGCTGATCACCGCTGACGGGCTCTCCGCGGAGATCAGGTTATCCGAGCGCGATCGCTGGCCGACCGATTCCGGCGACACCGACGGTGTGATCGTCGGCTGGGGTGGCTACATGCTCATCCCCGGCCGTGATCGTCGAGTGGCGTTCCTCCGGCAGGCCGCGAAGCGGTTACCGGCACAAGCTCCGCTGCTCGTCTCCTTCTACCCCCGCGAGGCGGACGAGAACGTGCGGTTCCGGATCGTCACACGAATCACCAACCTGCTGCGACGGCTGCTGCGCCGCGACCCGGTGGCCTTCGGTGACGCACTGGCCCCGAGCTTGGTGCACTTCTTCACCAGAGCCGAGGTGGCGTCGGAAATGTCCGAGGCCGGCTTTGAACTCGTCGACTTCGGCACGGAAGGTTACGGGTGGGCAGTCGGGCGGTGCGCTGCTGGTCGGTCCATTCAAAGAGGGGAGCGAACGTGACACAGGAATCCGAGCGTCTGTTGAAGTTGCGTGAGGGGGCAGTTGCGTGGCAGCAGGTCGATGGCGAGACCATCATGCTCGATTTGGCGGCGTCGACATACTTGGGCGTCAACCATTCAGGCAGCGTATTGTGGCCCGCGCTGGTTGATGGCTCCACACGCGAGGATCTGGTGGTATGTCTTTGCGAGACCTACGACGTCTCCGAGGAGAAGGCTGCGGTGGATGTTGACGTTTTCTTGCGCACCTGCCAGGAACGAGGATTTCTCGAGTCGTGAACGACGTTGTAACGATCGTGCAGATTTCCCGGATGGCGGTGCGTATTGAGTCGAAGTATCGAGCGGGCCGTCGCTCGGTTGGATGTGGGCAACCAGTACGTGCACGCCGCTGTACGAGCGATCGCTGCCTCCGCTCCGCCTCCGCCTCCGCCATCCACCGCTCTGTGGGCCGAACGAGCGGTCCAGCACGGGGTACTGTCTGTGCTTGCCGTCCACATGGAGCCGCCGGGTGCCGAGAACTTTGTTCGGGCAATTCGACGACGGGTCGCCGGCGAATACCTCCGCACGATGGCTGACATGCGATTCGTGCACCGCGTGCTAGGTGAGGCGGGCATCGATTGGCTTGTCTTCAAAGGACCGGTGCTGTCCGACGTGATATATGAGCGGCCCCGCTCGCGAGATTACAGCGATCTCGACGTACTCGTCCGTCCGGACGAGATCGAACGTGCGGTCGGGGTACTGACGCGCAACGGTGCGCTGAACCCACCCTCGGAGCACCCCAGCAGGATGCGCCGCCTCGGGCGGGGCGAACTCAGCCTGCTTCTCCGTAACGGAACTCTTCTCGATCTGCATTGGGATGTCATCAATAAGGCCGAGCTTCGGTCCAGGTTCTCGATCAGCGCAGAACACTTGTTTGCCGACTCGCGAGAGGTTCAGCTCGACGGGTTGACTGTCCGAACCTTCGGCGAGATTGACACGATTCTGCACCTCGCGCTGCACGGATGCATCTCAGGGGGCGACAAGCTGCGATATCTGCTGGACCTGCAGCAGGCCCTGAAAAGGAGCAGACCCCCCGTGCCCGCCCTTCTGGGACGAGCTGAGTCATTTGGGCTGGAGCTGATGCTGCGGTTGATGGTCAATCGGATGGCTGCATTCATTGATGGTGCCATGTCTCTCCGGCTGCCCCGGCCGTCTGTCGCGGTGAACTCGTGGCTGGCCGCCGACCAGTTCGCCATCAGCCACTTTCCCCCTGGTTCGCGTTTCGAGGGAAGGCCCAGCGGCGGGACGCTGTCGCTCTCGACAAGGGAGAGCCCGTCTGCAAGCTGGTATTCCTTCACGAAGCGCGCTCCCATGGCGGCCCGAGGCCGGCATGCCTGACATGTCGCACCCCGAGAATAGCGTCACGACAGAGGGGATGTCTTTCGTGTCGGACGTCGCAGGCGGTGATGAGCCGCGCGAGAGTAAACGTCTGGATCCGATGGACGTCTATATAGAGTCTGCTGCGCAACGGGTGAGCACTCGACGCCTGCCTCGCGTCCTCGCTAGCGCGATGAGGCTGACCTGGGAAGCGAGCCGCCGTGGATTCCTCGTCGCTGCTGGTCTGCAAGTTCTCGGTGCGCTGATGGTGAGTGCGCTGGTCGTCGTCGGGAAGCTGGCGCTCGACGCCATCCTCAGCGCAGGCAGTGGTGGCACCGATGTCGGCAGGCTCGTCCCGGTTGTAGCTCTCCTCGCTTTCGTCACTGCTGTCGGCGCGGCGGCTTCGACGCTCCAGCAGCAGCAGCAGCGGCTGCTGGGTGAGGAGGTCTCCCTCGCCGCATGGCGACGGTTGCTCGATGTGACCGGTCGAGTGGGACTGGAGTTCTACGAATCTCCCAAGTTCTACGATCAGCTGCAGCGCGTGCAGACTAATGCCATCATCCAACCGATTACGGTGACCACCTCTGTCTTCGGTCTCATCGGTGCAGCGTTCGGCACCGTGGGTCTGCTCGGGGTGCTGCTGTACATCGAACCGTTACTCGTTCCCGTCCTCCTGCTCGCCGGTATACCGAATGTGTTGCTGTCACGGAGAGCCAGCCGTACCGAGTTCAGGTTCATCGCGGAAGCGACCCCGATCTATCGCGCGCGGGAGTATCTCAGAACCGTGCTCACCGGCCGTGACGAGGCGAAAGAAGTGCGTGCATTCGGAGCGGAACGGGCTCTGCGATCGCGACACGATGATCGCTCCCAGGAGTATCTTCGAACCTTGCGCAAGCATATTCGCATTCGCCAGGCATACGCGCTCGGGGGTGTGACGACAAACGCAATAGCCTTGGTTCTCACCTTGAGTATGCTCGTCTGGCTTCTGTCCCAGGGGCGGATCGAGCTGGCCGATGCGGGCGCTGCGGCGCTCGGTATCCGACTCCTGAGCGCGGGACTGGACCGGATTTTCCAGTCGATCGCGGGGCTTTTCCAGTCCTCGGTGTTCCTGTCCGATCTTGAACGGTTCCTCAGCCTCGCCGTGGTGGCCGATGGTCAAGGGTCAGGGATGGCCGCCACGTTTCGCCGGAGAATCACCGTGGACGGCGTCTCCTACACCTACCCGGGAAGCGCGGAGTCGGCGCTCGATGGTGTCAATTTGCACATAGATACCGGCGAGGTCGTTGCGATCGTCGGCGAGAACGGTTCCGGAAAGACCACCCTCGCGAAGTTGATCGCCGGGCTGTACCCGCCCAGCGCGGGACACATCGCCTGGGACGACGTGGACATCACCGAACTCGAACCTGCCGACGTCCGCCGCGGCGTGGCGGTCATCTTCCAGGACTTCGTCCGCTACCAGCTCACGGCGCTGGAGAATATCGGCCTTGGTGACCCTGAGCATGTGGACGACGAGGTCGCCGTCCGGGTAGCTGCTCGACAGTCCGGGGCGGCCGATTTCCTCGAGCGTCTACCGAACGGTTACTCGACCATCCTCAGCAAGGAGTACGCGGGCGGTCGCGACCTCTCGATCGGCCAGTGGCAACGGGTGGCGCTGGCGCGGGCGTTGCGCCGGGACGCGCCGCTGGTGATCCTTGATGAACCGAGCGCCGCGCTCGACCCGCGTGCCGAGCACGAGCTGTTCACCGACGTCCGGGCGACGCTTCAAGGCCGGTCGGCGCTACTGATCTCCCACCGTTACTCAACGGTGCGCTCGGCCGACCGCATCTATGTCATGCAATCCGGTCGGGTTATCGAGGCAGGAACCCATGACTCGTTGATGGCGGCCGCCGGGCTGTACTCCGAACTCTTCTCGCTGCAGGCCCGCGCGTATCGTTGATGTGACGACTGAAGTGCAGACTAATTCCGGACCAGCCTTCTGATCTTCGGCGCACACCTGCACCGAAGGGTTCGGGTGCTGGTACCGCAGCCTAGGTGATCATATAGATCCGGGTGGCCCCCCATGGCGACCATCCCTGTCCAGATCTCGACCGTGGGATTGTCTTCAAGGGGACGAAGCGACCAGTGCCCATGAGGAACGAATCCTCGACCGGATTGTTGTAAACGACTCTGACCGTGCGCGGCGTTCGCTTGACAGATTCTAGCAGACGTTGAACCACTGTTGCGAAGACCTGGTTCCGGAAGGGATTGGCGAAAAAGACCACGGTGACGTCATCGGGAATCTCGTAATCAAGTACATCCGATTGGACCAAGACTATGTCCTTGCAACGAAGCCGATGGCGGTTGCGGTCAATATTGCCGCATGCGATGTCGTGAAGTTGCACGGCGAGCTCAACGCCGATTACTCGCTTGAACGGGTAGGTCGCAGCCTCGAGTACCATTCTGCCCATTCCTGAACCGAAATCGATGAACACGTCACGCTCGGTGACCTCGCGTCGTGGCAACGCCCGGCGTAGAGTAAGCCAGCTCGCCGGGGCGTAGTACACGCGATCCTGGCCGGCAAGTCCGAGGTCGTCGAGCAGGACCCGACCAGCTGTCTGTACCCCGAAGCGCCGTTCGAAAAGCTTTTCTGCGACCAGACGTCGTAGTTGCGCATAGGGCTGGCCGACGATCCTTGCGAGTGATCGTGTCATAGCGACTGATCCGTTCTCCTCATCATCGACGCGCCGCCTCGTACGCTGCGAGCAGCGCGGCGTGGGAGCACCCCAGGTGCACACCCCGGAAGCTGTTGGCCAGCCACCGCAGGCTGTCCTTCAGGACTCGCGCGCTGTTGTGGGTGACCACCCTCGTGGCGACGGCTGGGCGATCCAAGTTCATATCCGAGTGTTCGAACAATCGTCGGGTTATGTTACAGCGGACGATAGAATCGGCTGGGGCACTGATTTCGATCGTAATGCGCCCAAGCCGCGACCGCTTACAAAGAGTTCCCACATGGAGAAGCCAGCCTGGTCCTTGTCGTCATGAGCGCCGCTTACGCCCAGCTCTGATAACGCTTCGTATCCGAGGGCCTAACGGCGATGATCCGATCTCGTCGAGCACCCAACGTCGGGTCCGGTGTAGCCGTCGCTGCAGTGACCCGGCAGTCACCATGCCCTCACAGACCAGCGTGTGGCCCGTCATGGCGCGTCGCTTGTACTCGTCCTCACCTCGGCCTAGGTCGATCCGCACCAGACCAAGTGCGGGCGCAGCGATGACGAGTTCTCTCAGAAGAACCCAGCCTGGAGCGAGATGTGCATGCGCCTGCTCGTAGACCGGGAACCACCAATGCAGTACTGGTCCATCGCGTAGTCCGAAATGCGCTGCCAGCAAGTGTGGCCCAGCAAAAACCGCCGAGAGTACGCCACCGAACGAGCTATCCCGGGTGCGCAATAATTGGAGTAACAGCTCGCGCCGGGAAGGGACTGCCAGCGCGTCGCGGACACCGGTTGCAGCGTACTGGGCTCGTTTAAGCGACACCACCCGTTCGAGCAGCGCTGAATCCGTGGAGCCGGCCACGAACCGTACAGGACCAAGCTCCCGTTCTGCTTTGCGTACCCGGCGGCGAGCCTGACCCATATTTTCCTTACCGCTGCGAGACGCCCTACCGAGGTACCCGTCCAATCCGCCGGTGACATCGATGTACGGCGAGGACCGCCGAGTCTCGACCCACGGCTCGAAGCCGGAGACTCCATCAAGCAGATGGTCGAACTCAAAACCCCGCACTCCGGCGGCACGAATGAGGTACTTTGGCTGGCACGTCGTTGCCGGGCTGATGATCGGCCCCTGAAAGTCGACTGCAGGCCATCCCGCGGGGCGGGCGATACGACCTTGCTTCTGGATCGGCATTAAGGAGGTCACGGTCCCGCGGGCATCGGCATCAACCACGACTCGGACATCGCCGCAGACATTATGGACAGCCGCCGCAAACCCTGGATTGAAGTACGGGCTGTCCAGACTGGGGTTGCTTGCCCTAAGGGTTTGCCAGGCATTCAGATGAGGTGTCTCGAGGCGGTGGAAGTCGACCGCGTAATAACCTGGCACGGGATGACCAGACCCGGTCATCGGGCTTCCACCGGACCTCGCCAACGCTTTATTGTGGTAGCTGTAATCCGCCGGAAATATGGCACAAGGCCGGTCCGGCTATCAGCCAGGATTTGGGTCTCTTCGGGTGTCATATCCGATCGCAGACTGGTCCGGGCCTGCAGCCAAGCATCGGCCCGCGCCCGGCCCCCGTCGGAGGTGTAGACACGCGTCACCGATGCCTGGCGCAGCCGCCGCAGTACAGTTCGGTCGTAGGCACCGAACGGCACCGCAACCCGGTGAACATGCTGCCCTGCGAGTTCGGCCAGCACGCGAAGGGCTTGGTCGATCTCCTGGTCGGCGGCGGCGTCATCAAGCGCGCGCCAGTTCCGGTGCGCCCACCCATGGGAGCCGATCGACATGCCGGCGGCCACGAGCTCACGCAGTTCGGACCGGTCGATCCGACCCGGCTCACCGATCTGGCTAGCGATCAAGAAAAACTCAGCCTTCAAACCCCGCTCAAGAAGCCGGGGCAGCGCGATCTGGACATCGGAGCAGTTGCCATCGTCAAAGGTGAGGCGCATGGCAGGATGTTCCATCACTACGTCGAGCACATGCTCCAGCTGCGCGATGTCGATCCATGTCGTGGATTCTCCGGGATTGAGTTCACGGGTGGACTGACCCACTCCGTGCACGGTCAGGTTCGTGACCGTGGTAGTCCGCTCAGCAAGCACCGCTACCTCGCAGATCCACTCTCGAACACCTGCACAAGACCGTCGTGAATCGCTTAGCCAAGGGCGAGATGCCGTCTGCAGTGTGCTCCCGTGCGGTCAGCATGTCGTTATTTCCCGCTCCAGTTCTAGCATCCAAGATCGCAAGCCGAGATTCAAGGGATGAACACCTCATTGCGTTACCTTCCGCATACGCTCAGGTCCGCTGGACTCTTGGAAACCAGTTCTCTAGGTGACTTGATTATCTGCGATGCCAAGTCACTCGTTACAGTCTTCGAGGAGGGCAGCCAGCGGTGTCCCACCTGAGCGGTCAATATGATCAAAAACCCAGTTGCGGTAGCACGGCTCCACGCCCGGACCAGCTGAGAGCCGTGCTCAGTTGATCAACTCCGCAATCGCCGTGAAGCGACATCGACCGAGTCAGGTAGCGAAATCCTGGATACGTAACGCTGATCTAGCACCCACCGACTGTCTCCGTGCGGGCTTGGTACACGCAGCCGCCCGCTACCAGGGTATTCCGAGATGATCGACAGTGAAGAGGAGCAGGAGAGGTTGCTCAGGCAGCACGTCTTGATCATCGTTCAGAACCTTCCGGTGCCGTTGGACCGACGGGTCTGGCTGGAGTGCCAGGCGCTGTGTGAGTCGGGTTACGCGGTCTCGGTCATCTGCCCGAAGGGTCCCGGTGATCCGCGCTATGAGGTTCTCGACGGCGTCTACCTGTACAAGTACCGGCCGGCGCCGTCGGCGTCTGGTGCGTTGGGCTACCTCGCAGAGTTCGTATACTGCTGGCTCCGCGCTGCCGTGTTGTCGGTCCGCGTCAACAAGCGGCAACCGATCGCCGTCATCCAAGCCTGCAACCCACCGGATACGTACTGGGCGCTCGCCAGACTCTGGCGGTGGGCTAGCGGTGGTCGAGTCACCTTCGTGTTCGATCACCACGACCTGAACCCCGAGGTGTATGTCTCGCGGTTCGGGAAACCGACAAGCGTGTTGAGCCGACTTCAGCTCCGAGTACTTCGGTGGCTTGAGCGCCGGACATTCCGCACGGCAGACCACGTGATCTCCACCAACGAGTCCTATCGCCGGATCGCGGTCGGCCGAGGCGGGGTGCAACCGTGCCGCACGACCGTTGTTCGCAGTGGACCTGATGTCTGGCAGATGCGACCGATCCACCCGATCCCCGGGCTGCGCAAGGGGCGCGACCATTTGCTGGTCTACCTGGGGATCATGGGACCACAGGACGGCGTCGACCTGGTGATCAGAATCACCGAGATCCTTATCCATCGCATGGGCTTCGACGTCCATACAGCGCTGCTCGGCTTCGGAGACAGCTTCGACGAGCTCATCGAACTGGCACGTCGGCTCGGTGTCGAGGACCGAGTGATCTTTACCGGCCGAGCGGACCGCAAGATGATCGGCGAGTACCTTTCCTCGGCCGATGTCGGATTGTCCCCTGACCCGTTGAGCCCGCTGAACGACGTGTCGACCATGAACAAGACCATGGAGTACCTGTCCTACGCGCTGCCCGTGGTGGCTTTCGACCTGACTGAGACGAGGGTCTCGGCCGGAGACGCGGCATGTTACGTCGATACCCGCGCACCCGACGGTGTCGATCTCTTTGCGAACACCGTGGCGCAGCTTCTAGAAGATTCCGCTCTCCGTGCAGACATGACCGTCGCGGCCCGGCGGCGCGCCGAACAGGTGCTTGATTGGCAGCCACAACGTCGTGCATATGTGGGCGTTTACGACGCGCTCGGCGGGGTGCAGAGGTGGCCTGGCGACGTTGCCCGGCCGCGCAGCAATCATGACGAGTGGGGGCGCGAGTTCGTCGACGTGACCGGCGACAGGGAGCTTCGACGGCTGACGATGAGCCGTACCGCTCGAATCAGTTCTGAAGGGTCGTAAACGTGAACGAGATGTTCGGGGCGAGAGTACGTCGACTGCTTTCGGATCCCTCTAACCCGCGCTCATTGTCGTCGCACGCGCGTCACCGCCGATGGGCAGAGTTCATGCGACAGTTCCCGTCGTTACCTGAGATGAGAGTTCTCGACCTCGGTGGCACGCCAGCATTCTGGCGCGCAGTACCGTACCAGCCTGCAGCCCTCACAACGGTGAACCTTGAGCCGTCTGAGGCTGATGAGCCGTGGATCAACCACGTGGTTGGAGACGCATGCGAGTTTCGTGTGGTCAGCTCGCTGCGGTATGATCTTGTCGTATCCAACAGTGTTCTCGAGCACGTCGGCGGACACGAACAGCGACGACGGCTGGCCGAGGTCGTCCACGAGTCAGCTCCCGCGCACTGGGTGCAAACCCCTTATCGCTACTTTCCGATCGAGCCGCACTGGCTTGCACCGGGTTGGCAATTTCTGCCGCCGGCAGGTCGGGCCGCCGTCTTGAGTCACTGGCCGTTCTGCCACGGTGGACGGCCGCGTGACCGAACGAGCGCCCTGCAGATGGTGCTCACCACGGAACTCGTCGGAAACGCGGAGATGCGCCTGCTGTTCCCCAGTTCGAAAATCTGGTGTGAACGCGTCGTCGGGCTGACCAAGTCCATCGTCGCTGTGCGGAAGTGACCGGATGCACGGGTGCTCAGGTGGACCAGCTACGACCTACGACGTAACAACCTATGTCGGTCGAGCGATACCCATCAGAGTGAGAGGGACCATCGCAGGACCTGCGCGTGTCACGACAGCTGACGAGGGTTGAAAAATGGACATCTGGCGATTACTCACCGCCATCATCCGCAGGTGGTACGTCATCACCCCACTTCTCGTTTCAACGGTTGCGGCAGCTGTGACCATCGGAGACTGGGTCAGGCCCGAGTACAAGACGTCCGCGATTATCAATATAGTTCCCGGCAATGTAAGTATTCAACAAAGGGCGGCCCAGCAGTCGGCCAATCCCTACCTCGTACTCAGCTACACGGCTGGTGTACTCCAATATGTACTCAGCAGCAGCAGCGCGCGGCAAGATCTGCTGACATCCGGCTTGACCGGGACCTACCAGGTCAAGGCGATCCCGAACAGCTCCTTTATCGGCATCGACGTCGCGGCCAATGATCCCGAACTTGCCATTGCGACCGGGCGCGGAGTCATCGAGAGCGCGCGGCAGATCTTGGCAAAGCGACAAGATGCTGTCGAGGCGTCAACGACTCGCGTGTCGATCGATGTTCTCGACGATGCTGACACTGTGTTGCCGTCCACCAGCGGGCAGTTGCAGGCATTAGCCTCGGTGCTGGCTGTCGGTGTCATCATCAGCATCATAGTCACTGTCCTCATTGATGATCTACTGGTTCTCCGCCGCCGTCGTAACCGACAAACGAACGCGGAGGTGACGCCGTCGAGCAACGGTGTGGTCAAGGTTTCAGCAAGGTCGTCGCACCGGGCACGCGGTTAGCCCGGTGCAACGACTCGCCGGACTCCCACGCGAAGATGATCAGCCGTTACTGCTGAGATCTCGCCACCCCCCCACGCCCATTCTTGTCCACTTCCTCGTCCGATCGCCCCAGCGGTATGGACTGCCCGGATTTAGCCGCCCCAATATATTCCTTTTTCTTGTCACTACTTTTCTCGCTCTTCAGTTCCTGATACCGGCCACGCTCGTGATCGGCGGCCTCGGGGCTGCCGGCCGACCCTCAGTGGTAACTGCGTTGGGTCTCAGCCTCGTCTGGATGGCGAGTTGGTTCTGCGTTAATTTTATTCCCGCCGGCTTCCAGCCGGTCCGATGGCTCGTCACAGCGTTCTTCGTTACAGCCGTTCTGGCTTACGCGGTCGGCTATACGCGCGGCCTGTCTGAAGCAGAGGCCAGGGGCTCCGATCGACACCTGATCCTCATCATCGCGATGTGCGGCCTGGCCCTCGTACTCGCGGACGGGGCACCGGACCGCCGAACGCTTGATGCGGTTCTGCTGCGGCTCACCTACTTCTCCGGTATCATGGCGGCCATCGGGGCCATCCAGGCGCTATTTCGCGTCAACCCCATCAACTACATTCAGATACCAGGAATGCGGGTCAATGCCACGCTCGTCGGAATTGGTGAGCGTGGCGACCAGGATCTCGCCCGAGTTGCCGGGACCGCGAGCCACTTCATCGAGTTTGGTGTCGTGCTCGCAGTTGTGTCGCCAATCGCCGTCCATTATGCTCTGCAATCCGTCGGCCGCGCACAACAAATCCGTCGGTGGGGGCTCACGTTTCTCATCGCGTCTGGTGTGCCGTTCTCGATCTCACGTTCAGCGGTCCTGAGCTTGGCAGTCGGCCTCGGCATCCTCGCAGTCGCCTGGACCTGGCGGACCCGGATATTCGCGCTGATAATCGGCGTTGTGGCGACGGTGACATTCCGCGTGCTGCAACCCGGTATTCTCGGGACGATCTTTTCGTTGTTCAAGAATGCAAAATATGACCCCAGTGTGCAGCACAGGACCGACGACTATCCCATCGTCGAGGGGTACTTCTCGGACCGACCGTGGTTCGGTCGTGGACTGGCCACATTCCTCCCAAGGCAGTACATCCTGCTGGACAACGAGTTCCTGGTCACGCTCATCTGCGGCGGCCTGGTGGCGCTCACCGCATTCGTCATGTTGTTCGTCGGAGGCTACTTCGTGGGCCGCAGCATCCGTCATCACGGCATTGACAACTCTACACGGCACCTCGGCCAAGCGCTTGCCGCTTCACTTGTCGCGGCGTTCGTCGCAACAGGTACTTTCGACGCGATGAGCTTTCCCACTTTCGTAGGTGTCCTCTTCCTGCTGCTCGGTGCGACGGGAGCACTGTTCCGCCTACGTCGGACGACGGACGTGCACCCGACCGACTGTGACCCTCATTCCCGTCGGGTCGAGTCACTGGCGCCGGTGCTCTGTACGACACTCGGGGTTCGGTGGCAGCGACTGCTCAAGGTTGGCATACCCGGGGTACGCGCTGGCCGGACGACGCATTGGCGGCAGTATGATAACGGGTCGAGGAGGGTGGGTGAACATAAGCGTGGGAGCACGCGTCAGCATTGACAGTTGCTCAGTGCTCGCTACCGATAAGTCCGCCACATGCTGTCAGCAAAGGGGCTGTCATAGAAACCGCTGTCCTTACTGGTACCATGCTTCGACAGGAATCGACCCGAACCGGGCAAGCACACGCCATTTAATGTTGGTGACGCCTCAAGCATGCAAGAATCGGGCTGCGCCCAGACGCCGAAGTTGACCCAGCGATCAACGTACGACAGGAAGTATGGGTTGTTCCAGATCACTCCGAGGGCCGGCATCAGGTGCAGCGCCAGTGCTGTGCCTTTCCACATCTTCGACGTGCAACAAAACTGGTACGCCTGTCCGATCTCGGCACTACCACCGTCCACGTAACCATAAGGATCGCGACAATCACGCCGGCCAACCTCGGTGGTGATTTTCGTCCAGTACTGCGCCTCAGTGCACTCCGCACCCCACAGGATCTGCCCGCTACCGCCATTCGCACGGGAGCTGAAGTACACTTGGGCATCCTCCCCAAAACTCTTCATCGCCACATTACCGCCGACCGCAGATTTCATGGCCGGGTCATTGAGCAGGACAGCCGCGAAGACAATCGGAAGCTTGCGACCGCTGTCATGCCCGCCGTCACCCTGCCACTTCATCCCACCCAGCCACGTGTAGTAGGTATCGATACCGTACTGCACATAAGCGATGAGTGCAGGCAGTTTGGTTCTCAGTGGTTCGTTCAGCATCAGCCGTAACGCGGCGTCGCCGGTGTCACGTCCGATCGATGCGCCGTAGTTGGGCATGTTATCGACTGGGTGCATATTGTCACCCAGCCAGGTCGGTAGCACGTGGTCCAGCTGCACCCGCTTAAAACGGTCCGTCAGCACGGAAAGTGGCTGGATCGGCGATTCGGGCTTCGGCGGTGCAAGTGACGGCAGCAGGCGAAGACGCATTCCGGCGGCGGAAATCATGGGCTTGACAATCCCGAAATACGGCGGCCGGAAGGTATTCTTTCCGTTCTCCGACGGTACGGAACCGACTACTGTCAGAACGGCAGCCGTCTTGAGACAAGGGCGGCAGGTTGCCGATGTCTGGTTAACGCTGATTGCTTTGATGACCGAGCTGCCCGGATTAGCGACATATGGCAGCGTCGGCTGCAATGCGGCGTTGTACACCGGCGAGACCCCGTTGACCTGCGTCCTGTCATCGTATGCCTGCGTGAACCCGACCGGATTGACCATCCAGCCATTTCTGCCGGGCGTCGCAGACGGGGCCATCGCCACAATTTGCACTGGGCCCAACACCCAGTAATCACCGTTGGCGAACTGTCCACTGGGATAGGACCGATCGAACGTCCAGGTGATGCCGTACTGTGATACCGAGTCCCGATAGACCGCACGATCACCCACCCCTCCGCTATTCTTATTCTCCTCATCCGGCCGAGCAGGAGAGGAGAGACTCATACCCAGCCAGACGACAACCACAGCGACCAGCAACACGGAACCACACGTGAGAAGTCGCCTCGTCCAGATGCCGTGAACCAGTCGATTCATGATCTACGCTTCCCCTAGGACAACGCGGACAAAAAATCCATAACGACCATACTGTAACAGGTAAAGAGTTGCCACCGCCATGACGCCACACTCGTGGGAGCTGACCAAGGCCTCCATCTCGCCAACGAACTGCGACGATCACGGATCACGGCGTGGCAAAGGAAGCCCGTTCATGCTTTGTCGCGACCGCATCCACGGACATCGCTGGTCCAGTCAGATCCGTCATCGCAATACCGTGCTGATGACCGTTTTCGGGCGCCTGTTGACCTGAGCGCGACGGCCAGACGGCGAGATGTCCTGGGCCATGGGAACGACAAACCGTTCGCACCGATGCGAGCCACCACCACGCCCTAGGTGATCATATAGATCCGGGTGACCCCCCATGGTGACCAACCCTGTCCCGATCTCAATCGCGGAATCGTCTTCAGGGGAAGGAAGCGGCCCGTGCCCATGAGGAACGAATCCTCGACCGGATTGTAGTAGATGACTCTGACCACGCGCGGCACCCGCTCGATGGAGTCGAGCAAACGTTGCACCACTGTTGCGAAGACCTGGTTCCGGAAGGGGTTAGCGAAAAAGACCACAGTGACGTCGTCAGGAATCTCGTAATCCATAACGTCAGACTGGACCAGGACGATGTCTTTGCAACGAAGCCGATGGCGATTGCGGTCGATATTGCCGCGTGCGATATCGTGGAGTTGCACGGCGAGCTCGACGCCGATTACTCGCTTGAACGGGTAGGTCGCGGCCTCGAGTACCATCCGCCCCATTCCTGAACCGAAATCGATGAAGACGTCGCACTCGGTGACCTCGCGTCGTGACAACGCCCGTCGTAGGGTGAGCCAGCTCGCCGGGGCGTAGTAAACGCGATCCTGCGTAGCGAGGCCGAGATCATCGAGTAGGACCCGTCCAGCCGTCTGTACCCCGAAGCGCCGCTCGAACAGCTTTTCTGCGACCAGACGTCGTAATTGAGCATATGGTTGACCGGCGATCCTCGCATATGATTTTATCATGGTGACTGATCCATTCTTCTCATCATAGACGCGCCGCCTCGTACGCTGATCAGCGCGGCCCGACACCCGCGCCACGAGCAGCTCGAGAGACGTGCTCGGCCGCGCCATCTCTATACAGTTCATGATCTGTTCATGGTAAAGACGACAGCTCTCGGACGGCGACATTGATCGCTGCTGAGAAGCTGGCGTTCACGCCGTTCTGGTGGACTCTCGGTGGCAGGTAAAAAAACCGCTCCGCTATCGTGATCGAGTCGTCCGCCGAGGCGTTGTCCACTACGCGTATCTTGGCGAGGTACACGTAGCGGAAGCCGTCAGCCAGCGACAGCAGGTGATCCTTCGGAACTAGCGCGCCGTTGGGAGGGACCAATACCGTGATGACGGCTGGGCGATCAAAGCTCACATCTGAGTCTTCGGAAAACCGCCAGGTTGCGTTACAGCGGACGATAAAATCGGCCGCGGTACCGATTCCGATCGCAGTACGCTCAGAGCTGCGTCCAGTCACTGAGAGTGCCGCCATGGAGTAAGCAGATTCATAGTGATCCGTACGTGTCGGCGCATGATCGCGGATCTACGAGCTTCGCGTTCCGCACCAGAGATATGCGCGGGCCTGCAGCGAGAAGAGTTCGGAATACAGTCCAGCGACCGCCATCAACGAGTCATGGATCTCTGCCTCAATGATCCGACCGACCTGCATGACATAGATGCGGTCAGCCGAGCGCACGGTCGAGTATCGGTGGGAGATCAGTAGCGCCGACCGGCCCTGAAGCGTCGCCCGGACGTCGGTGAACAGCTCGTGCTCGGCACGCGGGTCGAGCACGGCGCTCGGCTCATCGAGGATCACCAGCGGCGCGTCCCGGCGTAACGCCCGTGCCAGTGCTACCCGTTGCCACTGGCCGATCGAGAGGTCGCGACCGCCCGCGTACTCCTTGCTCAGGATGGTCGAGTAACCGTTCGGTAGACGCTCGAGGAAATCGGCCGCCCCGGACTGTCGAGCAGCTACCCGGACGGCGACCTCGTCGTCCACATGCTCAGGGTCACCAAGGCCGATATTCTCCAGCGCCGTGAGCTGGTAGCGGACGAAGTCCTGGAAGATGACCTTGATCCCAACCGGTCGAAGCTGCCACCAGCAGCACGTCCGTGAAGAGAGATGGTTTTCCTGGGATTTCACTGACAGTGACCTCGGGTCCGTGATATCCCGCAACGTCGGGCGATCACGTTGGCCTGCCCGGACCGATCCATCACCACAACTCAAGCAACCACTACTGCGATCCTTACTTAACTTCCAGAGGCATGAAGCTGTAACGGGTGACCTTGCGTGGCAGATAATCAACGTTGAGGGGACCAGTTTCGGCAGCCTTGCCAATAGTAAGCATACGGAGAGTAACGACACTGCCGCGATCAGCAGAGCTTTCTTCTTTCTACTGCACGTACTCGCTGAGGCGTCCTTTTCAATCTGGACAGCTATCAGGAGCCGTGGACTGGCGGTGGTGACCACGCAGGAGCTGAGATAGATGGCATCGGCAGCGCGCTCGGCGAAGCGTCAACCCGGTGATGCTTGGCAGGTTCCAATCCTCCTTTCTAGCGCCCTGGATGCGAGAGTGGCGAGGGCTGAACGGAAGAGGCACACATGAGCGCGGAGATGGACGAGGACCGGATCGACGGTATGACCGCAGCAGAGTCATCGACTGGGATGCTCGGTCGTAAGGCCAGCCGGGGCCTCCGTTGGAGTCTGCTCGGCGTCTTGGCGACTAGGGTTGGTTCTTTGGCGATGGGGCTCGTACTCGCCCGCCTGCTCACGCCGACCGACTTCGGTGTCTACGCCGTTGCTCTAGCGGCGACCAGTTTCGTCATGCACATCAACGATGTCGGGCTCGTCGCGGCAACCGTCCAGTGGCGAGGTCGATTCGACGAGATGGCACCGACTGCAACGACCCTAGCTGTGCTCTTCAGCACAGCTATTTACGGAATCTGCTGGTTCGCTGCGCCGGCGTTCGCCGAGCTGGCTGGTAGCCCCGACGCCGCCCCAGTTGTCCGGTTACTGACCGCAGTCATCCTCATCGATGGAGTGACGGCGGTTCGCGTCGGCTCTATCGTGCGAAATTTCCAGCAGGACAAGCTCACCCAAGCCAACTTCGCCGGCTTCGTGATGAACGCCGTGTTGACCATTTCCTTGGCGCTACACGGCGCCGGACCCTACAGCTTCGCCGCAGGTCAAGTCGCCAACGCTGTGGTCACCGGAATTTTGTTGTTTTTCTGGGCGAAGGTTCCGTTGAAGATCGGTTTCAATCGTACGATCGCCAAGCGGCTCATGCGGTTTTCGGGTCCGTTGGCCGCCAGTCTCGGGATCGAGGCCATCCTTCTCAACATCGACTATATCATAATCGGTCGAATCATGGGCGCTACCGCACTTGGCTACTACCTGCTTGCTTTCAACATCTCCAGCTGGGTGCAGGGAATCGTCGGCACCGCGGTCCGCTACGTTTCTATCCCAGGTTTCTCGCGGCTTGCCGAGCGGGACGACGAGTTGCTTTCGCTAGGCGTGCAACGATCAGTGCCATTGCTGGTCACCGTCGTCATGCCGATCGCGATGCTCATGGCGGTACTTGCACACTCGCTTGTGGTATTTCTCTACGGGAGCCAGTGGGCACCGGCAGCGCCGGTGCTGCGTTTCCTGGTGCTCCTTACTGTGGTGCGCCTACTCACCACGTTCGCAATCGACATTCTGTTGAGTGCCGGAGCCACTTGGGCAACCTTCAGATTCAACCTGGGCTGGGTCGTCGCGGCGGTCCCCGCTTTGATCGTCGGCACCTGGCTGGATGGCATTCGCGGCACGGCGATCGCACATGCTGTCGTCGCTGTGCTGGTCGCCGCACCGTTGGCTATATGGATCCTGCATCGATCGCGCGTGAAGCTCGCTCCGATTGGTCCTGCGCTAGTACGTCCGCTACTCGCCGTGGGACTCGCAACTGCTACTTGCTTGACCGTCGCGGCGATCACCCGTACATCTTCTCCCTTCGTCAATCTCGCGACCGCCGGGACTGCTAGCCTGCTGGTCTACATTCTGGCCGTACTGCCGCGTGCGGCGCTGCGACGCGCTGCCAGCCATACTTGGCGTCTAGTTCCCGTTCGACTTCGCTGATGTGCTACCCACGCTCAGCCGAGCAGCACGAGGGTTGGGTACATCGCACACCGGACACGCAGGGCAGTCATGTCCCCTACTTCGCTGATAACGACCAAGAGAACGCGCTGATCCTCGACTCAACCACAACCAGCAACGTCCGCAGTTTTCACTCCCGTAATAAATCGAGACAGCCCACAATCGACTCCATGCGGCATCAGACGCGCCAGCGCTATCCAGATTATAGGACGGAGTAGATGATGATCTAGGCGGATTTGAGGAGGGCGGATTCCTGACTCTCCGGAACACGCCAGTAAGCACCGGTCCAATCCACGGTTTCGATCGGTGCGGTGATGCCGCGGCTGGCGCGGAACTCGGTCACCGCCCTATTGCAAGGCTGCCACGAATAGTAGTCATCTATTATGACGAAACCGCCCGGAGAAACCTTGTCATAAAGGTTGTTCAGAATATCCAGAGTAGACTCGTAGAGATCTCCATCAGCCCGCAATACAGCGATCTTAGCAATAGGTGCGGTTGGCAGGGTGTCCTTGAACCAGCCTCTCAGAAACTGGACCTGATGATCAAGAAGACCGAAGCGGTCGAAATTGCCGCGCACGACTTCCAACGGAACCGACAGATAGTCACTCTGCGAAAGGTCGTAACCCTGGTCTGCGGGGTACTTGGGCGCATCGGGCCTGGGCAGCCCCTCGAAACTATCGACGGCCCATATGGTGCGGTCGGAAATGTTGTGAGCATTGAGAACAGCGCGCATGAAGATAGCGCATCCGCCGCGCCACACTCCACACTCAACGATGTCACCAAGAATTTTCTGCGATAAAGCGATCTCGATGGAGTGCTGCACATTGTTAAGGCGCTTCATGCCGATCATCGTGTAAGCGATGGAGGGCCAGTCTCTGCCTTCCTCGCGCGCAGCGACATCGTACCGGCCACACTTCACAAGCCTAATGTTCTTCTTCGCGGCGATATTAATGATGAAGTTACGAATGATGGCTCTGGGCGACGGATCGGTAGTCGGTCGCATGGGCTGATCGGCACTCTCGGGGAATACCGACCCTGTCAGAACTCGCTTCAACAGCTCGAGGTAGTCGTCGACCATGTCGTTCCTCTCAGCCACGACACTAATCGAAGCACACTACGACAGAACATGCAACTAGCCAGGTGCAGCTTAGATCGACCATCAGATGGCGGCCAACGGTCGCCAGCAGGTCAAAACCGCTGCAGTTACGCTTGAGCGATAGTTTCCCACCGCACAGTCATGTTGCACGGTGGGGACGCTGGCTTCACCGCATTGGCGGCATTGCCGTCAGTCACACTGGCGCAAAGATCTGGTTCACCGATCCGCTCTAGCCGCTCAACCGCGAGGTCAAGCGCCCCGACGTCCATCGTTTTCCGACAGTAAGGCTCGGGTGCGACTGACACGTTGCCTCGCCGCTCCTGGGACTTCACCCGGAATCGGTGGCCCCTTCGGAGTGTGGACACCTCAGTCACCGCGCCCTGATGGGACACGAGGATTCCGGGTCACACAAGCCTACTTCAGTTACACGCCCTCATGACGATCACAGGTCACAGAGACTTTCTCGGCGACGTCCACGATGTCGTTACAGCCATCCGGTTATCAGATGACTGAAAGTTAGTTCGCGAACACAGCGGGCACTTGCTCAGTTGACGCCTCTCATCGCATTGTCGCACAGCGCGAGCGACTCGCTGCTCTCTGCGATACTGGGTGCAGGTCGCTTGTTCTTCTGCGGTGAAATCTATGGGGAGAGCACACTACCAGTTTTCTGCGTAACGGCCGCGCTCTTCCACACGATGTCATCCCTAGAGCCGGTCGACGTCGCACGTGGCCGTTGAATCCGGTGGCGTCCCGTGCCGGACGGTGCTTACATTACGCGCCTTCCGCATCGGCTAGGGCAAGGGCGCGATCACCCGGAGCAGAGGAACACAAGCCATGCCTGCCACACGATACGGACTTGCGGAGCGACCCGAGGTCCTTCCGTTCATACCAGCGAATGCCGAGCGGATACTTGACATTGGATGCGGGCACGGTGCGTTCGGCAAGACACTGCGTGCAGGTTTCCCCGGAGCCAGCATAGTCGGCATCGAACCCGACCCGGTATCAGCCGAGGAAGCAAAACGGCACTACGATCACGTGATAGAAGGCCATTTCCCGAAAGCAATCCCAAGGGGAGAGCTATGGGATGCAATCGTCTTCAACGACGTTTTAGAGCATCTCGCCGACCCGTGGGAAGCATTAAGAATCAGCAAGAAATTTCTTCGACCCAGAGGATTGATCGTCGCTTCGATACCCAACATCCGGTACCTTCCGGTACTGTGGGAACTGGTCATTCACGGCCGCTGGACATATACCGATCAGGGTACCCTCGATCGCACCCACCTTCGCTTCTTCACCCGTGATTCCATTCGCCTCATGTTCGATGAATCAAACTACCG
Organism: Pseudonocardiaceae bacterium; assembly: GCA_050700055.1. Taxonomy (GTDB): domain Bacteria; phylum Actinomycetota; class Actinomycetes; order Mycobacteriales; family Pseudonocardiaceae. The sequence goes on from JBOHGE010000001.1 coordinate 241,588, forward strand.
AATACTCAGAGTCCAGGGGGTGAACTCGGTCGGAGGCCGAAGGTGGATGTGGGCACGCTTGCTTCCAGGTAGCCTTGCTGACATGCAATGGCTACAGTTCGTCGTCTCTGCGGAATCAATCTGAGTCAAGTCCGTGCCCTCGAGGGAAATCTGCAATTTTTTCAGGTCGCGACACGACTGGGTCACATTGAGTCGACCCCGCAAAAATAGATGCTACCCATACATTGGCAAAATGTTGGACCATCGGGGATTTAATCAGCGCGGGCTTCTGACTAACAGCCGCGTTCTTTCATGCGCTGATATGACCAGAGCCAATCGCGGCTTACAGTCCGTCGTCACAGCTGGCCGACTGACCTATTTGACTGCGCACTCACGGCCTCGACGATGGGGAGTATCCGAGTCGGACCGTCGGAGACCCCAGAGATTTAGCGCCCACTACTTCACTGTGCGCACTACGTTGAAGCGGGTTGTCGTAGATCTCGCCGAATCGACGAGTGTCGCGCGCTACAACTACCTCTGTGCGGCTGTGCGCATTTGTGGGACCCGACCGTGGACAAGATAGCGGCCTGCGCAGCTATCGCACCGTTTCACCCTGCCCGCATGGTCGACGAACTGATCAAGAAACTTGTACGCTGTCAATTTTCGGTCAGCGATTCCGAGCGCGCGAGCACCGGAAGAAATCTTGGGCTGACCGGGGAGCCGAACCGTGAGGCTCGACACCTGCGCCGCACCTGTTTCCCATGCGTCAATTTCCGGGATCAGGATAGCATGCCGTCGCCTAATTGTCTCCGTGAGTCAGATCTCACAACTCGACGGGACATTCGAGGACAGCCGTTGGGTCGCGCTGACCGCACATCAACACTCTGTTCGAACACCTTCCCGACCATGCCGATGGAATCGCTTGCACGTTTGACTCACCGCATGCGGCTTGAGGTGACCGAAACAACCCGAGCAGGCGGATCCCTTAAGAGAGGTACGGACTGATAATGCGAGAAAGGCGCACGTCGGGCGAGCGACGCCAGCAAGCGGTCCCGGGTATAAGGTCAATAAATACGGGAGCGCCGATGTTCGTCGCTGAGACCTTGTTACGACTCCGACGACAGGGGCGGAGAGTCGTTAAACTACTGCGAAGTCGACGAGATGCGGATTTCCGAAGGGATCCGCTACTGCAGATGGGTCATCGCTCGTACAATACACCACGCATTCTCCGCTACAAGGGTGACGTCGAACAGGTGACGATCGGTTCCTATTGCTCGATCGCAGATGAAGTCGAGATTTTTGCGGGCGGCAACCATCGCGCGGATTGGGTGTCGACTTTTCCTTTTAGGATCCTACTAGACCTGCCGGGCGCCTTTCAGGACGGATGCCCGGAATCAAGAGGACCGGTCGCCATCGGCAACGATGTTTGGATCGGACGGGGGGCGACAATCATGTCGGGCGTGACAATTGGCGATGGAGCCACCGTAGCCGCGCGAGCGGTCGTGGCAAAAGATGTTCGTCCCTATGCAATCGTAGCGGGCAACCCTGCTCGTGAGATCCGTCGAAGATTCTCCGACGACATCGTTGAGCGGCTGCTGAGGGTGCAGTGGTGGACTTGGTCGGAGGAGGCAATCATTGCGGCCGTGCCATTGCTCTGCTCACCGGACGTCGAGGCATTCTTAAAGGCCACCGAGCAAGAGAGGAGTTGACAATCGGTGCAGGATCTCTGGCAACCCGACTAGTTCGCCGAGCGCGAGATCTTCTTGGCTTGGGATTCGACTGTGAGACCGTTTGAAAGCACGCCGGGACTGCCCGCGGGTTGATTGTTTAGAAATAGATCAGACTCGGTTTTGGGTAGGTCAAGGCAGTAGTGACGGTGCGACTTAGCCTACGGTTCAAACTCGAGATTGGTATCGCGACAACCGCTCCCGGTGGGACTACTGGCGACGAGCACGCGATGAAGTCGATCACGACACGCTCTTGGCAAGAATGACCTCTTTCACCGCGACGAGCACTCTTTCTTGACGTAGGCAGCCAGGCTGTCTCGCCACGGCGGCAGATGCACTCCGGCGGCGGCGGCCTTGCGGAGGTCGAGGACGCTGTTCAGCGGCCTGCGCGCGATCTCTGGTCGGCCTGCGAAGTAGGCGGCGGTCGTGGTGTCGGCGACATCGCCTGGCGAGCGGCCCACCAGCTCAAAGGTCGCCCGCGCGACATCAGCCCAGGATGCCGGATCGCCGGTGTTGGTGATGTTGTAGGTGCCAGCTGCCTGACCCGAGGTCGTCAGGTCGATGATCCCCGATGCCAGGTCCTCGGCGAAGGTCAGGCGGCCGACCTGATCAGCGACCACCGTAGGGGTGGCACCCTGCGCCGCTAGGCCCAGCATGGTGCGGACGAAGTTGGCACCGTCGCCGATCATCCACGTGGTTCGGACAAGGTAGTACGACGAGCAGAGCGCCGCGGCGACGTCGCCGGCTGCCTTCGACGCTCCGTACGCGCTCAGCGGGGAGAACGGCGCGTCCTCAGGGACGGGTCCCGAAGCCCGACCGTCGAAGACGTACTCGCTGGAGATGTGAACGAGGGTGAGGTCATGGTCACGTGCCGCCCTCGCTAGATTCGCCACACCGGTGGCGTTGACCCGCCAGGCGGCTACGCGTCCCTCCGGCGTCTCGGCTTTGTCGACGGCGGTGTAGGCGGCCGTGTTGATGACCAGGTCGAATCCCGACCAGTTGAAGCTCGAGGTGGCCGCTGAGTCGGCGATGTCGAGATCTGGGAGGTCCAGCAGAACCGCGCCAGGTAAGCGGGCGGACAGCGCACGGCCGAGCTGACCGCCGGAACCGAGGACAACCGCTCGCACCGTCACCTCCGGGTTCAGCAGCTGCATGAAGCGTCGGGCTAGCACACCACGGTGGTACGAGCCTATCCGGCTTCTCTGTCTGGTACTGCGAGGCATCCGGGGATGCGGCATGGGAGGGCTAACGAAGCGACGGAGCATGGCGACCTGGTAACCGTGGACATCGCCGCACGGCCGAAGACCATCACTCGACGGTTCGACCCGCAGGACAACGGGCTCAACGCGATTCGGTTGGTGCTGGCGTTCTTGGTGATCCTCTCGCACTCGTGGCCCCTCAGTGGGTTCGGCGACGAGCCGATGTTGGGTGATGCCACGATCGGCTCATTCGCCGTAGGTGGGTTCTTTGCCATCTCTGGATTCCTGGTGACAGGCAGCAGATTGCGGCTCCGCGCCGGCGCCTACGGGTGGCGCAGGTTCCTGCGGATCTTTCCCGGCTTTTGGGCGTGCCTTGTGGTGACGGCGTTCGTTCTTGCACCAGCCGTGGGTGCGCTGCGCGGCGGATGGTCATCGTCGGACGCACTGAGTTACGTGAGCAGCAACGCGCCAATGGTCTTCAGCCTGACCAACGAGATCGGCACTACTCTCCGCGGCATACCCGTCCTCTCGTGGAATGGCTCGTTGTGGACGCTGCGGCATGAGATTGCGTGCTACGTCTTGGTGGGCGTGGCCGGGTTCAGCGGAATGTTCCGTTCAAAGCGATGGCTGACCGCGGCCGGGTTCGGAGCCGTTACCGGTGTGGTCATCGTTTTTGCGGTCACTGATACGCGTGGACTGATCGTGACGTTCACTGTTTTGTTGTCGTTCTTCCTTGCCGGTTCGACTCTGCTCCGTTATGGAGACCGCATTCCCTTGACCGGCCCAGTGGCGGGACTGGCCATGCTCCTGCTTGCCGTGACGATCGCCACTCATACGGTTAACATTTTCGGCGCTCTACCGGTGGCGTACCTGTTCCTGTGGACGGCAATCGTGCTCTCCCGGCGGTTACGGAGGGTCGGATTTCGCAACGATTTATCGTACGGGGTGTACCTCTATGGCTTTCCTGTCCAGCAGCTGCTGTTCCTTGCTGGAGCGGGCCGGCTCGGCCCGTTAATATTCGCCGGGCTGGCTTGTGTCGCGGTACTGCCGTTCGCAGCGATGTCGTGGCTGCTCGTGGAGCGGCCAGCAATGCGAATGAAGGCATCTGATCGGTGGGTGCGGACCCATCCACCGCGCACTCCCTAGCACTGCTGCCGACGACCACTGTCGTAGCGTCGGAGCCTTCGCCAGCGCCAGGATCCGCCGATGGTTGGGTTGCCGGGCGGTGGCGGTGGGTCGGCCGCCGACCGGGAAAACACCCCCAGTGCTGGTACCAACGCTGACTGTGACATCGCACTACTTGCCGGTTCAGGCCAAATCGGCCACGATATGAATTAGCTTCACTCCATATCGTGACTCTCACCTACACCGTAACGTTATCGGCGCCAGATCCGACTTCTCCGGCAGAGCCACTCTATTAGGTGGCCAGCCGAGGCCGATGACGTCGCTCGGCATTCCACTTTGTGTTGATATGAACGTGGAGCGACGAATCATGTGCCCTGGGTGTGACCATAACACCCTCCGGCACGGCGCTGGTGTCCTACCGTTGCCGGCGTTGTCACCCCGATCATCGAGGCGAGGACCTGATCGCGATCTGGAGAGACGATGAGCTGCTCAACGCGCTCAGCAGGATGAACCGGGACGTCGGCAGCCATACAACCGGACAAGACAGTCCCCGAACTGTTCCCAGGCGCCTTCTGCTGGATGGTCACCTCGGGACCGAGCACGTGAGCCAACGCCGAGGGCACAGCCCGAACAGCCGGCGGAACGTGCAGACCGTCACGTCGACCAGGAAATGAGGACTTGGCCGATGAAGGGGATGACCGCGCTCGGCAACGATGCAGGCACCAGCGTCCGGCTCGAACAGCCGGGCGACCACCGGGATGTCCGTGCTCCGGAATGCGGCGGTGTGGCCCCTGCGGGACTCGCCATGGCAACACGGTCCGGACCGGCCGGCCGCAGCGAGGTCGAGGACATGCTGAACGGCCTCGTCGCACGAGCTGTCCGCGGAGACCAGCGAGCCACTGAGGAGCTGCTGGCGGCCGTGCGGGCGATGGTCCTGCCGTACTGCCGGGCCCGGATGGGCCGTCATCAACGTGGCATGGGCTCGCCCGAGGATGTGGCACAAGAAATCTGTTTGGCCGTGCTCACCGCGCTGAGCCACTACCAGGTCCGGGGGCTGTCGTTCAGAGCGTTCGTCTACGGCATCGCCGCCCACAAGGTGACCGATGCTTTCCGAGCGGGCGTGCGGGATCGGTCCGAGCCGATGGCAGAAGTCGACGACGACGTGGTGGACCACGACGGCCCCGAGCAGCGGGTGCTGCAAGCCGAGCAGTCCGAGCGGCTGGGCCGGCTGCTCGCCGTGCTGTCCGACCGGCAGCGCGAGATTCTGGTGCTGCGCGTCGCGATTGGGCTCAGCGCCGCGGAAACCGCTCAGGTAGTCCGGTCCACCCCGGGCGCGGTTCGGGTGGTCCAGCACCGGGCGCTGGTCCGGCTGCGTGTTGCACTGGCCGGCGACGGGCTGAGCGACCCTGACAGCGCGACGTCGGCGCAGTGAGAGTTTGCTGTGCAAGGTGCTACGTCTGCTTGGGTTAGTTCTGCTGGTCGGTATCGCCCTAGGATGCTCGCAGGGCACCCCGATCAGCCCCGTGATTCCCATCCAGGATCCTGACACCGGCAGCCTCGCAGGACCACCAGGCTCGCCAGCAATTCCCGAGATCCGAGTCGATGTGGTGGCGGCCGGCCTGGAGCACGGGTGGGACATCGGCTTTCTTCCCAACGGCTCGGCGCTGATCACTGAGCGGCCGGCGCGGGTCCGGCTGCTGTCGTCCACCATGCCTGGCGCTCGGGTCACCGACGTCGTCGCCGACTTGGCCGACGTCTACGTCGCTGGGGAAGGGGGCCTCATGGGGTTGGTGGTGCATCCCAACTTTGCGAGGAATCGCCGGTTCATCACCTGCCAGACCCATCAGGACGGCGGCCGGCCAGTGGATGTCCGCCTGGTCACGTGGGAACTGTCGCCCGATGGCGCGCGGGCCCACCGGTTGGCCGAACCGCTGGTCGCCGGTCTGCCGCTGAACCCCTCCGGGAGGCACTCCGGATGCCGCCCCACCATCGGCCCGGACGGCTACCTTTACGTGGGCACCGGCGACGCGGCGAGAGCAGCGATGGCCCAGGACCGCACCCAGCTCGGCGGCAAGGTGCTCCGGATCGACCTCGACACCGGCGGTCCCGCACCCGGCAACCCGTTCTCGGCCTCCCCGAATGCCGCGCAACGGCTCGTGTTCACTTTCGGCAATCGCAACGTTCAAGGCGTGACGGTGCAACCGGAAACCGGTCGGCTCTTCAGCGCGGAGCACGGCCCAGACGTCGACGATGAGATCAATGTCCTGCAAGCCGGGGCCAACTACGGCTGGGACCCGTCTCGTGGTGGCACCCGGGACCGTTACGACGAGAGCGTGCCGATGACCGACCTGCAGCGCTTCCCCGGCGCAGTCCCAGCGGTGTGGGACTCAGGCGTCGACACCGAGGCGATCTGCGGTGTCGCGTTCATTGCGGGCGATCAGTGGGGCGATCTGCAGGGCTTACTCGCCGTCGCCGCGCTGAAGGGGTCCAAGCTGCTGCTCATGCGAGTGGACCCGGATGGGACGGTCATCGAGGTCGGGCAGCTCCCACAACTCAACGGCAAGCATGGCCGGCTCCGCACAGTACGGCTCGGCGACGACGGCGCGCTGTACATCACGACCAGCAACGGCGACGATGACAAGGTGCTCAGAGTGGCACCGGTCGGCACCTGACAGCCTGCGTCAGCGCTTGTTGCGCAGGATCTTGATGCGCCTGCGCCACCCGGTTGACCGGGGTACCGGCTCGTCAGCGCCGATGTGCCCACCCTGAGTTGACGTCCGCTGAGCCGGTGTGGCCGGTTCGACCTCGGCCGAACGCTGGCAGTCCCGCAATCTGATCATTCTTGCCACCAACAGTGCAATCGGGATCGCCAGCAAGATCCAGCAAACGGTCCCCAGCCCGATCATTGCAGTCATTCCCATCAGAACTCCAGCGTAGCCGAGTGGTGACGGAATCCTCATCTGGCGGTATCAGCCACGTAGCCCGTAACGCTAACGACAACAACTCCGACATACTCGACAGTTAGCCTCTAACCGGTGACACCCGAACGGGACATTATGTGTCATCAAAGTCACCCAGAGTATTTTGAGTGATTGTAGGCGATACTTCCATGGATCATGGGCGTGCCGGTACAGATCGGGAAGCCAACCTAGGTGAATCAGCGGGAAACGGGAGATGGCCATCGATGGGAAGCCCGCCGATGGCGCCTAAGCAGCGGCTCGACGATACCAACTTCCGTGCTACCCGCCAATCGAGCACTACGGTCCGGCGACCACGCTGGGAGATTCGATACGCGCAAACGGTCGCCATTACGGATCTAGCAGCGATGGCCGCCTCACTCGGGACGCACACGTGGTGGGGGGACACACCCGGCTATGAGCCCCTACGGGTCACGTTCGGTCCCGTACTGATAACGCTGACGGCCGTCGTTCTCGGCCTTTCGCGCGCCTGGGACACGTCGGTGCTGGGTCAAGGTTCTGAGGAGTTCAGCCGACTACTACGAGCCCTGGTCTCGCTTGCAGTGGTGGTCGGGCTGATCGGCCTGGCTCTAAAACTACCCTCGGTGCGGCCATACGTATTCGGCGTCATCCCGGTAGGGTTCATGCTTGCCGTAGTCGGTCGGCTGGTCCTGCGTAAACTGCTGCACCGGTATCGCCGCAATGGTGCCTGCATGCACGAGGTGCTCGCGGTCGGCACCGAGGACGCGGTGGCGAATCTCATCTCGCGCACCCGGCGTGCCACTCACCATGGCTGGACGGTGACCGGCGTCTGCACACCCTCAGGCACCGGCACCGACGGCAGTAGCAGCATTCTCAGCGTACCTGTCGTCGGTGACCTGGACTCGGTGGCGACCATCGCGGGACACGGCCGACACCGGGTGGTCTCAGTCGCTCAGACACCGGGTTGGACCTCAAAGCGGCTACACCATCTGGCCTGGGACCTGGAGAGCACGGGTGCCGAACTGGTCGTGGATCCCGGCCTCATGGAGATCGCCGGTCCCCGGCTGCACGTCGCCGCCGTGGACGGCCTTCCGCTGCTGCGGCTCACCGAGCCCGCTTTCACCGGAGTACCACGGGTGCTCAAAGAAGTCGGTGACCGGCTGGCGGCCGGCCTGCTGCTACTACTGCTCACGCCGGTGCTGATTGCTCTGGCGATCGCGGTGTGCGCTGATGGCGGACCGGTCTTCTACCGCCAGTTCCGAGTCGGCAAGCACGGCGAGCACTTCCGGATGATCAAATTCCGGTCCATGGTGGTGAATGCCGATCAGCGCCAATCTGGATTAGCCGAGGACAACGAGGGCGCCGGTCCGCTGTTCAAGCTACGTCAGGACCCGCGAGTGACCCGAGTGGGCCGGTTCCTGCGCAAGTACTCACTCGATGAGTTGCCCCAGTTGCTCAACGTGATCGCCGGATCGATGTCGATGGTCGGTCCCCGTCCCCCGCTGCCAAGAGAGGTCGCCGAGTATTCCCGGGACGCGCAGCGCAAACTACTCGTCAAGCCGGGACTGACCGGGCTGTGGCAGATCAGTGGCCGTAGCGACTTGTCGTGGGAGGAATCGATCCGGCTGGACCTGCGCTACGTGGAGAACTGGTCGCTCGCGCTGGACGCCTTGATCCTGTGGAAGACGGTCGGCGCCGTGGTAAGAGGCAGCGGTGCCTACTGAACCCGCAGTGCTCGCATTTGCTCGCATATGACGGACGCCGGCACCGTGAATCGGGTCGCCCGCGCCTTGGTGGACGCTCCGGCGTCGTTCGTCACACCGGTGGGCATCGACGAGCAGGCCGGGTGGCGGCGCGACGATGGGCAACCGCGGGCGTGGAGTGCCGAGCAGCTGGCCCTGTTGCGCGACCTCGACACCATCGTGGCGCAGGTCCGGCAGCTGGCCGACCGGTGCAGCGGCCTGGCCGATACCGTGCACGGCCTCGCGGAGCTGGCCGAGCAACACGAAGACCTCCGGTTACACCGTTGCACCGCCACGGCAGTGTCCCAGGTGGGCGAGGTCACCGACCTGATCAGCCGGCTCGAGCAGCAGACGGCCACCCAACGCCGCAGGGCTGACGAGCTCGTCAGGATCGACCTGCGGGTGGCGGTGGGCCGGGCCGTCCAAACTGCTCTGGCGACGCGCACCGGTGCGATCGAGGCAGACCTCGGACCCGTGGCGCTACCTGTTCGATGCGACCCGTGGCAATGCGAGAGCTCGATCACCCACGTACTGGTTGCAGCACAGCACCAGGTGACCGGTGAGAGACCGCTGCGCGTCGTGCTCACCATGGCTGATCTGCACGCATCGGCGCCGGTGGCGCGGTTGACCGTGTCCGGACCGAGCAGCCGCGTTCCCGCGTCCGAACTCGCTCGGATGGTGGCTCGGCTGCGCGCGGCGACCGGGGAGGCGATGGCGGAGCGGTCGCACGTGGGGTCCATTCGGATGGTTGCCGGGCGGACGTCGGCGTCGGCCGGTCCTCTCGTGGCCCAGTGGGCGGCCGGCGGTCTGATGCTGGTCGGCCAGTGGACGCTGGACCGCCCGGCAGGCTCACCACTCGCCGTGCTACCCGGCCGGCCGGGTGGCACATCCGGTGGGCGTCACCGCCGCGGTGACGACGACTCGGGCTGACTCACGACACCCCGAGCGCCGTCACCAGGTTCATCACGCCGTACACCCCCAGCGCGGTCAACCCGGCCCCGCACGCCGTTTTCTCCCAGCCTTGCCGCTGCGCATCATTGGCCAGCAGCGCGGGAACCATCAACGTCATGGTCGTCAAGCCGCGCCAGACGACGTAGCCCCCGCCGGTCGCGGTCGCGATGACCAGCTCGGCCGACCAGGCGAGGATCGCCCCGACCAGCACCATGGTGCTGAGCTTGCGTCGGCCGAAGATAATCAGTCGCGGCATGAGCACGTGCACCACCACGAACCAGGTGGCCACGGCGACGGCGGCGGTGAAGACGAGGTCGGGCCAGCGCGGCGCGAGCAGCGCCAGGTAGGCACCGGTGATGAAACCACCGGACCGCAGGCCGAGGCGCGCGAACACGGCCATCCCGATCACCACGCTGGAGGCGACCGCGAACAGGATCAGCTCGGGGTCATACCCGGTCACCGAGGCGAGCTGCGGCGCGGGAGGCTCCCCGTCAAGGGTAGCGATATCGAGCAATGAGTCGTAGACGTAAATGAACAGGCCCAGAATGGCGGCCGTCACCCCGACGGCGGCGATGGTGCGCCCGGGGCGTTGCCGGGCCATGTCATGAGCCAGGATGCCGGGCACCAGAAAGCCGATGCCGGCCAACCCCAGAAAGATCGGATCGAGCGCGCCGAGCCGGCTCGCCACCACGGTGGCGATCATGGTGACGGCCAGCCCGACCAGGATCTCGACCTCGAACTTCCGGCGGCCGTAGAGCATCCTGCGCCGAGCCGCGACGAGGCTCACCAGCAGGTAGGTCACCCCACCCGCGGCGATGGTCATGACGGTCAGCAGCGGCACCGGTAGGTTCAGCGCGAGGTAGGCAGGGACGATCGCACCACCGGTGGTGAGTTGCAGCCGCTCGTAGCACAGCATGCTGACGACCACTCCGACCACGAGGGCAACGCGCACCACCTCGGGGCGGACGAGGTACTCATGCACCGCCGGTGAGCCTGCCGGGTCGGTGCGCGGCGGCTCGACGCATCCGGACCACCCCGGCCGGCATGCTGGCCGGATCGCGTGACTCTGCCAGCTCGTTGCGCTGACCCGCTCCGCCCAGGCGCTTGAAATGCTCGATCAGCAGCTCCGCCGGCCTGGTGTGGATGTTGACCAAGCCCACCAGCACACCATCGCCGCCCGGCACGAGATCGGCGAGACGGGTGAGGATGTCATCCACGGTAGAGCTCACCGTCTCGCCGAGCAGGTGGATCCGCTCCCCCGGGTAGCCGAGATCCGTCATGATCCGGCCGACCTGCTCCTGGTAGGCCCCAAAGGTCACGACGTGGTCCAGGTAGCGGGCCAGCTCGGTGGGCACCAGCTGCGCGAACAGCTCCGCTCGGCGCCCGCGGTCACGGCGGTTGTTCAGGATGCCGATGACCGTCGCCCCCGGCGGGAACTGCGCCTGCAGCCGCTCGAAGGTGAGCACGACGCTCTCCCGGTCGTTGGCGGCGAACATCGGCACCCACAAGATCCGTTTGCCCCGCACGTGGTAGGTCTGCAGCCGGACGACACCGGGGTCGGGCACCGACTTCCACATTCCTCGCAGCGCGACGTGTCGCCGGATGCCCAGCAACCGGGCGATCGCCAACCCGATCGCCACGTTCTCCTTGAACTGCAGGTAGTCGAAACCACGCAAATCCTCGTCGCCGACGCTGCCCGGGTCGGCATAGATCAGCCGGCTGCCGCGCTGCTCAGCGTTGCGGCGTAGCCGCTCGCGCAGCTGCTCGCGGGCCTCGGCGGTGAGGAGAATTCCATTGCGGGGGATGGTGACGGACAGGGAGTCGGCGATCTGCTCCAGCGTCTCCCCCATCTCCTCCTGGTGGTCGGCACGCACATTGGTGATGACGGTGATGTCCGAGCGCACCATGTGCTCCTGGGAGTACCGCTGGTACAGCGGTCGCACCGCCGTGCATTCGATGACCAGCGCCTCGACGTCGGGAGTGACGTGCTCGGCGACCACATCCAACTGCTCGTTGATCGTCGCCGCGCCGCGGCGCAAGATCGGGAGCTCCGCGCCGTCCCGCCCGATGACCCGCGCGGCGCTGCCGGTGGTCTTGGCCACCGTGACCAGACCGCCCTCCCGCAATACCCCCGCGACCAGCCGGGTGACGGTCGACTTCCCGCGAATACCGTTGACGTGAATACGCACGTCAAGCTGATCCAAACGGCGATGATGGTCGATCGCCGATCCCCGCCAGTGCAGCAGCAGAGCCACCGCGATGATCAACAGAACGCCGAGGCTGACCACGGCAGCACTCATCGGGTGCACCCGATCGGCACGTCCCGTCCCGGTGCCGCCGGCTCACGAACGGATCGCCGAGCCGTCGCCATCAGCTCGTCGGCATCCGCGCAATCCGCCGACCACGACACCAAGCCGGCATGCAGCTGCGCGCACTCCGCCACGCTGCGCCGCTGCCCGGCTTCGCGCAGCATGAAGCTGGCGCGGGTGGCGGCATCCAGCAAGGGGCCGGCGAGCTGCCACGCGGCGTCGGCGCCGGTCTCGGCAGGATCGCCCCCACCTCATCGGTGGTCAGCGCGAACGGCACATCGGTCTCCCGCAGCAGGCTGTCGACCAGCCGGGCGACCGTACGGAGCGCTGCGCGCCGCGCGTCCTCGCTCAGGGTCTGGTCGGTGATGTCGGTCCAGACGACGATCATGGTCAGCGGGCGGTCGTGCTGCCGGGCGCGCGCGATCTCCTCGTCGAGCCGTACCAGGGCCACCTCGGCGGTCAGCAGCCCCAGCGAACCGTAGGCGGGTGCCGGCCCTGAGCTATCGACACCAGCGCTATCAACACCGGCGCTATCGACACCGGCGCCATCGACCACGGCGCCGTGCACCGCGGCCCGGTCCGGCAGCCGCGAGCCGGCCAGCCCGACCAGCCCGCCGACCAGGACCAGACCGAGTGTCGACGCCAACGAACCGAGGAACGCGTCGCCGTCCCAGGCGCCGGACCACTGCTTGGTCGCGATCACACCGGCCGCGACCGCAATGCCTGCCACCATCCCGCCCAAGGCGTTCAGAGATAGCGCCAGCCCCCCGGTCACCACCAGCGCAACGCCCACCACCAGGTGAAACGGTGCCCGCTCGGCATGGGTGAGCACACCGGTGATCCCGGTCGCCGCTATCGCCACCGCCACCACGACGTGCCGGTCAGTCCAGCCCGATATCAGGCGGCCCCCGGTGTGACTCACGGTCCCTCCAGCGATACGCAGCGATGCGAAACAGCACGATGAAAACGACGACAGCCACCGCGCCGCGAACTGCGGCATACTCCCGTATTAGTTCTGGCACATCAGTTCTCGCGCAAGTCCATCCTGGGTGCGACGCCGGACATGGTGACGTGGTCACAGTCCAGCAACATCACCGGCACATTTCCAGTAGAACGGGAAATCCACCGGATAAATACTCCGTCCGGCCGGATTCCGGCGGCCGAAAGAACCAGTGTCTCAGGTTCGGTTATAAGTGGCGGCGAGTGCGTTGAGGAGCGTGGCACGCCGGTCCGGGTCGGCGCGGGTGCTGCGGTTGATCTCAAGGTGCACGAAGGCATGGCCGTGCTCGGCGGCGGCGCGGCCTTGCGCGTTGCCACGGCCCTCAAGGGAACCGCAGTCGAGGCGCCACGCGCGGCAGACATCCAACCCGCCGGCGGCCAGCCGGTCGGCGGCGTGCTGGGCGAGCGGGTCGGGTTGTCCAGCGCCGGCGGAGATGACGATCTGGTGGCTGGGCAGGCTCTCGTCGTGGTAGCCGTGCAGCTGAAGCTGGGCCAAGCCGGCGTCGGCGAGGTGCGTGGCGATGGCGTGGAACAGCGAATCGGGCTGATGGGCGACGTCGGCGGTGCCGTTGGCGGCACGGCGGTGCGCGCCGGCAACGAGCAGCACCGTGCCGGGGATCGCGCGGAACAGGGCCAGGCCGATCTGCTCGGAGTCCTGGTCGGCGACGGGATGCGGCACCTCGAGCACGAGGTGCGGGCCGGGTGCGGTGCGGTCGACGACCAGCAGACCCCAGCTGCGGTCAGCACAGCAGCGGCTCGCGACCACGGTGTGGGCGCGGCCGGTAGCGGCATCGACCGCGGTGCTGGTGTCCATGCCGAGCGGGCCGAAGGACTGCGCAGCGGCAGCGATGTCACCACGCAGCAGCCGGCCGGTGCCGGTACGCGCCTGCTGGCGTTCGGCACCGGTGGGGTGCCGGTAGGGTCCGCCGGGATCCAGCCCAGCCACGAGTCCAGCCAGCTCAGCGTCCAGGTTCCCGGTGCCGGGGGGGATGTCGCTACGGGTGGCTGCGCTCCGGGTGGATGCGCAGGAACCCAGCCCGAGCGCGGCGGCGGTAGCGGCGGCCATCCCGCAGAGCACGGTCCGGCGGGGCAGGCCCGGCAGCGATGGCAGGGTCACCAATCCACGATACGGCGCGGGTGCTCGCCCTTCTCTGGGGAGCCGAGCCCTCGCCGTCAGTGATCACAAAATCAGGGCACTGCCGTTGGATGGAGAAGACAACCGCCCTCTTGCCTTATGCAACACTGTGTCCGGATCCGATCCAGCGGTCCGCTGATATCACTGAGAGTACAGATGACGAAACCAAGAGTTGTTCTCGCCCTAGCCGGAGTTATTGCAGCGTTGGCTGCGATTATTACCATCATAGCGCCGAGTTCCTTGCCGGCGGCGTCGCAGCAAGCCCCGGGGCCCGCGAGCAGGGCGCTACGAGTCGTCTATCTCACCAACACGTTGGTCGTCGACAGCGGGGACACCATACGTGACACGCACTACATTTGGCGGGGGCCGGCGACCTCGCCCATGTTGCGACTGGCCGGGACGCAATTCGCCGTGCTGGACCATCTCGGCTTCGAGGTCCCCAGCGGGCAGCGCGCCACCGCCGCCGTGCAGCTCGCCAACGCACCATCCGGTGGGCCGTTCGGAAACCAGCTGTCAAATCTGAGGATCGGCAGCCCAGGAGTGCCGGGGAACCTCGACTACGGACTGCTCTGGACCGACTCCTTGAACGGCGATTCCAACACCGTCACCAATGTGGCGATATTCGGAGCAGCCCGCGCCGGCATATCGGTGTCGAACCCGCAAGCCACCTCGAACACGTTCCGAGGTGTTTACGTCTTCAATGCTCCGATCGGCCTGCGCAGTGCAGCCGGCGGCACGATCGAGTGCACGAACTGCGGGTTCATCGGCTCGACGGACGTCGATATCGAGCTCACCAACGGCGCGGGACTTATTCTCACCGGAATACACTCGGAGCAATCTCGCTCATTCGCCCGGATAAGCGCGGGACCCGGTGGCGGTGGACTCTCCGTCCAGGGCGGCTACTGGCAGTGGAGCAATGCCGCACAAGGGTTCACGGTCACCGGACAGAACACGTGCTGCTTCCGTTCCTGGCTGCGGCTCACCGATTTCATGGTAACGCCTCTCGACGGCCAGAATCACGGCACGATCAACGGCTTCGATCCAAACATCAGGTTCTTCTCGAACGTCGCCGGCTTCGAAGGGGTTCCGTCGTGAGAACGGTCCCATCCTCGAGCTGTAGGTTGGCGGTTGACCCGACTGCTGAGATCGGCTCAACCGCCGCCGGCGACGAGTTCACCACGTAGCGGAGCAAGGCGAGTGCGTAACCGAGCAGCAGGCCCGCGACCGCGCCTACGGCCAGATTCCAGGCCGGATGCGGCGAGATCTGCTGGACGGGCAACAACGGGGACTGAACCACCCGAGTGGTCACGATCGGTGGCGCCGCTATGTCATCCGCCGGCTTCTCGAGCTGGGCCAGCAACTCGACGGACTCCGCGCCGACAGCATCCGCGATCTGCTGTGCCCGCTGGGGGAATGTGTCGGTCACCGTCACTGTGATCAGTACGGTCTCCGGCTGCGCGGTAGCCGTGATCCGTCCGGGTGCGATCTGTGTGTGCAGCCGGTCACCGACCACAGCACGGGTGCGATCACTCATGATCAACGCTGTGTACGTGCTCACTTTCGCCATGGACAGCAGGTGGCCCTGATAAGCCCGGGAGGCGTCGCCCTGCAGCCCCTGAGCGGACACGAACAATGTGGTGGTCGCGGCGTAAGTCGGAGTAACGGACCAGGCGAATACCGCCGCGCACAGCAGGCCGAGGAGAACTCCGGCGGGTAGCATCCAGTCCTTGAGCACCCGCAGGTACTCACGTAGCGTCACAGTTGCGCCTCCCATGACACCGAGGATTGTTTACAGCGAGGCTTCACGAAGCCGCCGGTTGTGCACCGTCGATCGAATGAAGTTGACTACACGGCGCGACGTGTCCGGGACCGAGTATTCCGCCGGTATCGCCGGGCGCCCCTCGTGCTGGTACTGATCGAGCACGATCGCCACCGCATCGACGATGGCGTCGACATCGACACCGGTACACACGATGCCCCCCGAGTCGACGGCTTCGGGCCGTTCGATGCTGTCCCGAAGAGTCACCGCAGGGAACCCGAGCATGATGGATTCCTCGCTGATCGTCCCGCTGTCGGAGAGCACCACCCGGGCCGACTGCTGGAGCCGGACGTAATCGGTGAACCGGAACGGCGGATGGAGGATCAGCTTCTCGGTGAGCTCCGGCGGCTGATGCTCGAGGCGCTTCCGGGTCCGCGGATGCGTCGACACCAGGACGGGTAGCCCGTACTCCGTACCCAGCGCCCGCAACGCCCGTAACAGGCTGGAAAATCGTGCTGGATCGTCCACGTTCTCTTCCCGGTGCAGGCTGGCGAGCAGGTACTCGTCCGGAATGAAGCCTTGGCGGCTCAGGGCAGCGCTGTTCGATATCGCTTTCTGGTGGTGGTCGAGGACCTCCCGCATGGGCGATCCGGTGAGCATGATCCGGCTGGGGTGGATCCCTTCACCGAGAAGGTTGCGGCGGGCGTGCTCGGTATAGACGAGATTGTAGTCGGCGACATGGTCGACCATGCGGCGATTGACCTCCTCGGGCACGTTGGCGTCGAAGCAGCGGTTCCCGGCTTCCAGGTGGTAGACCGGGATCCTCATCCGCCGAGCCATGACGGCCGAGATACAGCTGTTGGTGTCACCGAGCACGAGTACCGCGTGCGGTCGCTCCCGTTCGAGCACGCCTTCGACTTTGACCAGAATGTCACCCAGCGTAGCGCCGAGGGAGGAGGTCGCCACGTTGAGAAAATGGTCGGGACGCCGTAGCCCGAGGTCATCGAAGAAGATCTCGTTGAGTTCGTAGTCATAGTTCTGGCCGGTGTGCACGACGATGTGCACAGTCATCCGATCAAGCCTGGCGATGACTCGGGACAACCGGATCATCTCTGGTCGGGTGCCCATGATGGTGACGACCTTGATGGGTCGCTGTGCGCTCACACGTCCTCCGGATAAGTGTCGGGAGACGCCGGATCGAACAGGTCGTTGGTCCAGAAGAAAGTGCAGAGCAGGTCGGCACCGGTATTGGCGATGTTGTGCACCCACATCGTGGGCATATCGACGGCAACCGGCTCCGCACCGGATACCCGAAATCGCACGATCTCGTCGGTCAGGACACGTCGTAGCGCGATTTCGGCCTGGCCGGAGATCACCACGAATCGTTCGACCTTGGCGAGGTGGAAGTGCTGGCCCCGCACGATCCCCGGCCCGGTGGTGGAGTAGGACGACTGACCGGGACTACCGTGGGCTCGCACCATCTCGACGAACGACCCCCGTTGGTCGCTGCGCCGGGTGAGCGGGATCGGTCCCGTGGTGGGGAAAGTGAACGAGCGGTAGGTGTTGAACAGGGCTATATCGAAGGCATCACGCAGCTCGGGGATCTCGCCGACCCGGTAGCGGGAAGCGAAGTGTGCCAACGTGCCGAGCAGCGAGCTCACCGTCCGGCGGCTGACATCGACGTCCACGCGGTACGCGGGCGTGGCCGTCAACAACAGGTCGGCGGCATCCTGGACGTGTAACAGGGTCAGTTCCCGGTCCACCTCGACTTCTGGTTGCCCGTGCTGAGCCAGCTGATGGGAGAATGTGGCGACGACGGAGTTGTAGAACGGTCGCCCGTGCTCCCCGAAAAGGTTGGGCAGGCACACGTCGACGAATTCCACTCCCAGGTCTTCGGTGGCGCCGGCGAGGATCTCCGCTGCCGCCATCTTGGCGGCACCGTAATCGGTGCCATTGCCGGCCTGGCTTGAGTTCGCGTACACGATGATCGGCGGCGGCGTGGCGGCCCGGCGCAGTCCGGCCGCAAGTTGCCGGGCGAGCAAAGCGTTGCCCTCCCTGATCTCATCGGCAGATCCGCGGTTCACGCCCGCGAGGTGCAGCAGCCGATCGGCACCGGAGACCGCCCCGGCCACGGCATCGATGCTGACGCCGGCACCGAGCCGCACCGGGGTGACCTCGCCGATCCCGTGCGCCCGCGCCCGCACCCGGGTGTGCCAGCCGAGGAAGCCACCGGCTCCGGTGGCCGCGAGGCACGCCGCCGTCATGCGACGCCGGCCCGGCGGCGATCGGCGACGGTCAGCTCAGCGCGCACCTCGGGCAGGCTCAGCAGCAATCTCTCGACCTCATCGAGGCCGAGCCGGACTGCGGTGTGTGAGTCGTAGTCCGCCAGCCGCGCCTGCTCCAGGTCGCCGACGTCGAAGTACAGGCCGTAGTTCAGGTCGCGGGCATCGGCAGGTACCTGAAAGTAGTCGCCGAGGTCCTTCGCGCGGGCCAGCTCTTCGCGGCTGGCCAGACTCTCCGACATCTTCTCGCCGTGCCGGATCCCGATGACGTCGACCTGCGGGCGGAGGCCGAACAGGTTGCCCAGCGCGGTGACCAGGTCGGCGAGCGTGCACGCGGCCGCCTTGCGGATGAACAGGTCACCTTGATGGGCGTGGGTGAAGGCGTATTCGACGAGATCGACCGCCTCGGCCAGCGACATCATGAAGCGCGTCATGTCCGGGTGCGTGACGGTGATCCGCTTGCCCGCTTTGAGCTGCCGGATGAACAACGGGATCACCGACCCCCGCGAGTACATCACGTTGCCGTACCGGACGCAGGACACGACCGTCTCGGCATGGGGATTGTTGAGCCCGTGCGATTGAGCGACCTTCTCCATCAGCGCCTTGCTCATGCCCATCGCGTTGATCGGGTATACCGCCTTGTCGGTGGACAGGAACACCAGCGAACCGACGCTGTTGCTCTCGCAGGCCCGCACCACGTTGTCGCTGCCCATGATGTTGGTCCGGACCGCTTCCATGGGGAAGAACTCGCACGAGGGCACCTGTTTCAGGGCCGCCGCATGAAAGGCGAGGTCGACATCGCGACTGGCCCGCTCGACACTGAGGTAATCGCGGATGTCCCCGACGTAGAACCGCACCCGGGAGTCGCCCAGCTCCTGGCGCATCAGATCGTGTTTCGCCTCGTCCCGGCTGAGCACCCGCACCTCGGCGATGTCGGTGGCCAGCATGCGGCGCACCATCGTCTGCCCGAACGAGCCGGTTCCGCCGGTCACCAGCGCACGCTTGCCGGCGTAGCGGGTGGTCATGCCCGCTTCCTCGGCGTCTTCGGACGAGCTGCGCCGGCCAGGATGGTCTCCAAGCTCTCCATCGACGCGGCCATCGACATGGTCGTCCAGTAGTAGTCCCACGCCGCTCGCCGCTTCTTCCCGCGCGCCGGCTCGTCCTCCGCGCAGGCCAGCCGCAACGCCTGGGCGAGGGCCGAGGGGCTCTCCGGTTCGCAGGAGAAGCCGAAGCCGCCCGCAGCGCACATCCTGGCGACATCACCCGGCACCGTCGTGATGACCGGGCAACCGGCAGCCAGAGCGTCCCCGAGCTTGGAGGGGATCGTGGCCCGGAACACCGGCCGGTCCTTGAGCGTGACGAGCTGGTAGTCCGACGCCGCGTAGATGGGCGCCATGTCGGCGACATCGACCCGGTCGAAGAACCGGATGTTGGTCGCGCCCAGCTCGGTGGCGAGCCGCCGGGCCGCGGTGCCTGCGGTGCCCGACCCGACGATCGCCACATCCAGCGGCGAGTCGTGCTGGCACAGTACCGCTGCCCGCACGATGGTCCCGACGTCCTGCATCTGGCCGACGTTGCCGGCGAACACCGCCAGCGTCCGATCGGGTCGGCCGAGCCGGGCGCGCACCACCGGATCGAAGCTCGGCGGGGCCGGGCGTTCATCCCCACACCAGTTGTAGACGACCGAGATCTTGCCGGCCGGGACGCCGCGGTCCACCAGGGTCTGCTTCATGCCCGGCGCGATGGCGATCAGGTGTGCAGCACGCCGGTAGAGGTACCGGAGAGCTCCGTTGAGGATGCCCGACAGCAGCGGGCGCACGGCCCTGCCGCCGGCCATCCCGGACTCCAGCACGGAATCGGGCCACAGGTCCTGGATGTGCAGGAGGTAAGGACGGCCACCCAGCGCTTGCCCCACAGCAGCAGCGGTCGCCACGGTCATGGGGGTGGCGTAGACGTAGACGATGTCGCAGTCGTCGAGGAAACCGACCGCGGCTGTCGAGGTGGATGCGAAGCTCAGGAAGTTGAGCGCTCGCCGGACGCCATTGGTGTCGTGGCTGGGATACAGCGGTACCCGGCGCACCTGGACCCGCCCGTCGACCTCACGGTGTGACCACCGCTGCCGGTAACCGGCGAAGATCGTGCCGGTGGGATAGTTGGGAAAGCCGGTCAGGACCTTGACCTGGTGACCGCGCTGCGACAGCTGGGCAGCGAGGGGCGACGGATTGGGCCCGCGTTCGGGCGAGTACCACTGGCTGATGATCCCGATCCTCACCGGGTGCGCCCCGGTACCAGACCAGCCCCACGTCCTCGGGTACCGACAAACTCGTCACCATCGGTAATCAAAATCTCACTCAATTCACTCCAAAGTGTTAACCACTTTCGCCATCTAACGGACATATCGGTGATCACATTCGGCTGTTACACTCGTTCGAGTGATCACCCGAGGCGGTAGCACGAGGCAGCGGACCGGGCAGCAACCGGTGTCGATGGCAGACCTGCAACAGAGCGGGCACGGGGAGGGCCACGACTACGCCGCCGGCTCACCCCACATCCGGCACCACGCCCTGCGCAACACCGTCGTCACGACGCTGCAGGACGTCGTGGGCGAGGTGCTCGATGCTCGGGGAACCTGCCGCGTGCTGGAGGTCGGCGCCGGACACGGGGTCTTCACCGACCACCTGGCCGCCATGGGCGCACAGGTCGAGGTCACCGAGATGAGTGCGCCCAGCGCGCAGGTGCTGCAGGAGCGGTTCCGCCACAACGATCAGGTGCAGGTGACCCTGGACCCCGACGGAGGCGCCGCCGGTCGTGCTGGGCCGGTCGACGTCGTCGTCTGCCTGTCCGTCCTGCATCACATCCCCGACTACCTGTCCGCGGTGCGGTCCTATGTCGGGCAGATCACCCCGGGTGGCGCCTTCGTGAGCTTCCAGGACCCCCTCTGGTACGCCCGGCGATCACGCCTGTCCCGGCTGGTCGAACGCGCGGCGTACCTCGGGTGGCGGCTACCCCAGGGCGAGTTCCGGCGCGGGCTGGCGACCACGGGGCGACGGTTACAGGGTGAACTGGACGAGACGAAGATCTCGGACATGGTCGAATACCACGTCGTTCGAGACGGTGTCGACGAAGTAGCGCTGCAGGAGCTACTCCGACCACACTTCGCGGCGGTGCAGTTGGTCACCTACTGGTCGACGCAGGCGGACTGGATGCAGGCGGTCGGCAGCCGCGTGGGCCCGCAGACCACATTCGGCCTGATCGCTCGGCACCGCAGCTGAGGCGGCCGGCAGGAGCGTCGACCATGGTCGGTTCTGCACCCAGCCGTGGGACCACCCTTGGTGGCTTCGTCCTGGTCACCGGCTCCACGCTGCTCAGCGGCCTCCTGAACGCGCTGCTCATCGCCCTG
Organism: Pseudonocardiaceae bacterium; assembly: GCA_050700055.1. GTDB lineage: Bacteria > Actinomycetota > Actinomycetes > Mycobacteriales > Pseudonocardiaceae. Next base: position 263,134 of record JBOHGE010000001.1, read on the forward strand.
GCCGCGCGCCGTGGTGAGATCGCCGAGATCGCCGCGTACACCGTCATGGCCGCGGTGCTGGCGATCATCGGGGTAGCGGCCGGTGGCGGCTCCGGGATGCTCTACCTCAGCGGAACCGAGGACGAGCGCCGCGCGGTGCGCAGCCAGAAGATGCTCGTGGTCCTACCCGCACTGCTGCTCGCCGCGCTGGCCGTGGGCAGCTTCTACAGCACCCGCGGCTACTCGACCCTGGCTCTTGCGGCCGCCGCCCTGGTGTTCATCGCGAACAACGCCGCCGAGCTGTCCATGGCTGCGCTGTACCGGGACATGCGGTTGCTGCGGACCGCTGTGCCCACCTACCTCAGCAAGGCTGGGGCACTGGTGACGTTCCTGGCCGGCGCGCACCTGACGACGGCGTTGCTGGTGGGAGCGATCCTCAACCTCGTCTCGCTGGAGCTGCTGGCCGGGCGCAGCTCCGCGCTGCACGCCATGACGAACGACCGGCCCACCGCAGCGGCCGCGCGCCGCGCCTTTCGCTCCGGTCGGGCCCTGTACGTCTACACCGTGGCCGAGCTGTACACCCTCAAAGCCCCCAGCATCGGGCTCCCGCTGGTCGTCCCGGTGCACGTGATGGGTGCCTTCGGCGCGGTCGCTGCCGCCTACCAAGCGCTGCTGCAGGTCTTCCAGTCCGGCCTGCTCATGCTCGTGGCAATGCGGGCCCGCCGTCGCCTCGGCCCCGACCCGATCGCGGGCAAGCGCCACGACGCCGAGCTGCTGAGCCTCGGGGGCGGCATCCTCTGCACCATGGTGATCATCGTCGGTGCACCGTCATTGGTCACCCACGTACTGGCGCTGACCTCGCCGGAGGTCTCGACGTGGTTGAGGATTCTCGGGTTGGCCATCCCTTTCGTCCTGTTCAACCGCATCATCGCCACCAACGCCATCGGCGACGCCCGGTACCGCGCTGCCGCGCGGATCGCGGTGTCGCTCGCCGTGCTCAGCACAGTGTCACTGGCCATCGCAATCCCGCTGCTCGGAGTCACCGGTGGCGTGCTGGCGACCCTGTGCGCCGAGGGGGTCATCGCCGCAACGCTGCTGGCCCGTCGCCTGCCGTCGACGATCCGCCAGCGGATCTCATGACCTCATCGAGTCCCGTTCTCACCGAGCAGGAAGGTGAAATACCTCGTCGGATCGAACGGCGCGGGATCAGCCGACGTCTCAGTGGTCAGCGCCCGGGCCACCGCGTCACGCAGCGCGTCATCGTCGCCCGCGGGGTACGGGCACAGGGCGTCACCGGCGATCTCCCGGTTCTGCGGGGTGTCGCGGGCGATGACCGGGTGGCCGCTGAGCCGGGCCTCCGCCAACGGGTAGCCGAACGACTCGATCCCGGTCGGGAAGTAGACGGCCCGGCACCGGGACCAGACCGCACAGAGCTGCTCGAGGGACAACTGGCCCAGCAGGACCATGCGGGGGTGGCCGGCCAGCAACGCCGGCAGCTGGGCGGCCGTCGCGGTGACCCACACCTGCACCTGCGGATCACCGTAGGCGTCCAGGGCCGCCACCAGCTCGGCGAGCCGCTCGTCCATCCGCTTGTACGGGTAGAAAATGATCGGACACAGGATCGCGGGGTCCCGGACGTCGCTGCGCGGGAACCAATCCGGCGCGATCGGGTTGAACCGGACCACCACGCGGTCGCGCACCTCGGGCAGCACCGTGATCACTCGCTCAGCCATCGCGGTGCACGGCGCGATCAAGACATCGGACCGCTTCGCGCCGAAACGCACGACGACCGCCTGCGCGTGCACCGAGCGCGGTACCGTCGCACCGAACTCGCTTTTCTCGGATTCGGTCAGGTAGTGCAGCGCATTCTGCAACACCGTCCACCGCTGCCCGCCCGGCGTCATGAAGGCGGCGTTGTTCAAGGCCACTTTACGTGTCGCGGTCAACGCTTTCAGCTCCCGGCGGACGAGCCAGTCGGCCGTGAGGTACCGGCCCGCTCCGACGACGCGCACGTCATAGCGGCCCTCGCTGGCGAGGTAGCGTTCGAGCTCGTTGCGGTAACGCGCCGCGCCACCGTGCGGTCCACCCGCGACATCCACCACGACCTGGCCACTCATTCGTCCTCCTTCAGGGCATGCGCTGGTCACTGCTCTCATGAATCACCCGGGAACGTCGAATGACGCCGACCGGTACCGCTGAATACCGCCACCTCGGGGCCGGTCTCGTTCTCGCTCCGGTATGGGTGTCACTGGGGCTGGTCGTTCTCGCTCTGCGCGGTGCCGGTATGGGAGCCGCCGTCGCACTCACCGTGCTGGGTACCCTCCAGCTGGTATTCGGCGGCTGGGTTTTCTGGACGCACGGTGGCCGGCAGATCACTGCCGCCGGCGTGTACTCGATATCCGCATCGATCTTCGTCGGCTTCGCGGCGATCTACTACTCGGCACTGTACGGATCCGACGTGCCGCACCTGCTATACCCGGCAACGGTGCTGTGCTACTTCAGCCACGTCGTATTGTACCTGTTGTTCTGGCGCACGTCCTACCCGGGCGAACGGGCCCGCGGCCACGCGACCGAGCGGGTGATCGCATGGACGGGCAAGACCGGGCTGGTGCTACTGGTGACGGCACTGGCCGCGCACCTCGCCGGAATCGAGATCGTCTTCGTCGACGCCACGGCCTTCGTAAGCCTCGTGTTCCTGGTGTGCGCGGCCTTTCACCATCCCGGCGGGCCGGCTGGTCGGCCCTGGTACCTGTTCGCCGCGGTGACCGGCTTCGTCGTGTACACCACAGTCTTCTTCTCCGGGTACGGCCGGCTCAAACTGGCGACTCTGGGTATCGCGTTCGCCGCCGCAGCGTGCCGTTACCTCCCCCATCGCTCGGCGAAACTCCTCACCCTGGCCGCCATACCAGGCGCATTACTGGTGTTCGGGGCGATGCGGGTGGCATTCTTTCAGCAGCTGTACCCGGGAACAGCCGATACCGAGGACCACGGTATCGGCTCGGTCATCCTCCCACTGCTCACGTTCGGGCAGGTCATCGAGGGCATCAACGGCGGGACCATCGACTACGGCCACGGCTCCACCTTCGTGGCCACGTTTTTCCTGTACGTTCCTCGCATCTGGTGGGAGGGCAAACCGATCGGTTTCGGATCCGTTCTCACCGACTTACTGCTCAAGAAGGGAACATACACCGAGGGCACGTCGCTATCCGCACTGTCGCTGGGCGAATGGTACTACGACTTCGGCATACTGGGCATCCCACTCATGGTCGTCGTGTTCGGTCTGGCGATCCGGTGGCTCGACCGTGTGCTGCACAGAGTTGTCGAGCGGCCGCTCAGTACGAGGAACGACGCCATCGCCCGCATCGCCGCACTGGTGGCGGCATCGGGAATGAGCGACCTCATGTGGGTGGGGACCTTCACCTTCAACGAACGCGGGGGCGCCCGGTTGGTCGTGATCCTGGCCGTGGCGCTGGTCTGCACCGATGTGCTCTGGCGACGGGTGCGGGCGCTGCCGGCACCGGGACGGGCCGATCCGCTCAGCGTGGGTTCACGGCGCGTCCCACGGTCGCCCAGCCCTCGACACCGGCGGGTGACACGAAGCCGGCACCGGTCAGCCAGCTGGGCTGCTGGCCCTGACCGAGCCACATGAGCTCGATGCGCCTTCCCAGCGTATGGATGCCGGCGGATCTCCGGCCCATGAGCAAGAGCCCTGCGGTCACCAGTTTTGCCACACTGACCGGTATCCGCCGGGGCTTGCGGCCGCCGAGCAGTTCAAGGAGCCGGCCGGTGGTGATCCCACCGGTCGGCTGGAGGACGACCTTCGGCACCTCCCCTTGGTAGGAGGCGAGGAACTCGACGGCCGCGCACACGTCCTCGAGCAGGGCCAGCGGAGTCGGACGGTCGCCGTGGCCGGCCGTCGAGCACAACGGTGAGCGAGCAACGCGACCGAGCTGCCGGGTGATCGATCGGGTCGCGCCGTGCACCCCCGGCAAGCGCAGGATCACCGCATGATCGTGTTCCGGTCCGTCGAGGATCCGCTCACCGAGCGACCTGCTGCTCGAATAGGGCGAGTGCACGTGGTGGCGCATGGTCTCGTCGAGGGGATCCATCCGCCCCTGCACCGAGATCGAGCTGAGCTGGATGAACCGGTGCACACCGGCGTGGCGGGCAGCGGCGGCCACCACTGCGGGCAGCAGCGAGTTCGCGCCGAAAAGGTTATCGGAGTCGCCGGCTGCGGGGGCGGGCATCCCCCCGGCATTGATCACTACATCGGTCGCGTCGAGCGTCTCGGCCAACTGATCGATGGTGGCCTGGTGGCGTAGCAGCTCATCGGTCAACTGGCCCCGGGATCGCGCGCTGGTCACCAGGCGGGGAGCAGGTTGCGCGCGGGCGTTCCAGCCGGCCGCCTGCAAGGTGGCCAGGCACGCCGAGCCGATGAACCCGGAACCGCCGAGCACGGCAGCTGACTTCATGATCACCTTTCGATCGCGTGTGCAGCGAGCGACGAACCAATCCGAGAACCGCCGACCATCACCTGTTTGGGGTACCCCAAAAGAGTAACAGAGGAGTTTTTTGTCCGATATTGTCACGTAAGGTTATTTTGTCCGGACGAGAGAGGCTCGATGGGGCGGAAGCGGTTCGGGCGCGATTTGATCATGCCCGGCTGGGACAGCCTGGCGTGGGCACTCGGTCTACTGATCGGCTTTTGGCTCCACACCGATTTCGACACCACCCCGATCGATCTACCGGGTCTGTTGCGAATCTCCGGCGTCGCGATCGCCGCGCAGCTGGTCCTCGGGGTCGGGTTGCACATCTACCGTGGCCGTTACTGGGTCGGCAGTCTCGACGAGGTAGTGACCCTCGCCCGCGTCACGGCCCTGGTAGGCCTGCTGCTGTTCGCACTGGTCCTGCTGCTCGGGCAATCCTGGGCACCACGCACGGTTGTGCCGACGGCCACCCTGGTCGCTTTATCGATCGCCTGCGCTGTCCGGCTTCTCACGCGCCGACACCACGAGCAACAAACCCGACCCAGCGGCACCACCACCCGGCGCGTGATCATATTCGGGGCCGGTACCGCCGGGCGCCAACTAGTGCGTGTCATGCTGTCCGACGCCGCAAGCGGCTACCTCCCGGTCGCTCTGATCGATAACGGTTCCAACGTCCGTGGCATGCGCATCTCCGGCGTGCCCGTGCTCGGCGGGCGAGAGGACATCGGCGAGGTGGCGCGGGTCACCAAGGCCGACTTGCTCGTCTTCGCCATGCCGGAGGCCAGCACCCCGGTCCTGCGCGAGGTCTCGCGGACCGCTATCGAGGCCGGGCTCGGCATGAAGGTGCTGCCCTCGCTCAGCGAGCTGTTACGCCCATGGGTGGGCTACTCCGACTTACGCGACCTCGACATCATCGACCTCTTAGGTCGTCGCCAGATCGAGATCGACATCACGGAGATCGCCGGGTACCTCGCCAACCGGCGGATTCTCGTCACCGGTGCGGGCGGATCCATCGGTTCCGAGCTATGTCGCCAGATCTACGAATTCGGGCCGGCCGAGCTGATGATGCTCGACCGGGACGAGTCGGCGCTGCACGCCGTGCAGCTGTCGATCTATGGTTCAGCACTGCTGGATTCACCGGATGTCATCCTCGCCGACATCCGGGACGCCCAGACCGTAACGGAGATCTTCAACACCCGCAGGCCGGACGTCGTCTTTCACGCAGCTGCGCTCAAACACCTGCCCATGCTGGAGCAGTATCCAGCCGAAGCCTGGAAGACGAACGTGCTCGGCACGCTCCACGTACTAGAGGCAGCACGCGACGTAGGCGTCGAGAAGTTCGTCAACATCTCAACAGACAAGGCCGCGAACCCCAGTAGTGTACTGGGCCGGTCCAAAAGAATCGGGGAGCGGCTCGTCGCCGACGCCGCCGGCAGCTCAGCCGGAACCTTCCTGTCGGTGCGGTTCGGAAACGTCTTGGGAAGCCGCGGTTCGGTCCTCACCACGTTCGCCGAGCAACTAGCCAGCGGTGGCCCCATCACCATCACGCATCCCGATGTCACCCGGTTCTTCATGACCACCCCCGAGGCTGTGCAACTCGTCATCCAGGCAGCCGCTATCGGGTCGCCCGGTGAGGCCCTCGTGCTCGATATGGGCGCGCCCGTACGTATCATCGATGTAGCCCGTCAACTGATGGAAATCGCCGGAAGCTCGGCGTCTTTTGTGTACACCGGGCTGCGCGATGGCGAGAAACTACACGAAGTGCTCTTCGGTGACGGCGAAGAGCACGACCGGCGGCCACGGCACCCAGCTATCTCCCATGTGTGGGTTCCACCACTGCAACCCAGGCGAGTATTCGAGACCGAGTCGGCTGTCGGCCCGTCGAAAGCTCTCGTCGAGCTGACCAGAGAACCCGCGCCGGAAACACTCGATCCGCTCTTACCCCCCACACCGCCACAGCCCCGTTCACGCAGCGCACGGGGCCCATCGCGCTGATGAGAGACCGTTGAAGCCTGCTGTTCTTTCACCGGAGACAGTACCGTGAATGTCAACACTTTGCTTCCACCGCTGATCTGCCTCGTGGTCGCCACCGTGGCCCAGCCGATCGTGATCCGGATGCTCCGCTCGCACGCCATTGTCGATATCCCGGAAAGTCGCTCCTCGCACACCGTTCCCACACCACGTGGTGGTGGGATAGCCGTCGGACTAGGCCTCGCCGCCGGCATCTCCGTCATGAACGACCACATATGGTGGCCGTTGATCGTGACGCTGGTACTTTTCTTCACCATCGGATTGGCCGAGGATTTGCGAGGCGTCCCGATCGCGGGGCGACTGAGTCTGCAACTGTTCAGCAGCGCGTTCGTGGCCCACCTGCTGCTCAGCAGTGCGCCTGAGCAATTCCTGCCCAGCGCAGTCGTGATCGCGATCGCTGCGGTATGGATCACCGGGTACGTCAACGCGTTCAACTTCATGGACGGAATCAACGGCATCTCCGGAGTGCACACCGTGCTCGGCGGCCTGACCTTCGCCGCGGTCGGGCTGTGGTATCACCATCCTTCACTCACCATTGTCGGGGCGATCACCGCCGCTGCTGGACTCGCCTTCCTTCCCTGGAATGCCGTCCACGCCAAAGTCTTTCTCGGTGACGTAGGAAGCTACCTACTCGGCGCGGTGCTCGGCGTGCTAGCCCTTTACTCGGTGCTCTGGGGCGTGCCGGTGGAGGCGGCATTAGCTCCGCTGTCGCTGTACCTGGCGGATACCGGCTGGACTCTGCTGCGGCGTATCCTCCGAGGAGACAACTGGCTACGACCGCATCGGGAGCACACCTACCAGCGGTTGTGCGATGCCGGTTGGTCACACCAACAAGTGAGTCTGCTGACATTCGGCGTCGGCCTCGCCGTGTCCGCGCTCGAGGTCGCGTTCTCGAGCGCCGGCGCGCCGTTGCGCGTCCTGGCCGGCATGCTCGCAGTCGGGTTGCTCATCGCCTACCTCGCCGCTCCAGCACTGGTAACCGGGCGCGTCAAGCGGAGCACGCGACGCGCGTGAAGCCGGCGGATGACTCGGCGTGGCGGGCTAATGGCGTAGTTCGAAAGGTGGGGGCGACGTAATACGCCGGATGGCGGTGCGCAGGGTGGTCAGCATGTCCTCGACGGTGATCGAGTCGGCGTCACGGTGCAGGCTCAGTCCCCGCCGGGCCAGCTCGGTGGCCAATTCCTGCTGGTGGTCATCGATCTGCT
>JBOHGE010000002.1:0-260021 GCA_050700055.1 Pseudonocardiaceae bacterium
TGCTGAGATTTCTGTATCCACACGGTCACACACCGGCACTACTGGTGGACGCGGTGCCGGTCGCCCCGAGCTGGCGCGACCAGGGCGTGGTGCGCGCGATGCCCGTCGAGGATGTCGCCCGGATGCTGGCGGCGGCATCGCGGCGGCCTCGGCCGTTGAGCGCGGCGACCTACCACACGTTGTTCGGGTTGCTGGCCGTCACGGGGATGCGGGTGGGCGAGGCGGTGGGCTTGAACATCGACATGACCGCCGAATTCATGGCATGCTCTGGTCCCCATCACCTTTCGGCTCCGGGTAAGCCATCGGACCAAAGAACTTTCTTCCGAGTTCCTCCTAACTGAATTAGGGATACGACAGGGCGCCTCGCGGCGCACCTCGTTGCTCTTCACGCCGACCTGCGCCTGGCCCAGCACTAGCTGCTCGGCGGGCACGTCGGCGACCCATCCGGCGATCGCGGTGAACGAGCGCATCCTGGCCAGGACCGCCGCCGCGCACAACGTCAACACCACCGCGACCGGGTGATCCCGGCCCTGCCCCGAACGCCCGTCAGACACCAAAGCGAAGCGTCGAACCAGGTCAGGGCACTCAAGCGCGGCAGCAGGCATTCGGTATCGGTCGACTCGCCCGACGCCGCGCCGTCGAGTGCTGTCGCATAGGCGTCACCGATGACAGGATGAACCAGCAACGAAGCTCCCGTGGTAACGAGAAGTCTGTGAAGGGACCGCTCGTCCTACCGGAGCTTCGTTCGCCTACCGGCGCGACACGCCGAAGATCGTCATCTCGTCACCAGACCGCTTCCTCACGCCAAGTGATCTGGGAACGTCCGTGGATCACGTGGCCACCCGTTTAGCGCCGCACTGTGGCTACTGAGAGTCGTATTGTTGCTGTGGTGTCCTGCGGCGTGCCCTACGGGGGAGTTAATCTTCTCGATCGAGTAATTGGTGTGCTTCCGCCATGGTGTTGTTACGGCCCGGTGAGTACTCTCAGCGTGCAGGGGAAACACCATTGAGATTGATATCACGCGTGAGCGTCACACTGGGGAGTTGCGTTATGCGAGGGGTCATCACCCATTCTTTGGGTCATCACCCATTCTTTGGGTCATCACCCATTCTTTGGGTCATCACCCATTCTTTGGGTCATCGCCGCCGTGGTGGCTGGTGTAGTTTTCGCCGGTGCTGGTGCGGATGGCACGAGCGACACTAACACCAAGGCGGCATGTAGTTCCAAGGCGCTCCAGTACACGGCTGGTCAAGCGATACTACCCGTGAATCTCTCCGTGAATATTCCTATCCTCTCTCAGGTCACCCAATCGTGAGGCCGGGGACAGGCATGGGTGTGACGTCGGTGCGCACCCATTACCACGTCGGTGGTTCATGGGGTGTACGCGACGAGTCGGTACCGTGTCCGCGGTGGTCGTGGTCGTTCCCAGCCATCTGTTCTTCCTGTAGTCATCACCGCCCACTCCGGGCGACGGCAGGTCTACGCTGGCCGACCTAACTGTAGCTGTTGCTGTACCAGCCGATGGCCCCGCGGCGCCGGGCCCTCGATCCGGTATTCTGATACGTTCAACGTGTTTTTCATGATGACTCGCGGATGTCATGAAGACACCGAAGGCAACAATCATTCCTTGACACCAACCACTGATCAACCACTGGGGGTCACTATGCGACGAGGCGTTTATCATTTCCTGACGAGCACTGCCATGGTTGCTGGTTTAATTCTCGTTGGCGCCGGCGCGGCCAACGCGAAGGACGACAGCAGCAGCGGCGATACGTCCACCGAAGAAGAAACTATCAAGGCTGACGCGATCATGGATATCTGCACTGGCAGGTTCTCCAAGGTGGATCATCCTCAACTCTGCAAGTGACACCTGCGCCAGAACATCATCGAGGAAGTGTGGGCGGAGATCTTCGATGTGGACCAGTCCACCATCTCGCGGTATATCACGTTCCTGGCGCCGCTGATCGATCGGGCTACCGCGGAGTTCGGGCCATCCGCCGAGGAGGCGGCGGAGGCTACCAGGGGCGCGATCGCCTTGGTAGACGGCATTTTATGGCCGTGCTGGTCCTGGGCCGACGAGCGCGAGCTGTGGGCTGGGAAATAACAAGACAACCCTCAAGCTGGCCGGCGATGTGATCGGCGACTAAGGGATTCATCGGAACTGATTACATCATTACGCGGGTGCGTAAGCCGAAAGACCGTGCCTATCCACGAGCGAGCAGGACCACGATAACCGGATCAGCTCGCTGCGTGCGCCCGTCGAGCGAGCCGTCGCCAACCTGAAGACATGGCGGATTCTCTTCACGGATTACAGAAGGCCGCTGAAGACTTTCTTGTCCTCGTTCCGGGCCGCCATCGGCCCGTACTTCTTCAAGGAGGCTTGTCGGGTCGCCCGGGGGGGATTTCACCCCCGGGCTCCCACGGAACGGAACGTGAAGGTCTCTACGCTATGCCGAATTCGGCATAGCGTAGTATATCCCGAGTCCCGGATTATGCCGAGCTGGCTGTGAGGGCTTATCCTAGCAGATTTTGACTTTGCTAAGGTACCCCCTTTCCGGGGGTCTACCACTTCAGTTCCAGACCTTCGTTCACCGCATCATGCAGCCGACACGAGGCCACCAGCTTCCGCTCCTTCGGTCGCACCTTGCACAGCTCATAACGCTCTTGAGCAGCAACAGCACGATTACCGTCGACACCGGCACCACAGCACGATCTCGCGTGAGATCGTGCTGTGGTGCCGCCCGAGCAGCTTCGCGATGTCACGCGCCGAACTCTGCCGACCCAGTTCCCGGGAGATCGTCTCTCGCTCCTGGGCGCACAACGGCTCATCCCCACTCACCAATAATCCCCTCAGTAGACCCCCGTAAAGGGGGTACCTTAGCAGAGTCAAAATCTGCTAGGATAATGGTGTGTCGCTACGACCGTTTGAGCCCAAGCCCCAGTTACGAAGGGTCTGCTCGTTGAGTCCGAGCTCCCGCGCGACCATGGCAATTGGCCGCGACAACTCGACCACTATCTTCGCGGCTTCGTCCTTGTATTCAGGGGTGAACGACCGACGGTTCTTCGGCACGTATTTCCTTTCTTCCGGAAAGGGAACCCTAGCGGGTTCACTGTCCGGAAGATCCGGGACCCCTCAATTCATCCGTTTTGAGCTACACGTACACACCACCAGGCAGTTCCAAACGAGCGTGACGTCCACTACTCTTTGGTACAAGGACCAAGGGGCGATGGGGGGTTCGCGGTGGTGCGGCTTCTAACTGGCAGGGAAGAGGATGTGACCATGAGGACTGAGTAAGGGGACGGCCGGGCCCGTCATCTCAGAAATTGACAACCACAGGGTGTTGCCCAACTAGCTCTAGGAGAGGACGATTATGGCGTCAGGAAAGCTCGTGCTCGACGGCAGGTTGATCGAGAACCCGAGTGGCTGTTACAACAGTGAATCGTGGCCAATGCGGGTGGAGAACCAGACCGACACGAAGGCGGCGATCCACTACATCCCGGACGGCGCGGGCCCGATCGAAGACGAGGTGGAACCGGGGGATCGGAAGGTGTACGAGTTCGGCCGCAGCGTGTGCTTCCCCCGCGAGACCGTCACCTGACTGGATACGCCTGAGGACGGCGGAAGTGCCGGGTCGGGCGCGAGATGAGCTTCCGGTACACGGGAGACACTCCGGGCTCCGGCTCGAGGGAGCGCTGCCGGCGGGGCGGTCAGCGGCAGCGCCACCGCCCCGCCGGTGCCGATCACGAGGTTACCGGCGGGGCGGATCGCGGTAGAAGTCATCACAGAGTCTCATGATGTGACCAGGGGTGAGAGTGCTACGGCCTGATGGGAGTGAGGCTTTCAGCGGAGCCGTACAACACCGTGAACCAAGCGGGCCGGTATGGGGGTGGGCTCCACAGCTCCCATGTGCCCCCATAGCCGCCCCTCGCCACAGGTTGACCCGTGGTGCCCCTCGCGACCGCAACCGCAGGAGAGAAGGTGATCCCGTGCGGTTACTCGCTGCCCTGCTCAGGTGGCGCCGTGGCGCGCTTCGTGTAAGCGCTACCTGGGGCTTTGCAAACGAGGGTCGACTCAAGCTGTCGACCCGGGGGCCATCGTCGCTGCCTGGCGTTTGCACATCCTGTGGGGTTCGAAAATTCGATGCAGAGTCCTGGCCTGCGCTCCTCGTGTGCTGACCGGTCAGGGATCATCGTCGGATGCTGTTGTTGTCGATCTTGTACCGGGCTCGTGCGTTGGCTGCTCGGTTTGATCGCTGTGCTGGTGCGGCGAGACCTGAGCAAGGACGCCGAACTGCTGGTCTTGCCCCACGAGAACGCCGTGTTGCGCCGGCAGGCCGCCCGGGCGCACTACACGCCCGTCGACCGGGTGTGGCTGGCCGCGCTGTCCCAGTTGTTGCCGTGTCGCCGCTGGGCCGAGGTTTTCGCGGTGACTCCTGCCACCATCTTGGCCTGGCACCGCAGGCTTGTCTCACGCAAATGGGACTACACCGCACGCCGCCGCCCCGGACGTCCATCCACCGCAGCAGCGATCAAGAAACTGGTGACTCGCATGGCCACCGAGAATTCCACCTGGGGACACCGGCGAGTGCAGGGCGAACTGGTCCGGCTCGGCCATCGCATCGCCGCCTCCACCGTGTGGCAGATCCTCCACGACGCCGGCATCGATCCCGCCCCGCGCCGGCCCCGACGGCAGTCACCAGCTCACTTTCGGCGGCCCCCGACCACTCTGGGACGGGGTGACAGCCGCCTGGCGACAATGGACCCGGCACGGCCGCCCGGCATGGTCGCAATTCGGGCTCACCGCGACTCCCGAACACCACACCATCTGGCTTCGTGACCCCCACCGCGGTCCATCGTGGTTGTTGCCCACACCAGGTGATCTGGGACCATGATGTTCCTGTTGCCACTCACGGGTTATGCACAGGTGGATGTCTACACACCGGTTTTCGGTCATTGTGGGGGTGTCAGGCGCTGGGCTGTCCAGCCCTCGATAGCGCCAGCCAGCTCGGTGACCTCTCGGCCGGGGTTCTCGACGGAACGCAGCGCGGTACGGACGTGCTCCACCGAGGTCACGATGCCGTGGATGCGCTGGGCGACCGGGAGGTCGAGCACCGGGGTGAGCGCGTCGGCGGCGCCGTCGATCTCGCCTTGGAACACCCGGGCGATAGCCAGCGCGCTACGGGTGCCCGCCACTCCGCCGAACGCCCGGTCCTGGGCCGGTGCGCCGGCATAGGCGTCCAGCGCGTCCAGAGCGAGGCGCTCGGTGTGGTCCGCCTCGGGCTGACCGCCCCAGGACAGCGCGTCGGCGGCGTAGTAGAGCTGGCGGGGTCGGCTGAAGGTGCACACTCCGCCGAGGGTGTCCAGCTCGTCGGGCTGCACCCGGTCTCGGGCGTCGGCGGCGCGGGCCAGGGCGGCGTGCGCGTCATCGAGCCGGCCCAGTGCGGCCAGCGCCCGGGCCTCGTTGCCGGCCAGCCAGACCCCGGCGGTGCCGTGGCTGCGCGCCGCCGCCTCGGCGCCGGACTGGGCGTAGCGCACCGACTCCTCCAGCCGTCCGGACCGGTAAGTGACCAGTGCCTGCAGCCCCCGGGTCCAGGCCCGCAGCCCGTCGTGGCCGGCGTTGTCCGCACACGCGTAGCCGGTGCGGGCCTGCGTCATCGCGTCATGGAAGGCACCGAGGTCGTGCGATGCCCTGGCCATCAGCCCGCAGGCGATCCCCGCGACGAGGTACAGATCCCGGGTCTGTTCCGGCCGCTGGCGCCCCTCCAGCAGCGTAAACGCGCGGTCCTGAGTGTCCACCAGGTCACCGAGCAGGGTGGGCAGTGGCTGGTGCTCGTAGGCGATGACCAAACGGCGCAGATCGTCGACGAGTTGGGCCAACGTCTCGGTCCCGACGTTGGACGCCTCGATCCGGGTGAGGAAATCGCGAGCCCGGTCGGCGCTCATCGCGATCACTTGCCCTTTCCAGTCCGTCCGTGCGGTACCCCGCTGCGGCGCCGTCCCGTGGTGGCCTCGGGTCGGCGCAAGCGCACCGATGCCGTATGGCGGGCCGAGTAGCCGGGCCACCGGCTCGCCGAACATCTTCTCCAGGGTGGCCTGCGCCTGCGGGTAGGGCAGTCCGCTCAGCTGTCCTGCCACCCAACGGTATGCCTGCCGTTCGCTGAGAATGGTCCCACCGGCGGCCCGCTGGTAGTCCTTCCGGAACTGCTCCAGGGTGAGGTGTTGCTGCCGCAGCAGCTGCTCCAGCCGCGTCCGGGGCGGCTCCTGTTCGCTCATCGCACTCGTTCCCCTCTGGTTGATCGGCCCCACCGTAGATCATTCGGGACCGAAACGGTGACGTCTGGAGAGCAGACGGCAACAGACGGCAACGGCCGACAGCCGGTCAGGCGTGCCCACGTCGGCGGACCGCCGCGAAAGTGATCACGCCACAGCAGACCGCCCGTGGCTGGTCCGCTGAGGACACCACGCCTGGCGGCACCCGGCAGGACGGGAGGGGAGCGAACATGACGCGGCAGCCGGCAACGGGTGCGCTGCCCGGCACGAGCCCGACTGGGCACCAGGCCACACAACACCAGGTCCCGGCTGCCAGACCGGACAGCGCTGGTTCCGGAACCGGTGTACCGGAGCGTGGTGCACTGAACACCAACAACGGCAGGAGTCCGGCGTGTGCGGTGGCCGGCTACGGGGCGTGGGGCTGGCCGGTCACCCTGCGCCGCGGCCAGGTCCGGCTGAACCTGGACGGCGACACCCTGGCGTTGGTCATTCCCGTGCTGCTGGCCACCGAGGTGACCGCGATCCTGGCCACGCGGCGTTGCCCGGTGCCGGTGCTGGCTCACCCCTATGCCCCCGAGCACCGGATCCTGCTGGTGGCGCAACGCTTCGGGGTGGCGAGGCCCTGGCCACCGTGCGTGCGCGAGGTCACTGGAACCCTGCTGCTCCCACCCACCGTGACCCCCCGCGGTCCGATCAGCTGGATACAGTTACCCGAACCGGATGCACTACCGCTCTGCGGGGAGATCGATATTCTGACGGCGTTGTATACCGCGCTGAACGATCCTCCAGCGCCTCACTAGCGACAGGTCACCCCCGCTTCTCTTCCCCGGACAAAGGCAGAGCTGGTCGTGTGATCGGACCAGCGGTTTCTCGCCGTCGCTCGGTCAATGTGATGCCGCGGCGGGTCGGGTCAGTTATCGGCGCGGGTCAGGCGCTGGGAGGTGAAGGCTTCGATGGCGCCGGCCAGCTCGATGGCGTCCCGGCCGGGGTCGTGGAGGGCACTCAGCGCGGTGCGCACTCGCTCCACCGCGGTCGCGATCTTGTGTATGCGTTGGGACGGGGGCAGGTCGAGCACAGGCCGTAGTGCTTCCGCCGCACCATCGACGTGGCCTTGATATACCCGGGCCAGCGCCAGCGCGCTGCGGGTGCCGGCCTCCGCGGCGAAGTCGTGGTCCTGGACCGGTGCCGTGGCGTAAGCGTCCAGCGCGTCGAGGGCGAGTCGCTCGGTGTGGTTTGCCTCGGCCGTGCCACCCCAGGAGAAGGCGGCGGCATAGTAGTAGAGCTGGCGGGGGCGGCTGAAAGAGCACACCCCGCCGAGGCTGTCCAGCTCGTCGGGTTCCGCCCGGTCCCGTGCTGTGGTGGCGCGATCCAGAACGGTGTGAGTCTCGTCGAACCGGTTGAGTGCGGCCAGTGCTCGGGCCTCGCTGCTGATGAGCCAGATTCCGGCGGTGCCACGGCTTCGAGCTGCGGCCTGCGCGCCGAGCTGGGCATAGCGCACCGAGTCCTCCCAGCGCCCTGACCAATACGTGTAATTTGCCTGCAGGCCGCGGATCCAAGCTCGTAGTCCATCGTGACCAGCGTTGTCCGCGCAGGCGTAGCCAGTGCGGGCTTGGGTCATCGCATCGTGCGTGGCGCCCAGATCATGTGACGCATCAGCCATCAGCCCGCAGGCGATCCCGGCGACCAGGTACAGGTCCCGGCTCTGCTCCGGGCGCTGGCGCCCTTCCAGCAGGGTGAAAGCGCGATCCTGGGTGTCCACCAAGTCGTTGAGGTAACTCGCCAGGGGCTGCTGCTGATTAGCGATGACCAGCCGGCGCACGTCGTCGGCCAGCTGGTCGAGTGTTTCCGCTCCGACGTTGGAGGCTTCGATACGGGTGAGGAAGTCCCGAGCCCGGTCGGCGCTCATGGCGATCACCTGTCCTTCCCGGTCCGTCCGCGCGCTGCCCCGCCCCGCCACCCCGTTGCGGCACCGCACCGGCCGCAGGGCCTCGATGCCGTAGGGCGGGCCGAACAGCCGGGCGACTGGCTCGCCGAACATTTTCTCCAGTGTGCCCTGCGCCGCCGGGTAGGGAAGCCCGCTTAACTCTCCGGCGACCCACCGGTACGCCTGCCGTTCGCTGAGCACGGTTCCCGCGGCGGCTCGCTGGTAGTTCTTTCGGAACTCCTCCAGCGTGACGTGTTGCTGGCGCAGTAGCTGCTCCAGCCGCGTCCGGGGCGGCTCCTGCTCGATCATCGCACTCGTTCCCCCTCTGGTTTGGTCGGATCACCATAGATCCATCTGGGCCACAAAGGTGACCTGGCGAGAGCAGACGGCAACAGAAGGCAACATCCGGCAGCCGGCACGGCGTGCCCCCGACGCGTGAACCCGGCGAAGGTGATCACGGCTGGTGGATGCGCTGGAGTTGCCGCTGTGCGCCCGCACTCAACGAGGCCCAGGACGCCGGTCTCCTGCACACCTGGTGGTACATCCGCAAGACACCCGCCTGGCGGCTTCGCTACCAGCCACAAGACCACGAGACGACAGTGGCCGACGTCCTGCTGGCCAAGTTGACCGCCAACGGCCGCATCGCGGGCTGGGCACGCGGGATCTACGAGCCCGAAACAGTCGCGTTTGGCGGCCTAGCCGCCATGAGAATCGCCCACGACCTGTTCCACCACGACAGCCGGCACCTCCTCGCCCGCACCGCCCAGCACAGCCCGGCCCCGGCCCTCGGGCAGTGCGAAACCACGGTCCTCCTCTTCAGCGCGCTGCTGCGTGCCGCTGGCCAGGACTGGTACGAGCAAGGTGACGTCTGGGCGAAAGTTCTCAACCTGCGCCCGGCCACCCACGCTGTGGCCATCGGGGAGTCCGGCACGCCGGCTCAGGCGATACGGCGGCTGATGACCGTCAACCTCCGTAGCGTGCCCGGCCTCCTGCCCGAGCCATGGGTGGCGGCCTTCGAGGCCGCCGGTCACGCTCTCGCCGACCTCGCACACTCCGGTGGGCTGGAGCGCGGCTTGCGCGCCGTCCTCGCCCACCACTTCATCTTCCACGCCAACCGCGCCGGCCTGCCCGCAACCGACCAGGCCACCCTGGCAGCGCTCGCCGTGGACACCATCTTCACCACCACCGAACGGCCGAATTCCGCCGGTCACCCCAGCGGCGTCCGCCGTGCACAACCTGGCCGCACTCCTCGCCTCCGACGTCGGCCTGCCCGACCTGGCCCGCCAGTGGTGCCACCGGCACGCGAAGGTACACCATTCGCTCCCTCGAACCCCTGGTGAACCTCGCCCGCCTGCACATCCGCGACGGCAACGGCGAGCGTGCCTGCACCCTCCGGCAGAAATGCGCATGTTCGGCGTGCTTCGCGTGCTATTGGATTCCGCATCTGGCGGATGAGGGGCCGGACACGAGGGGTCCGGAGAGCAGGGCGCGGACGGCGGGGCGGGTATCGTCGGAGCGGGACTTTATCGATGAGTGCTAGAGCGAGGGGGTCAGCATCCAGGTCTGCTCGCCGCACTGCGGTTCGTGTTAGTCCACCACGAGCCCGCTTCAGTGGGTCGGTGCCGAGCATGCCGACGGCTGAGTTGGCGCGAGCTGTGGCGGCGGCGCCGGTTTCCCTGCGTGGTGTGGCATCAGATCCGCGGTGAGCTGCTCGGACACCTCACCATTGCCAGCGGTCACCGTCGTCGAGTCGACAGCGGCAGGAGTGCTCGGTGAGCGGCGCACGGCGCTGGGCGATGCCCACGCTGTCTATGGCATGCGGTTGTGCGCGCGGATCGTCAATCGGAGGCGGGATGGGCGGGCAGACGGCGGTGACGACGGGCGAATTGTGGGCGTCGGTGGTCGTGGCCGTGCGGGGAAATCCCGCCGCACTCGCTGGCCTGCTCCACGCTCTGGCCCGGCAGGAGCAGGTGCCTGCGGGCGGTCTTGAGGTGGTGGTGGTCGACAACCACTCTCGACCTCATCCCGCAGTGGTGGCCGCGGTCCGCGCTGCCCGCGGTGACGGACTGGTGATGGTGGTGGTGCACGAGGCGCGGGCGGGTTTGAGCCGGGCCCGCAACCATGGCTTGCGCCGGGCTCGGGGCCGGTTTGGGTTGGTCACCGACCCGGACGCGCGGCCTGAGCCGGCGTGGGCGGCGCGGCTGGTCGAGGCGCTAGAGACGACCGGCGCTTACTGTGCCGGGGGTCGGGTGGTGCCCCACTACACCGGCGCGGCCCCGACGGATTTGGATCCCGAGCTGGCCAAGCTGTTCGCCCCGCCGGTGTGGCCGGCCCGGGTTGAGCCGCTATCCAGCCCGTACTGGTTGGCCGGCTGCAACCTCGCGATGCGCCGGCACCCGCTCCCGGTGTTCTGTGAGGCGCTCGGGGCACGAGGGCGGCGCAGGGGCACCAGCGAGGATCTGGAGTTCGTCGCCCGGGCACAGCGGGAGGGCCGGGCGGTGGTAGTTGTGCCGGACGCCGTGGTGCATCGCGCCGTGCACCCCGCAGATTTGAGTGTGGTCGGGCTTGTGCGGCGCGGGTTGGCTCACGGAGTCTCGGTCGCGCGGCTGACGACGCTGCATCCCGAGCTGGTGATATTCGATGATTACCGCTGGGGCCACGTGCTGGGTCGGTGGCACCAGGATCGGCTCAGTGCGGTGGTGGCCGGTGCCCGCATCCTCGGCCGCACTCTCGGACGTGCCCGCCAGCTGCTCCCCAGCACGGCCGCGCGCGGCGTCGGCGGCCGACCCCGACACTCGAGGCGGCGGGCATGAGTGCTGGCCAGTCGCCGTTGCGGGTGGCGGTGCTGTTCGACTCGGCGGGGTTTTTGCAGACCCTGCCGCTGACCGGGGCCGCCGCGCGGACGCTGCACCTCAATGCGGCCTTGCACGCCCGTGGGTGGGCGACTCAGCTGTTGCTCTGTGACCTGAACCCGGACTCGCACCCGAGCACGGCCTGGCCGTTGCCGGTGTCTTACCTGGATTACGCCGAGGTCTACGGTCGCCCGGACCGGCTGATTACCCGGTTGTGTGCGCTGGAGCCCGAGCTGCTGGTGATGTCCAATACCGAGCTGACGGTGCGTTACGGGCGGGCGGTCGCGGACGCGGCCGGGGCGGGACTGGTCTATGAGATGCACGACGATGAGGCTGGCTTGCTGGCCTCCATCGGGTCGCGGCCGGCCGACTGCCGCGCTGCTGCGCTGTTGCAGGGCGCGGCCGCGGTCACCGCAGATGGCGTGATCGCCTTCAGTGCCCGCGATGCTGCCCGCGCGGTCGAGCTGGGCGCCCGCCAGATCCATCTCGTGCCGTGCGGCGCGACCGTGCATCCACGGCCTAGAGCCGAGCCGCCCATTGTGACCGGGCCGCCCCGGGTGGGATTCGTGGGCAACCTGCATTACGAGCCCAACCTGCGTGCGCTGTGCTACCTGGCCCACCGCCTGAGCCCGCACCTGCGCGAGCGGGCGGTCATCGACGTGTTCGGCCGCTACCCCCCGCTCGCCCGGGGCCTGGCCGCTCACGCAATCGCCGCCGGCACCCTGGCCTTGCATGGTCCGGTCGGTGATCTACCGGGTGCGTTGGCGCAGATGACGATTGCGGTGGCGCCGCTGGACTCCGGCGGAGGCATGAAGATCAAAACCCTGGACTACCTCGCGGCCGGCCTGGCCACGGCCGGCACTGAGGAGGCATTCGTCGGGCTCGACAGACCCGACGAGGTCGCGCTAATCAGCCACGACCCGAGAATGACTGATCTACCCCAGCTCGTCGACGTCCTGCTCGACGCTCCGACGCTGCGCGCCGAACTCGGCGCCCGGGCTCGCGAGCGCGTCGCCTGCCACCACGGCTGGGCCACGGTTGCGGGCATCGCGCAGCATGCCTACCAGGTGATCGCCGCCGCAGCCCGCGCGTCGAGAAGCCCGCAGTGCCTAACCCATCATCGACCGGTGCCCGGCGAGATCATCAAGCTGGCCCGGCGCACTCCGTACTGGCTCGCCGAGTGGCGCAGCCGCGCGGCCCGATCCGAGGACAATGCCCCCATGACCGAGCAGGGCTGTGCGCAGGCCGCCGACTCGCCCGAGGCGCGGCCCGGTCGATTGGCCGTGGACATCGACTGCGCCCGGCTGGCTGCGACCGCCGCGCTGGGGATCAGCTTCGACGCCGAGGCCGCCGTCGGCTACGCCGGACGGTCGATGGTGCTCTTCGCCCCGAGCGCGGTACTCAAGGTCTACACCCACCGGCCTGGCGAGCGCGCCCACCGTGAAGTCGCCGGTATCGAGCTGGCCGCCACCCACGCCTGCGGCGTGCGGATCGCCGAGATCCTTGGGCACGACGACGTCCCCGGCGGGCTGTCCTGGATAGCCACCACTCGCCTACCCGGTGCCCACCCCTCCCACGAGAAGCTCGCCACCCCCGCCCTCGCCCGCCACCTTGGGCGGATCGCCGCGCGCCTGCACGCCATCCCGGTCGAGCACCTGGACGCGCTGCCGACCCAGGCCCGGCGCATCCGCGAGCTGCCCACCAGCGACCCGGCCGGCGCCGAAGCCGCCCACCGCCTCGTCGAGGCCCTCGAAGCGGTCGAACCCCACCAGCGACCGCGCTGCGAACGAGGCTTCGTCCACGGCGACTTCTCCTCGCGCAACGTGCTCCTGACCGCCGAATCCCAAGACGAGCCCAGCGACCGGCTCGAAGGCCAGCGGCCGGGAGTCATCGACTTTGAGGGATGCGGCGTGGGCTGCATCTACGACGACCTCGCCACCCTGGTCATGCAGGACGGTCTGCTCGGCGCCGCCGACGTCGAGGCGCTGCTCGACGGCTACCAGGACGAGCGCGCCACCCTCGGGCACCCCCACCCGAGTATCGACCGGGACCACCTCACCCTGCACCTGGGCTGGCGGGCCCGCTGGATGCTGCAATGGGCCATCGAGATCGACCGGCCCCTGACCGAGCAAATTCTGACCCTGACTCCGACCCTGCTCGCTGCCCTCGTCACGCTCGCCGAGCGACGGGCCGAGGAAACCAGATGATCGTCCTAGAAGGGACCCCTGGCGCCGGGAAAACCACCAGGCTCGGGGCACTGCTCGCCGAACACCCCGACGCGCTGATCTTCCCCGAGGCCCAGCCACCCCCGGGCGCCGAGCATCCCGCCGACCTGGAGGCCCTGCTCGCCGAGGACCACCACCGCACACGGCATGCAGCCGAGGTCCATGCATGCTCTCCTGCCACCGTGGTGGCCAGCGACCGCTGCCACCTCGGCGTCTTGGCCTACCGCCACGCCCTGGTCGCCACCGGCCGTGCTCCCCGGGCGGTGTTCGATCAGGCCCGCGCGTGGGCCGAGCAGCTTGGTCTCGACGCCCGCCACCACCATGACGAGATCCACATCAGCCTGCTCGACCCCTACCAGTCCCGCCGCCGACGCGTGCGTTTCTCGGGCGATCCCCGGTACCAGACATGGTTCGACCTCGAGTTCCTTGCCGCCTACAACGACTTCTTCTCTCACCTCGACCTCTGGAGCACCACCGGTCCGCGCTGGACCGTCACCCTTCTGCCCGATCACAACCCCCCACACCGGGCGCTGGCGGCTGCCCTGCGGTGCCCGTTGGCCTGCGATGACGCACAGTCTCCGATCATCACCCACGGTCAACTCCAGCGACAGCTCTACACCGATGCGCTGTACCACCGCGCCACCCCAGACGCGCCGGTCACCTGCCAGCGCAGCGCCCAGCAGATCGCCGCCGCCTGGCACGCCACCCTCGGACACAACCCCACCCGGCAGCACAGCCGATGACCTACAGTCCCGGGGACGCCACCCGAAGCCGCCAGCTGCTCGCCGTCCTCGCCCAGGCCCCCGACCCGCAACTCACCACAGACTGGGCCAACGAGCTGCGCGAACTAACCGCAGCCATCCACACCGCCGTCCACGGACAATCGGACGATGGAATCGACGGCAGGAACCACGAGCCAGTCAGCCTGACCTACCAATCGATCTACCACTGGCGCAACGAGCTCGACCGCCTGCTCGCCGCGGCCGAACACGACGACCCCGCGCTCTGGGCGCGAGACCGCACCCCGGGCACCTGGCTGGACGCGCTGTTGCGACTGCGCGTGGTACTCACCCACGTGACCAGCAAGGCCTACTGGTCCGGCCACACCCACATCAACTACAGCGACATCGAGATCGAGCGCTACCTGTGGGGAGCCCGATGACCGCCACCTCCCGCCGTCGCGAACCCCTATCTGGACGCGTCGAGCGGACCGCCCACGACTTGCTGGCCCTACTGGGTGGGCCGGACAACATCGCAGACATCTCCTACTGCTTCACCAAGCTACGGCTCAGCCTCGCCGATCGGGACGCCGTCGACGACACCGGCCTGCTCGCCCACCCCGCCGTCCTCGGCCTCGTCGAGGACACCACCCTCCAGGTGATGCTCGGCCCGGCCACCGTCGAGCCCGTCGCGTACGCCCTCGACGCCCTGCTTCCGCCTTGACCCGCAGCGGACCCGCCGACCCTGACCCCAAGGTGCATTTATTGCGTAATTCGTTCAAGTACGCCTCGAAGAAGAACTGGGCGGCGATCGCGAAGGATCTCAAGCTCGTGTACACCGCGCCGTCGGAGCAGGCCGCGCTGGATGCTTTCGCCGAGTTCGGCGAGAAATGGGAGAAGAGATATCCCGCGATCGTCCGGCTGTGGACTGACGCGTGGGCGGAGTTCGTGCCTTTCCTGAGGTTTGACTAGGAGATCCGCAAGGTCATCTGCACGACGAACGCGATCGAGTCGATCAACGCCCGGATCCGGCGGGCGGTCAACGCCCGCGGGCACTTCCCCACCGAGGCGGCCGCGCTGAAGTGTGTCTTCCTCGCGGTCATGAGCCTGGACCCCACCGGCAGGGGACGGCAACGCTGGTCCAACCGCTGGAAAGCCGTGCTCAACGCCTTCGAGATCACCTTCGACGGGCGCCTGTCCGCCGGACGGAACTAAGATCCACTAAAATCCAGTTACTACCGTTCACTTGACAGACCCCCCGACGCGCTCTACCCGCCGTCGCTCGGTCAGTGTGATGCCGCGGCGGGTCGGGTCAGTCATCGGCGCGGGTCAGGCGCTGCGAGGTGAAGGCTTCGATGGCGCCGGCCAGCTCGATGGCGTCTCGGCCGGGGTCCTGGAGGGCACTCAGCGCGGTGCGCACTCGCTCGACCGCGGTCACGATGCCGTGGGTGCGCTGGGCTGGGGGAAGTTCCAGCACCGGGGCGAGGGCTTCGGCCGCGCCGTCGACCTCGCTGCCAGAGACGCGGGCGATGGCCAGGGCGATGCGGGTGTTGGCTTCGTGGCCGAAGGAGCGGTCCTGGGCTGGTGCTGTGGCGTAGGCGTCCAGAGTGTCGAGGGCGAGGCGCTCGGCGCGGGTCGCCTCCGGCTGGCCGCCCCAGGAGAGTGCTTCGGCGGCGAAGTAGAGCTGGCGGGGC
Organism: Pseudonocardiaceae bacterium; assembly: GCA_050700055.1. GTDB lineage: Bacteria > Actinomycetota > Actinomycetes > Mycobacteriales > Pseudonocardiaceae. The sequence goes on from JBOHGE010000002.1 coordinate 15,685, forward strand.
TGGCTGAAGGTGCAGGTCCCGCCGAGGCTGTCCAGCTCGTCGGGCTGCACGCGGTCCCGTAGGTCAGCGGCCTGGGCCAGGGCGGTGTGGGCCTCGTCCAGCCGGTTCAGTGCGGCCAGCGCGCGGGCCTCGGCGCTCGCTAGCCATACCCCGGCGGTGCCCTGGCTGCGGGCGGCAGCCTCGGCGCCGAGCTGGGCGTAGTGCAGCGATTCTTCCAGCCGCCCTGACCAATAGGTGAAGGCTGCCTGCAGGCCACGGATCCAGGCCCGCAGCCCGTCGTGGCCGGCGTTGTCCGCGCACGCGTAACCCGTGCGGGTTTGTGTCATCGCGTCGTGGGAGGCGCCGAGGTCGTGCGACGCCTTGGCCATCAGCCCGCAAGCGATTCCGGCGACCAGGTACAGATCCCGGCTCTGTTCCGGGCGCTGGCGCCCTTCCAGCCGTGTGAAGGCGCGCTCCTGGGTATCCACCAAATCACCCAGCAACATGGGCAACGGCTGATGATTGTAGGTGGTGACCAACCGGCGCACGTCATCAAGGAGCTGGTCGAGCGTCTCGGCTCCGACGTTGGAGGCTTCGATCCGGGTGAGGAAGTCACGAGCCCGGTCGGCGCTCATAGCGATCACCTGTCCTTCCCAGTCCGTCCGCGCGGTGCCCCGCTGCGGCGCAGCGCCGTGGCGGCAGTGCGCTGGGTGGAGCGCGTCAATGCCGTAGGGCGGGCCGAGTAGCCGGGCCACCGGCTCGCCGAACATCTTCTCCAGTGTGCCCTGCGCCGCCGGGTAGGGCAGCGTGCTCAACTGCCCGGCGACCCACCGGTACGCCTGCCGTTCGCTGAGCACGGTCCCCGCGGCGGCTCGCTGGTAGTTCTTTCGGAACTCCTCCAGCGTGACGTGTTGCTGGCGCAGTAGCTGCTCCAGCCGCGTCCGGGGCGGCTCCTGCTCGATCATCGCACTCGTTCCCCCTCCGGTTGGTCGGACCACCATAGATCCATCTAGGCCACAAAGGTGACCTGGCGAGAGCAGACGGCAACAGAAGGCAACAGCCGGCAGCCGGCACGGCGAGCCCACGGCAGCGCGACCCCGGCGAAGGTGATCACGGCTGGTGGATGCGCTGGAGTTGCCGCTGTGGAATCCGCTCGGTGGGTGTTGCCGTTAGTTGCGAGGTGGTGGGGGCGGGTGGTCAGCGCGGGGCGGTTGATCTCCCACGGTTTTGGTCGGTCTCCGGATCTGGGTGCTACCCCGTATTCGGTCATTTCTCCTGGTCTGCGAGCCCTATTTCGTTCTGTGAGCCCCCTTGCGAGCCCTCCCGCCCAGGCGGTGCCAGTGGTGCTCTGACAACAAGCGCGCGGCTGGGTGGAGCGCGGCGGTTCACGACGAGGAGGCACCGGCGTGGAGCACGACGAGGGTGCAACGCAGCTGCTCGCTGCGTTGCTGTCCGGATTGGGCACGGCATCGGGTTCGCTGCTCGACGGCAGCGGGGGCGGTTTGCTTGCCTGGCACTGGTGGGAGGCGCGGCATCTGCTGGCGGCCGAGGCAACGGGAAGCCCGCGGACGCTGCTCAGCGAGCGGCGCCCGGACCTTACGGTTGAGGACGGTTACCGGGTGCAGTGGTGCGGGGCGGCGATTCGCGTGGCCCAAGGCGCGCGAATCGCCGGTCACAAGGTCGGGCTCACCTCGGCGGCGATGCAGCAGCAGATGGGCATCGGCGAGCCGGACTCCGGGATCTTGCTGGACACCATGGCCGTGCCGGACGGCGGACTCGTCGACCCAGCCGCGATGATCTCGCCGCGCGTCGAGGCAGAGATCGCCTTCCTGCTGCGGTACGACCTGGCCGGACCGGGCGTCGGCGAGGATCAAGCCCGCGCGGCCATCGCCGGGGCCAAGATCGCGTTGGAGATCATCGACAGCCGATTCGGCCTGCCCGGGATCGTTCTGGCCGACAGCGTTGCCGACAACGCGGCCTGCGCACGGTTCGTGCTGGGTGAGCAGGTCCCGATCGGAGGGCCGGACGGCCTGGATCTGTGCGCGGAAGAGCTGACCGTCTACGTCGGCGGGCACCCGGTCGAGCGCGGCCACGGCAGGGAGATCCTCGGCGACCCGATCCGGTCCGTCGTCTGGCTCACCCGCCGCCTGGCGGGTTTCGGGCTGGGGATTCGGGCCGGCGACATCGTGCTCGCCGGAGCGGTCCACGCCAGCATCCCGCTGCCGGCTGGGCAGGCCGTGACCGCGTCCTCCCCACGACTTGGCCAGGTGAGCCTCGACGTCGCGGACTCCGGCTCCGGGGCGCCGTCCCCGCTTCCCCCGCTTTCACCACCGCCGTCGCCCGCGCCCTGGGCATTGACGCCGAAACCCTTTATGGGCAGCCCTACGGTCCGCCCCTCACCGACCCGGAAGCCGAACACGCCGGGGTACCCCTGCTGCGGGCCGCGCTGGACCGGGTCCGTGACCCCGTACCCTCCGGGCAGCTGATGACGGCTACCGAGCTTCGCGATCGCCTTGATGCCTGCGATCAGGATCGTGCCCGGTCCCGCTATGCGCAGATGACCGCTGCGTTGCCCGAACTGCTGCACCACGGTTATGCGCTGGCTGCTGAGGCCCGAGCGGGCGCGGAGTCCGAGACGGCATGGGCGCTGCTCACCGACGCTTCCGTGCTGGCGCAGACCGTCGCGACGCGGTGCGGGCGCAGCTGCACCTTCGCGAGGCCATCGCCCATGCCCGCAGCGGTAATGCCGACCGGGCCGAGGAGTACGTCAAGACGGCCCGGGAGCTGGTCGCGTGCGGAATCCCCGGCCAGCCCTACTACAACATCATCGCTACCGCGGCCAACGTCGAGATCCACTGGGTCGCGGTGCCGATCGAGCTTGCAGACGGCACGACCGCGGTCAGCCGCGCCAAACAGGTCCAGATCCCTGAGGATGCGGAACCTTCCCGGATGGGTCATCACTGGGTCGACATCGCCCGTGGGTGGACGTTGCAGGGTGACCGGGCCAAGGCTATCGGCGCGCTCAAGCAGGCGCGCCAGATCACCCCGCAGCAGACCAAATACCACCCGCAGGTCCACGAGACCGTGCGCATCCTGGGTGAGACCGATCGGCGCGCAACCGATTCACTGGCCGGGTTCGCTCGCTGGCTCGGCTTGGCGCTCTGAACCGGAGAAAGTGACCCCTTTCGACTAGGAGCTGATCTGCATGGAATCCCACGTTGCTACAACGGCACCTGGCGTGCCTGACCTATTCGAATTGGACGTCACGCTGCTGGAAGTGACGGACCCGGCCAGCCTGGTCAACATGACTGACAATGGCTGCGGTTCCACCTGTGAGCAGTCAACCTGCATCACCGGCGGCTGACTCGTGGATGGCCGGACATCATCTGCTTGGTACACGCGGTGGGCAGCCGTCCGGATGCCATCCCCTGGCCTCTGCGACCGCCAACTTGGGGAGTTCTCCGGTGAGATCAGCAGACAACGGCCAGGCAGGTTTCCGGGCCACGGGCGGAGCACTGATTCGCGCCGCACACCACTACGGGCTTCAGCTTCCGCCATTGCCTGATCTGACCGGTGCCAGCCCTGACCGGGTCACCGTGTGGGTGGACTGGCTGCGCCGGGTGTGGGCGATTCCCCGGGTCGCCGATGCCCTCGGCCACGCCAGCCCGCAGCTCGACCGGCAGATCCGCGCCTTGTGTGCCACGGACGCCCCCGGTATGCGCCAGACGAGGCGGGCGGTGGTCTCCGTGGCCCGCTACCTGCAACGGATAACCGGTCGCCCGACACCCTCCGGGCTGCTTGCTGGGATCGCCTCGGCCACGTTCGGGGACCAGGCCCACCTGTGGTGGGGATCCGGGCACCGGGCCGTGGCCCGAGCGGATGCCGCCTGGGTGGTCGATGTCATCCGCCAGGTGGAGGGTTGCTCCGAGGCCCTTGAGCGCCTGGCCGTGGTCGTGAACTCCATGGTGATGGTGCGAGGGGATCGCTTGATCGTGCCGCACCAGCTGCACGCAGGCGGACGGGGCACCTCTGCGGTGGAAGTCTCCCTGCGGCACACCGCCGCCGTGCGCGCCACCATCGAAGCGGCCCGCAATCCGGTCCGCTTGGGCGAGGTGGTGGAGGAACTCGTGGCCACGTTCTCGTCGGCCACGCCCGGGAAGGCGACCGCAATGCTCACCGAGATGGTCACGCGTCGCGCGCTGATCACCAGCTTGCACGCCCCCGGCACCGAGCCGGACGCCCTGGGATGGCTGCTGGCGCACCTGGAGACGGCCGGCGCTGCGAAGTTGGCACCCATCGCCGGCCTGGTCGCTGAGCTGAAGGAGATTCACGCCCTTCTTGACCAGCACAACCAGGCGCCCGCAGACCAGGGCCGGGCCATCCGGGCGGACGTGGCAGTACGGATGCGCCGCGTGGCCCGCACCCCTCGGCACCCGGTCGCGGTGGACCTGCGGCTGGACGCGAGCATCGTTCTGCCCGCCGAGGTCGCTCGTGAGGCCGAGCGTGCGGCGCTGGTCCTGGCGCGGGTGAGCGCGCATCCCTATGGCACTCCCGCGTGGCGCGATTACCACCGGCGGTTTTACGAGCGTTTCGGCAGTGGCAGCTTGGTACCGCTGCTGGAGGTCGTGGCGGACAGCGGCATCGGCTGGCCCGACGGCTATCCCGGCACAGCCGCACCGGAGCAGTGTGGTGGGCGCTCGCGCCGCGATGAGACGCTGCTGTCCCTCGCTCAGGCCGCGGCGCTGGACGGGCGCGTGGAAGTCGTGCTGGACGAACCACTGATAGCCGGCCTGGAACCCCGCGGCGGAGGGCGGGTGCGGCTGCGCATCTGGAGCTGTGCGTCCGCGTGCACGCCACCCACCTGCCCGCCCTCCAGCGCGGGGACTTCCAGCTGACGGTGGTGTCCGCCTCCCGGGCTGCGGGCGTGCTGACTGGACGCTTTCTGGGCATCCTGGAACCCGACGGCCGACGTGAACTGGCCGCTGGCCTTACCACCTTGCCGGGCAGCGACCTCGATACGGTCTGCGCGCAAGTCTCATTCCCACCGCTGGACCCTGCCACGGCCCACGTCACCAGGGCCGTGCGCACTCTCCCGGTCCTGGTCAGCCTCGCTGAGCACCGCGACACCAGCGCCGACCCGGGCGTGCTGACACCCCAGGACCTGGCGGTGGGCTGTGACAGTCACCGCCTGTATCTCGCCGCCCCGGCCCTGGGCGAGCGGCTGGAAGCGTGGGGGATGCACGCGCTGAACCTGCGCACCCACACCCCGCCGCTGGCCCGCTTTGTGACCGAGCTCTCCCGCGCTCTGTGTGCGCAGGTCACCGCATTCGACTGGGGCGCTGCGGCCCGGCTGCCGTTCCTTCCCCGGCTGCGTTTCGGCCGCACTGTGCTGGCCTGCGCGCGGTGGCGGCTGGACGCTGCGGCGCTGCCCGCCCGGGCGGCCGGCTGGGAGAGGTGGGACGCTGCCCTGGCCGGGTGGCGCACCGGCCGCCGCTTGCCGCGTCTGGTGGGCTTGGCTGAGGATGACCGGATGCTTCCCCTGAACCTGGAGGAGGCCGGGCACCGCGTGCTGCTGCGTGACCACCTGCACACTCAGGGCTATGCGGTGCTGGAAGAAGCGCCCGCCGAGAAGGCCGCCGGATGGTGCGGCGGGCGGGCGCACGAACTCGTCGTGCCCCTCGCAGTGTCGCAACCGCCGGACTGGCCCCGGCTACCCCGCCCGGCCCGGGAGCGGCTCGTCGGCCGTGACCACGGCCACGCTCCCGGCACGTCCGGCCTGCTGTTCGCCAAGCTCTACGGGGACGTCCACCGCCAGGACGTCATCCTCGCCGAGCGCCTGCCCGCCCTCCTTGCCCAGTGGGGCGAAGAGCAACCGATGTGGTGGTTCCTGCGGTTCCGCGAGGGCCGCGACCACTACCTCCGGCTGCGGATCACCCTCCCCGGCTCCGGACCGGAGGCGTTCGGCGAAGCCGCCCGGAGGGTGAGCACCTGGGCCGGCGATCTCCGCGGGCGCAGGTTGTTGCGGGAGGTGGCCTACGCAACCTCCTACCCGGAGACCGGGCGCTGGGGCTCCGGTAAGGCGCTGGCCGCAGCCGAGGCAGTGTTCGCCGCCGACTCCCGTACGGTGCTCACCCAGCTCACCCAGCCCGCACGCCCCCACCCCCGGGCGCTGGCCGCCGCTAACGTTGCCGCCATCGCGATCGCCTTCACCGGCAGCATCACAGCTGCCATGGAGTGGCTGATCAGCCACGTCCCGGCGACCGCTCCAGCGGCGGTCCCACGGCCGGTGTTCACCGAGGCCGTGCACCTAGCCGACCTCCGCGACGACTTCCACGCCCTGCACCGGGTACCTGGAGGCGCGCCAGTCGTGCATGCCTGGGCCGAGCGGTCCACGGCGCTCGCCGCCTACCACGCCCAGCTGCCCGGCCCGCACACCGCGACGTCGACCCCGATGACGTCCTGGGCTCTCTGCTACATACGCACTTTCTCCGCGTCTGTGGCATCGACCCCGAGGAGAAGGCGGTGTGCCTGTATCTGGCCAGGGCCGCAGCGTTGGCCCACGTCGCCCGTACGGAAGGCCGCCGGTGAACCCCGAGCAGGCCCTTGCGGCTGCTGACTGCCTTGCGCAACCCACCCTGCCCGCCGGCCAGGCGTGGTGGCTGCAGTCCCTTGCGCACGGCGTCCCCGGGATCGCCATGCTGCATACCGAGCTGGCGGCGGCCGGGCTGCGGCCCTGGCAGCGCGTCCACGACTGGCTGACAGTGGCCGCCCGCTCCCCGGTCACCACCGGTGCCAGCACGGGACTGTTCTACGGGGCGCCCGCCCTTGCCTTTGCCCTCACCGGCGCCGCCGTCGTGCACCCCGGCGCCTACCGGGACACTTTGCAGATCCTGGACGCGAGGATCGCTGCGGATGCCCGCCGCCGCGTCCGGGCCGCCCACGCCCGCATCACCGCAGGGCATCTGCCGGTGTTGGCGGAGTTCGACACCATCCGCGGCCTAGCTGGCATCGGGGCATACTTGCTGCGCCGCGACCCGGTGGGTGACGCTGTACGGGCGGTCCTGGGATACCTGGTGGACCTGGCTAAGCCCATCGTCGTTGCGGGAAAAACACTGCCGGGCTGGTGGACGCTCACCGGGCCGGCAGGCCGTCCAGACCCTGGCGAGTTCCCCGGCGGTCACGGCAACGCGGGCATGGCCCACGGAATCGGCGGACCTCTCGCGCTACTTGTGCTCGCCGCCCGGCGCGGAGTCACCGTGCCGGGGCAGCGTGAGGCCATTGAGGCCATCTGCGGCTGGCTGGACTTCTGGCGCACCGACAGCGGCACCGGTCACATCTGGCCATACCTGATCAGACGCGCCGAGCAGGACACCGGTCAACCCCGACCACGCACCAGAACCGCGCGGCGGCCGTCCTGGTGCTACGGCACCGCTGGCCTGGCCCGCGCCCAGCAGCTCGCTGCTCTGGTCACCGGCAACGCCGACCGCCGCCGCATCGCTGAGCACGCCCTCGTCCAAGCCCTCACCGACGCGGCCCAGCGTGCCGCGACCACCGATGCGTCGCTGTGCCACGGGCATGCCGGGCTCACCCACATCGCGGCCCGCGCGGCGGCCGACGCCGCACCGCCCGCTGCGGCGAGGCTGCGGGAACTGGCCGCGGAGCTGCTGGCCATCGCCCAGCCCGCCCCAGCCGAGATCGGCCCCGGCCTGCTGGAGGGCGTCACCGGGGTGGCCCTGGCCTGCCTCGCCCCGGCCACCGGGGCGCCGCCCACAACGGGCTGGGACATGTGCCTGCTGATCGCGTGACCCGCTACCGACCAGACCCTCGGAAAGGAAAGCCCAGTTCTGATGCCGCCCGACAGCGACTGGCACCAGTACATGATCGAGTTCACCGACCGCGCCTCGGCCGCACACACCGTCGCGGGCCACCTCGCGCCCGCACTCAACGAGGCCCAGGACGCCGGTCTCCTGCACACCTGGTGGTACATCCGCAAGACACCCGCCTGGCGGCTTCGCTACCAGCCACAAGACCACGAGACGACAGTGGCCGACGTCCTGCTGGCCAAGTTGACCGCCAACGGCCGCATCGCGGGCTGGGCACGCGGGATCTACGAGCCCGAAACAGTCGCGTTTGGCGGCCTAGCCGCCATGAGAATCGCCCACGACCTGTTCCACCACGACAGCCGGCACCTCCTCGCCCGCACCGCCCAGCACAGCCCGGCCCCGGCCCTCGGGCAGTGCGAAACCACGGTCCTCCTCTTCAGCGCGCTGCTGCGTGCCGCTGGCCAGGACTGGTACGAGCAAGGTGACGTCTGGGCGAAAGTTCTCAACCTGCGCCCGGCCACCCACGCTGTGGCCATCGGGGAGTCCGGCACGCCGGCTCAGGCGATACGGCGGCTGATGACCGTCAACCTCCGTAGCGTGCCCGGCCTCCTGCCCGAGCCATGGGTGGCGGCCTTCGAGGCCGCCGGTCACGCTCTCGCCGACCTCGCACACTCCGGTGGGCTGGAGCGCGGCTTGCGCGCCGTCCTCGCCCACCACTTCATCTTCCACGCCAACCGCGCCGGCCTGCCCGCAACCGACCAGGCCACCCTGGCAGCGCTCGCCGTGGACACCATCTTCACCACCACCGAACGGCCGGATTCCGCCGGTCACCCCACCCGACACGACTAATGTCGCGCGACATGACCACCGCCTTGAGTGACACTCCCGCCTTTGCCAGCTGCTTGCGCACCAAGCTGGTCGATCTCCTGCGTGATCAGAACACCGTGCGCACCTCCGCCGTGGACGCAGCCCTGCGCAGCGTGCCCAGGCACCTGTTCCTGCCCGGCGTCTCGCTCCAGGAGGCGTACGTCAACGAGGCCGTCTACACCAAGCACGACGACAGCGGGGGCGCCTCTATCAGTGCCGCCTCCCAGCCGGCGATGGTCGCCATGATGCTGGAACAACTCCACCTCGAACCCGGGCAGCGCGTGCTGGAACTGGGCGCCGGCACCGGCTACAACGCCGCCTTGATGGCCGCCATCGTCGGTGCGGCCGGCCACGTCACCACCATCGACGTGGACGAAGACCTGGTCCACGGCGCCCGGGATCACCTCACTACCGCCGCGGTCACGAACGTGGACGTCGTTCTCGGTGACGGCGCGCTCGGCCACCCCGACACGGCCCCCTACGATCGCGTCATCGCTACCGTGGGCGCCTTCGAGGTGCCCACGGCATGGCTGGACCAGCTCGCCCCGCACGGGCGCCTCGTCCTCCCGCTGCGCCTAGCCGGTGCCGCCTCCCACAGCATCATCTTCGAACGCGACCAGGACGGCTGGAGCAGTCGCGGAAGCGAGATGGCGGTGTTCATGCCGCTGCGCGGCATCGCAGACGACGCACGCCGCATCATCGACCTCACCGGCGACGGCGAGGTGAGCTTGCAGGCCCACAAGGACAACGACAGCGCCACCAATCCCGGCGCCCTCGCCGGGGTCCTGGACACTCCTCGCCACGAGGTGTGGACTGGTGTGCTGTTCGCGCCGAAGGTGTCGTTTGAATGGCTGGACCTGTGGCTGGCGTGCCACCTGGCCAACCCCATCATGCGCATGAACGTTGCGTCCGCCGCGAAGCACAGCGGCCTTGTCTCACCGATGTTCCCCACCGTGGCCATGGCCACCACCACCGAAGACGGCAGCCTTGCCTACCTCACCATCCGCCGCGCCGAGCCCGCGCCCGGCGGCGGGAAGCTGTTCGAGGTCGGCGTCATCGGCCACGGCCCCACCGGGCAGCACCTCGCTCAGCACGTCGGGCAGGCCATCAGCACCTGGGACACGGGCTTCCGCACCCGTCGTGTCCGCTTCGCCATCCCCGGCACGCCCCCGGCCGCTGACCCCGGCCAGGGCCGGTTCGTGCTGCACCGCCCACTCCACCCCATCACTGTCACGTGGGAATGACCTCCGATGGACCCCACCGGGCCGATAGCCCGCCGCTTCCCCCTCATGGCCCGGCCCCGCCCGGCGTGCGCACCCCTGCACCAGCGCGTGGCGGACCTGCGTGACCGCGCCCACGCGGCCGGGCGGGACAACGACATGGCAGCGGCGTCCGCCGTGCACAACCTGGCCGCGCTCCTCGCCTCCGACGTCGGCCTGCCCGACCTGGCCCGCCAGTGGTGCCACCGGCACGCCATGGTCTACCTGCGCGCCCGCCCGCTGGGCGCGAAAGCCGCCATCCGCGCGCTCGAACCCCTGGTGAACCTCGCCCGTCTGCACATCCGCGACGGCAACGGCGAGCGCGCCTTCACCCTGCTCGACGCGCTCTACACCGCCGTCGCCTCCCGCGCCGACACCACCATCGACGGCATTGCGGTGCCCGCAGCCACTCTCACCGCCTCCCCCGGCGCACACCGGGAAGTACGACGGTGGCTCTGGGCGGTGCTGCTGGCCACCGGAGCCCGCGCGCTGGCCAGCGCGGGCCGCTGGAACCAGGCGTGCACCCAGCTACACCACCACAAGGGCATCGGCCGCCGCATCTTCGACGGCCGCCAGGTCGCCGTCCTCGCCCGCGCCACAGCAGGAGACACCGGCGGCGCCCTGGCCCTGCTTGCGGACACCGTCCCGGGCGAGCCATGGGAGAACGCCGTCACCGCGTGCCTGACCGCGCTGTGCCGCCAGCACACCGGCCAGCCAGCCGACCGCGACATCGCCACCCTAGATCCATCTGGGCCACAAAGGTGACATGGCGAGAGCAGACGGCAACAGAAGGCAACATCTGGCAGCCGGCACGGCGTGCCCCCGTCGGCGTGAACCCGGCGAGGATGATCATCTCACGGCGGCGGAAACGGCGGTCTAGTCCAGCCAGGTCATGGGGGTATCGGCGAAATCCACGCACACGCGGTGGTACGGACTGCCTTCGCTGTACACGTGAACCGCCGAGATTCGGTAGCGGTCGGCGGTGCGCTCGGCCCAGGCTGTCACGGCGAGCTGGTGTTGGCCCTGGACGACGATGAACGGCTCTTGCACCCATCTGCCCGGCCGACCGGGCAGCATGTCCACGCCCTGACAGGACGAGAAGGTGGGTGCAACGTTCTGGTTGAACCCTTCCAGGAACGGCACTATCGCCCGGTCGACGCAGGTGTCCAGAACGGACGAGTGGGCCAATGGATGCTGGTTGTCCAGGGCGAACTGGACGCCGGGGTACTGGGTGCTCAGCCTGTGGATGCACCGGTCGCACAGTCGACCGGCATGGTGGTGGGCGATACTGATGCAGGCATCGCACATCGGACCGAACAGCACCGAGGCGACATCGTTCCCGTCACCACTGACCGGGTTGCCGCAGGCGCAGATGACCGGTTCGACATTCATCGCCGACCAGGCTAGCGCCTGCCGCCAAGCCGAAATCGCCAGCATCCACACGAGGCTTCGGAGTTGGGGGTCTCTGATGGCAGCTAGCACCCGCACGCCCAACACCGAGCTCGCCGCACTGATCGCCGAGGCGCGCTGGAGCAACGGGAACCTCGCCCGGGCCGTCAATCGGCTTGGCGTTCTTCAGCGCGCGGGACAGTTGCGGTTGGGGTCAGTCAAGATCGAACGCGGCACGGATGGCGTTGGCAAGGTCGGCCTCCTGGGTGGAAAGCAGGTAGCCGAGGTGCCGACCCAGTGCGGCCTTGGGCACTGTGACGATGTTGTCGCAGCTGACCACGCTGTTGTGATCGAGTCCGTTCGCCGGCCCGACGGGAACCTCCGTTGACAGGCCCAGGATCGTGCTGGTGATGGGTGCGACGGTCACCCGGTGGAGATGCGGACGTACCAGCTCGCGGGTCAAGATCAGGACGGGTCGCATCGTGTCGAGGCGAGCGGCGTGAATGGGCCGCATCAGTCGAGATCATCCAGGGAGGTGCGCGCGGCGTATTCCGCTAGGCCATCAAGATCGGTATCGGTGCCGGCACGGGCCAGGATGGCCGCGTCGCGGACTGCGATCGCTTTGCGCCGCTCACGGTTGATCGCCCGCGCGACGACAACCGCCCGGCTACTGGCTTGACCATTGTCGACCAGCTGATCGATGAAGGCCACGATGTCATCCGGAAGTCGAACGGCGATCTGCTTGCTCATACCAAAATGGTGAAGGTGCCGGCCCCGGCCCCGGCCTCGTACTCGCGGACGGCTGCCAGCCCGGTGGCCAGCTTCGCGGTTCGTTACGCGGCTTGGGACAGCCACGCCGACAGGCTGAGTCCCGCCTCCTCCGCGGCGAGGCGGGTTGCGGCGAGCGTCTCCTCCTCCAGCGATACCGAGATCTTGGTGACGGCCATCCGCGCTAGCAGGGCGATGCTATTTACGGTAAGAAGATCGAACACAGCCGCGCACTGGTCGGGAGAGAACAGCCATGGCGGACCGCTACCCCGAGATCGAACCGTACGAGCACGGGATGCTCGACGTGGGCGACGGCCAGCGGGTGTACTGGGAGGTCTGCGGCAACCCGGACGGCAAGCCCGCGGTCATGCTGCACGGCGGTCCCGGGTCCGGCTGCACTCCCGGCTACCGGCGGTCATTCGACCCCGACGCCTACCGGATCGTGCTGTTCGACCAGCGTGGCGCGGGTCGCAGCACACCGCACGCCAGCGAGCCCAGCACCGACCTGGCCGCCAACACGACCCACCACCTGATCGCCGACATCGAGTTGCTGCGCGAGCACCTCGGCATCCAGCGGTGGCTGGTGTGGGGAGGCTCGTGGGGAGCCACCCTCGCGCTCGCCTACGCGGAGCGGGTCAGCGAGATCGTGCTCGTCTCCGTGACCATGACGCGCCCGGCGGACATTCATTGGCTCTACCACGGCGTCGGCCGGTTCTTCCCCGCGGAATGGGCCCGGTTTCGCGCTGAAGTGCCCGAACCTGATCGCGACGGCGATCTGGTCGCTGCCTACTACCGCCTGCTCAACGACCCCGATTCCACGGTGCGTGACCAGGCTGCCCGCGACTGGTGTGACTGGGAGGACGCCGTCGTGTCGCTAGAGAAGGGTCACCAGCCTCTTCGCTACCAGGATGCCCGCTTCCGGATGGCCTTCGCCCGGCTGGTGACCCACTACTTCCACCACCACGCCTGGCTTGCGGACGGCATCCTGCTGCGCGAGGCCGGCCGGCTCGCCGGCATCCCCGGCGTCCTGGTGCACGGCCACCTCGACCTCGGCGGACCACCCATGACGGCCTGGGAGCTCGCCCAGGCTTGGCCGGACGCCGAGCTGCACCTCGTCGACACCGGCCATACCGGCGGGCCGGACATGGCTGCGCAGCTCATCGCGGCCACCGACCGCTTCGCGAAGCTGGGGACCGGCTAGCGCAGCACCGGCACTGCGGTCGGTCACTGCGGCTGGTCCAGCTCCTCGGCGAGCAGGTCCATGAGCAGGCCGTCATGCCACCCGGAGCCGTCGGCGTCGCGCTCGTATCGGCGCAGCACCCCCACCGGGCGAAAGCCCACCGCAGCATAGCAGCGGATGGCCGGCTTGTTGTCCGCCGCCGGGTCGATCACCAGACGGTGGTGGCCCCGGTCGTGCACGAGGTGGCGGGCCAGCGTGCTCACGGCGTCGCGGCCGAGACCCCGCCCGTGCACGATGGGGTCGAGGAAGACATCGATCGAAGCGTGCCGGTACGCAGGCTCCGCCTCCTCGCCGTACTGCACCATTCCGATCACCACCCCGTCCAGCAGGACGGCGAACCGGGTGGCGGACGGGTCGTCGAAAGGCCACTGCGCCGATGCGGCCTCATCACCCCAGCGCAGCCGTACCTCAGGCGTGTGCAGGATCCGCCGCAGGTCCGCCACGTGCTCAGCGGTGACGGCAACCAGCACGATACGTCTCCCACGCAGCTCTGCATCCGCGGTCACGGTGGCTGCACCCAGCCACCAGCGAAGGCTGCCGCATCGGCGTGATCCACGTGCCGATGATGACTCATCGGCACGCCCGCCGCCACAGCAGGCTTCAGAGCTTTGGGAGGTAGCTCGCCTGATCGCGTACGGCATCGAAGTCGTGCTGTCCGAGGAAGTGGCACCACGGGAGCCGTCGGCCGGCGGCCATCTCGGTCGGGAACCATAGCGGTTTGGCTCCCGACCACGCCGCGATCTCGACACTTGGGGTGGTGCGGCGGAAGGCCATCTCGACAGCGGGGATCAGGTCGGTGTCACTGGAGAACACGATCGCCACGTCGTACTCGTTCAGCATGGCGCTTTCGACCAAGGCGATCGCCAGCGCGACGTCGACGCCCTTCTCCCGGGGAGGATGGTCTGGCCAGTCCCGATAGTTCAGATCCCGACGGATCACCCGGAGTCGCGGGTCCTGCCGTTCCCAGGCTGCGGTCTGGGCGTCGTTCGCCGCTGTGGGTATCGGCTGGTGCTCCGGGTTCGGGCGACCGCGGAACACCCGAACGCTAGACAGCTCGTTCTCACCTTTGCGCTTGGTGATAAGGCGTTCGCCGATACGCAGCGGGTGCACCAAGGCGTCGTGCACCGGCGTGCCATAGGACATGAACAACCCGTGGGCTGTCAGGTGGACGTTCTGATAGTCCAGGAACACCGCAACCCTGCTTGCCGCCACGCAAGAACCTCTCAACGAAAAAGCCCCGCCAATCCCGTAGGACGGCGGGGAGTAATGAAAGTAGGCTACTGGATTCGCTGCGCCGACGCAACCGGGCTGGTCCGGACCGGGATCGAGACGGTGGCGCGGATGCGGTCGCGCGACCAGCGGTGTACAGGTCTGTGTTGCGCCGAGGATGCCAGGCCATGTGGATCTCTAGTGAAGGCACCTCCAGCGGGATCGCGAACGAGCGCAGGCCCGGCATCGAGTCCGCTGCTCACTGCGTCGCGCTCAGCCACACGAGGTCGGTGCTGCGGGTGAGCAGCACCGACCTCGTGTGGCTGGGGACCACGGTAGCTTCGATCGCGACCACCGGCTGTTCTACTGCACCAGCAGCTACCGGTCGGGTCACTACCACGCGAACACCGGACGCAACCGCGAACTGACCGTCATCGACCCAGACACCTACCGTGGTTGTCCTCGATGCCTACACTTGCAAACCGATCGACCGCTTGGCGGGTTTCCGACGCTTCCGCGCACTCGAGAAGCTCCATCTCATCAGCCCCGCATTTCGTCGAGGGTAGCCAGGACTGTTACCTGGCTGCGGTTGAGAAGACCGGCAGCACAGGTTTTTTGAATGTCGCGTTGGTGACTCCGGCGAAGGAGGTGTACCAGGCTAGGGCGGCGGTCACGATTCCGAGGTAACCACCGATGGTGGTGCTGGCGGCAGCACCCGAGTACGCGCCGACGGTCAAGAAGATGAACGTCGCGAGCAGGGCGACGAACACCGCGGCCACCGCGCCGGAGACCCGCAGTGACGCGACCGTCATATAGGCCGTGAAGATTGTCCAGGCCAGCAGGAACAGCCCGGTCGCGGATGCCGCGGTCGCGGCGGGTAGGCCGGGGGCGATGAACTTGGCGTAGACGGCGAAGGACAACCAGAACGCGCCGTAAGAACTGAACGCCAATGCTCCGAAGGTGTTCGCCTTGCGAAACTCCCACATGCCGGCCAGCAGCTGGACGAGTCCGCCGTAGAACAGTGCCAGTGGCAGCACGACCGGCTCGATCGCCTTGGCGACCAGGCCGGCGTTGACGCAGCTGAGCACGAAAGTGGTCATCGCGAATCCGGCCAGGCCGAGCGGGCCGGGGTCGGCGATGTGATCGCCCGGGGGTTCGGTCTGCACCCGCAGCGGCTCGGACACGCTGTGCTCAGCGACGATGTCGACCGTGACCTGCTTCTTGTGGTCAGCGGACTGTTGCCCAGACTTCGTCGGCTGGGTGATGTGCAGGTCGACAGTCATGGTTCCTCCCGTGGTTCCCATGGTCGATTCACTGATCGGATGATTTTTTCAATTGTTCTTTCGGTAAGCTTTTCTTGTTAAAATTTAAGGTGTGCGGTAGAGCACCCTTACGAGATCCAGGCCATCGGGCGGGGTCTCCCGGTACCGTTGGCGATCATCCGGTCCCGGTCGTTCGGGGCGTGGTTGCGGTGTGGTTGGTGGCTCACATTACGGAGAGTCGAACCGCTGGCCGGCTTGATCCTGTGGCGCTTGAGGAATGTCGCTGTGCGCACGACCGTGAACTCCACCCATCCGCAGGCCACGGTCTGCGTTCCGTCGTGGGCGCAGACGTCCCAGCGGCTGAGCCGGCCGGCGACGCTGACACACCGCGCGGTGACCGTCAGCTCCGTTCCGGCACACACCGGCGCCTGATGGGAGAGTGAGATCCCGGTGCCCAGGCTGTCCTCGTCGTCATCGATGACGTGCCGCAGCGCATCCATCGCGGGCCACTCGCACAGCGCTACCAGGATGCCGGTAGCGAGAACAGCAGGCTTGCGAGAGAACTCAGACGACTCGGGGAACAGGGTGTTGACCAGATCTCGGGGGTGCACCCGGTAGGTCAAGGTCCGCGTGATGCCGGGGGCGAGACCGGGGTTCACCCCGTCGTGCCGTCGGGAAGCTCGACCGACGCCGTCCTGGGGATGCGTCACGCATGCCTCAGTGCCTGTGACTGGTGTGGTTGATGGGGTCATTGTGGGCGCCGTCATGGCGCCGGAGAGTAAAGGATCAGCTACTTCGGTGCACAATCGCTGCATCACTCGATCGGATTACCGCCGTTGGGCAGGACCCACCTCCCGAGCCTGCATCAAAGCAGATGCACGTGCATTTACGCGGGCAGAAGCACGCGCTAGGCAGGTCTTCCCGTGGACGCGCAAGTGCACCCGATCGAGGACGGCATACTGACCTCGTTGCCCTGCTCTGGTTCGACCAGCTCGATGAGGACGCCGCCGGCGTCTCTGGGGTGGATGAAGTTGATCCGGGAATCTGCGGTGCCGCGGCGGGGGGTGTCGTAGAGCAGTCGCACGCCGGCCGCGCGAAGCACCGCCATGGCCGACTCGATGTCGGTGACCCGGTAGGCCAGCTGCTGTAGCCCGGGGCCGTTGCGGTCCAGGAACTTGGCGATGACCGACGTCGGTCCCAGCGGGGCGAGCAGTTGTACGGCGGCGCCGCTGCCTTGGTCGCCGGGGGCCCGCAGCATTCCTTCGCGCACCCCCTGCTCCGCATTGACCTCCTCGTGAACCAGTTCCAACCCGAGCGTGGCGCGGTGAAACTCCACAGCCGCATCGAAATCGGGCACCGCAATGCCCACGTGATCTATCGCCGTGACAAAGGACTGGAATTGAGTCATGAGATGCAGCGTACGGCCGGTCGGAGATGTGCTCGTCATCATCGCGGTCCGAGGCGTATTGCGCGGTAGGGTCGAGCTACAGCCCTGATCAGACGCACCGGAGGGATAACCATGACCGGTTCTGTCATCGTGGCCGGAGCGCGGACCCCGATGGGTCGGCTGCTCGGTCAGCTCAAGGACTTCTCCGCCGCCCAGCTCGGTGGGTTCGCCATCAAGGCCGCATTGGAACGTGCCGGCGTGACGCCGGAACAGGTGCAGTATGTGATCATGGGTCAGGTATTGACGGCCGGCGCGGGCCAGATCCCGGCGCGGCAGGCGGCGGTCCACGCCGGGATCGGGATGGATGTGCCGGCCCTGACCGTCAACAAGGTGTGCCTGTCCGGGCTGAACGCGATCGCGCTGGCCGACCAGCTGATCCGGACCGGCGAGTACGACATCATCGTGGCCGGTGGCCAGGAGTCGATGACCCAGGCGCCGCACCTGCTGCCCAAGTCCCGCGCCGGGTTCAAGTACGGCGACGTCACGATGATCGACCACATGGCCTACGACGGCCTGCACGACTCGTTCGACCAGGTCTCGATGGGTGCCTCCACCGAGAAGCACAGTGCGCGCCACCAGCTGACCCGGGTCGAGCAGGACGAGTTCGCCGCGCAGTCGCATCAGCGGGCCGGGCGTGCGGTGGACAGCGGGCTGTTCGCCGCGGAGATCACCCCGGTGGTCGTTCCGCAGCGCAAGGGCGAGCCCGTCGTGGTGTCGCTCGACGAAGGTATCCGCCCGGACACCACCGCTGCGGGGTTGGCCAAGCTGCGCCCGGCGTTCTCCGCCGACGGCACCATCACCGCCGGGTCGTCGTCGCCGATCAGCGACGGGGCCACCGCGGTCGTGGTGATGAGCAAGGCCAAGGCGGCGCAGCTGGGCCTGAGCTGGCTGGCCGAGATCGGGGCGCACGGCATGGTGGCCGGGCCCGACGACTCCAGCCTGCACGAGCAGCCCGCGAATGCGGTGCTGGCGGCGTGTCGCAAGGAGGGCATCGAGATCAGCGACCTGGACCTCGTGGAGATCAACGAGGCGTTTGCCGCGGTGGGCGTGGTGTCCACCCGCAAGCTGGGTATCGACCCCGCGCGGGTCAACCCCAACGGTGGGGCGATCGCGCTGGGGCACCCGATCGGCGCGTCCGGCGCCCGGCTGGTGCTGCACCTGGCGATGGAGCTGAAACGGCGCGGTGGCGGCGTCGGCGCAGCCTCGCTGTGCGGCGGTGGTGGCCAGGGTGACGCGCTGATCCTGCGGGTGCCCGGTGATAATGCGGTGTGAGTCGACGCCGATTCGATCTCGGTGACCTGCTCGTCGGTGTCCGAGACGGCCGGCCCCGGGCAGTCGCCCGGCTGATCTCGCTGGTCGAGGACGGCGCCCCGGAACTGCGCGAGGTCGCCGCCGCGCTGGCCCCCTACACCGGGCGGGCCCAGGTCGTCGGTATCACCGGCGCGCCCGGTGTAGGGAAGTCGACGTCGGTCAACGTGCTGGTCACGGCGTTGCGGGCGGCCGGCGAGAAGGTCGGTGTGCTGGCCGTCGACCCGTCGTCGCCGTTCTCCGGCGGTGCCCTGCTGGGCGACCGGGTGCGGATGCAGGACCACGCGCTCGATGACGGTGTCTTCATCCGCTCGATGGCCACTCGGGGGCACCTGGGGGGTATCGCCTCGGCCACCCCGCAGGCACTGCGGGTGCTCGACGCCGCGGGCTGTGACGTGGTGCTGGTGGAGACCGTCGGGGTCGGCCAGTCCGAGGTGGAGGTCGTCTCGCTGGCCGACACCACCGTGGTGCTGCTGGCACCGGGGATGGGGGACGGTATCCAGGCGGCCAAGGCCGGAATCCTCGAGGTCGCCGACGTCTTCGTGGTAAATAAAGCCGACCGCGACGGTGCCGACCAGGCCGTCCGTAACCTCAAGTACATGATCTCGCTGGGCCGCCGGGACCAGGCCGGACCGAGCTGGCGCCCGCCGATCGTCCGCACCGTGGCCACCAAGGCCGAGGGGGTCGACGACCTCGTCGGCGCGATCGCGGCGCACCGGGACTGGATGCTCGGGCACGGGGAGCTGGCCGCTCGCCGGCAGCGTCGGGCCGAGGCCGAGATCGAGGCCATCGCGCTGGCGCAGCTGCGGGCCAGGCTCGGCGATGTCCGGCGCGGCAGTGCTGGGCCGGGGTTGCCCGAGTTGGGGTTGCTCGAGCTGGCCAAGCGGGTCGTCGCCGGCGAGCTGGACCCCTACCGGGCAGCCGACGAGCTGTTGGCCGCCTTTGGCAGCTCGTGAGTGCGTAACAGTGTTATAACACTGTTACGCACTCACGAGCTGGCTGATGTGGTGCCGCGCAGCGGCACCACATCAGCCAGCACCGTCCCGGGCTCGGTCAGCCGGGCGGGTGCCGGGCTGTCGTACACCACCAGCAGGCGCCGCCCGTCGAGCAGGCCGATTCCCTCGGCGTGGTCGTCGCCGTCGCCGAAGGGCAGGTCCAGCTCCCGGCTCAGCGTCGGTGCCCGCACGATCCGCGGCGCGTCGTCCTCGAGTGCCTCGTGCCAGCGGTACACCCGAACCGGTCCGTCGAGATCCATCGACGGACCGGTCAGCACCAGCAGGTCGGTGCCGTCCGGGCACAGGTCGCGCACGCCGAGCCCGTCGAGGTCGAGGAAGTGGGTCCGGTAGACCGCACCGTCGTCGTCCAGCGGGGCCAGGTCCAGCAGGCCCGCTGTCTCGGCCGGCTGCGGCTGCAGCGCCACCAGCACAGCCCAGCCGCGCAGCACCGGCCCGCGTAACCCCAGGTAGAGCGACTCGCCGTGGGCTGCGATGCCCTCGACGTCGAACCCGTTGTCCTTGCCGGGAATCGTCAGGAACGGGGCAAGGTGCGGGTCGTCGGCGAGGATGCCGGTGATTCCGCCGGGCAACAGCGCACTGGTGTGCCCGCCGGGCGTCTCGCGCACGATCACCGGCAGGCCGTCGGGGCCGTCGGTGACCGCCAACCGTGCCAGCACCCGGCGGCTGGGCTCGTCGGTCACCTGGGCCAGGCGCCGCACCGCCTTCTCGCCATCGTGCTTGTCCTTGATCCGCTTGCGCCGGCTGCTGTGTGAGCCGATCGCCCACAGGTACGGGCCGCGGCGGGCCAGCCCCTCGACGTCCACCTCGTCGTCCGGGCCGCCGGGCAAGGTGAGGACGTCGGCGAGGGGAAAGGTGACGTGCTCGCCGTAACCCGTGCCGTCGGCGGTGAGCCGCTCGACGGTGGCGGTCTCATCCCCGGCTATCCACAGGCAGGTTCCGTCAGGTCGGATGGCGGAGAGGTTGACGTGGGTCTGCGCGTTGACCGCGTGTTGGGCGAAACGTAACGGCACCTGCTGGATGTCCACGATGTCATGCTTCCTGGGGTTCGGTGAAGTCGCCTGCGGCGCGACGTACCTGGGTGAGTAGTGCGGTCAGCTGTCGAGTGTGCTCGGGATGCAGACCGACCAGGCCGAAGTCGATGTCGGTGAGCGCCACGGTGGCCACCTTCTGCCGCTGCCGCCCGGCCTCGGTGATCGTGACCAGGGTGGTGCGCCGGTCGGTGGGATGCCCGCTGCGCTCGACCAGAAAGTCGGCCTGCAACCGGTCCACGATGTTGGTCACGCTGGTCGGATGCAGCTGCAGCCGTTGGCCCATCACCTTCATCGGCAGGCTGCCCTGGCGGGAGAACAGCAGCAGCACCAATGCCTCGTACCGGGCGAAGGTCAAGCCGTGCGGGCGCAGCGCGGCGTCCACCGCGGACTGCAAGATCTGCTGAACGCGCATGATGTTGGTGACCGCAGCCATGGTCCCGGAAGGCCCGATGCGGTCCTCCCACAGCTGCGCGGCCCGTTCGATCGGGTCAAACCCCAGTGCCATCCCGCAACCGTATCGCCCACCCCGGCCCGGCCATCGCGACATGGATGCTTGTCGCGGTCGGGAGGGCGTCCTGGATCGCGACATGGATGCTTGTCGCGAATGTCGGCTCGGGAGAACGCGGTGGCGTGAAGTGGTTTGATGTCCTACTGTTGGAGATAGGAGTACTGGTGGGGAGGCTCGGATGACGGCCTATGACGCCCGGCACACGGATCCGCGGGCGGGCTGGGAGCGTTGGCGGCGGCGCTACGGTGCGGCACAGGCCGCGGGACGGATCCGGGAGGCGGATTTCAGCACGCTGTCGGGTGCTGAGATCGATCCGGTGTACGGGCCGCGCAGCGGCGAGGTCGTCGCGGACTTCGAGCGGATCGGCTGGCCGGGGGAGTACCCCTTCACCCGGGGTATCCACACCACCGGCTATCGCGGACGGACCTGGACGATCCGCCAGTTCGCCGGGTTCGGCAACGCGGCCCAGACCAATCAGCGCTACCGGCAGATCCTGCGCAACGGCGGCGGCGGGCTGTCGGTGGCCTTCGACATGCCCACCCTGATGGGCCGTGACTCCGACGATCCACACAGCCTGGGCGAGGTCGGGCACTGTGGTGTGGCCATCGACAGCGCCGCCGACCTGGATGTGCTGTTCGAAGGCATCCCGCTGCAGCAGGTCAGCACCTCGATGACGATCTCCGGCCCGGCGGTGCCGATGTTCTGCATGTACCTCGTCGCTGCGGAAAGACAAGGCGCGGACGTCACCGAGCTCAACGGCACGTTGCAGACCGACATCTTCAAGGAGTACATCGCCCAGAAGGAGTGGCTGTTCCCCCCGCAACCGCACCTGCGGCTGATCGGGGACCTGATGGCGTACTGCACGGGCAAGCTCCCGGCCTACAAGCCGCTGTCCATCTCCGGGTACCACATCCGGGAAGCCGGTGCGACGGCCGCGCAGGAGTTGGCGTTCACCCTGGCCGACGGCTTCGCATACGTGGAGCTGGGCCGCTCCCGCGGCCTGGACGTCGACCGTTTCGCCAGCGGGCTGAGTTTCTTCTTCGACGCGCACGTGGACTTCTTCGAAGAGATCGCGAAGTTCCGCGCCGCCCGGCGGATCTGGGCCCGCTGGATGCGCGACACCTACGGCGCGACCAGCGACAAAGCGTTGTGGCTGCGCTTTCACACCCAGACCGCGGGGGTCTCGCTCACCGCGCAGCAGCCCTACAACAACGTGGTGCGCACCACCATCGAGGCGCTCGCGGGAGTGCTCGGTGGCACCAACTCGATGCATACCAACGCCCTGGACGAGACCCTGGCGCTGCCGTCGGAGCGGGCCGCCGAGATCGCCCTGCGCACCCAGCAAGTGATCATGGAGGAGTCCGGTGTGGCCAATGTGGCCGACCCGCTGGGCGGCTCCTGGTACGTCGAGGCGCTGACCGACCGGATCGAGGCCGACGCCGAGCGGATCTTCGGCCGGATCAAGGACATGGCTGCGGTTGCGGCGCTGTCGGGCCACCACCCGATCGGCGAGATGACCTCGGGCATCCTGCGTGGCATCGAGGACGGCTGGTTCACCGGGGAGATCGCCGACGCGGCATTCGCCTACCAGCAGGCGTTGGAGAAGGGCGACAAGAAGATCGTCGGGGTGAACACGGTGACCGACTCGGTCACCGGCGAGCTGGAGATACTGCGGGTCAGCCACGAGGTGGAACGCGAGCAGAACCGGATGCTGCAGCAGCGCCGCTCGGGACGCGACCAGGCTGCCGTCAACCGCGCCCTCGCGGAGCTGACCGAGGCAGCCCGGGGCCCGGGCAACCTGATCGAGCCGATGCTCGACGCGGCGCGGGCCGAGGCCACCCTCGGCGAGATCTGCGGAGCGCTCAAGGCCCAGTGGGGTGAATACCGTGAGCCGGCCCGATTCTGACCTGTTGAGGCGACCTCCGGCCGAGGCACGCCCAGCAGCCATGCCAGGATGGACGGTGTGAGTAGGCCCAGCCCGCAGTCAACCGCAGCGATCTCCGGTGCCGTCGACCTGTCCGCGCTCAAGGCGCGGGCTGACTCGACCGATCAGCGGCAAGCCCCTGCTGGTCCCGGAAGCAGCCCGCGGGTGGTGGATGTCACCGAGCAGAGCTTCCAGACCGACGTTGTCGATCGCTCCATGCAGGTACCGGTGGTGGTCGACTTGTGGGCGACCTGGTGCGGTCCGTGCAAGCAGCTGTCCCCGGTGCTCGAACGGCTCGCCGAGGCCGCCGGTGGCGCCTGGGTGCTGGCCAAGATCGACGTCGACGCCAACCCCCGGATCGCCCAGCTGTTCGGTGCCCAGTCCATCCCCACCGTCATCGCCATCGCGGGTGGCCAGCCGATCGATGCCTTCTCCGGTGCGCAGCCCGAGCCGCAGGTGCGGCAGTGGATCACCTCGCTCCTGGAGGCACTGCGCGATCAGCTGCCCGGCATCCGGTCCGCCGAGCAGGGTGACCTGGTCGCAACGCCTGCGGCTGAGCCCGCCGACCCCCGCTTCACCGCTGCCGAAGCCGCTGTCCAGGCCGGTGACTACACCGCAGCCGAGGCCGCTTACCAGCAGATCCTGGATACCGAGCCGGCCAACGAGCAGGCTCGGGCCGCGCGCAACCAGGTGCGTTTCCTGGCCCGGGTCGTCTCGGTCGATCCATCCGTGGTGGCCAGGGCAGATGCCACGCCTGCCGACGTCGATGCGCAACTCGCCGCGGCTGACGTCGAAGTGGCTGGTCAACAGCCTGAGCGAGCCTTCGAGCGGCTGGTCGGTGCAGTGCGGCGGCTGGCCGGAGACGACCGGGACCGGGTCCGGGCACACTTGGTGGAGTTGTTCGAGCTCTTCGGTCCCGACGATCCACGGGTCAGCACGGCGCGCCGGGCGCTGGCCCGCGCGCTGTACTGACCTGTGAGTGGCGAGGCGAGCTACAGCTCGCATCGCCACTCACAGGGGGCCATTGAGCCACCGCTCGATGCCCCCATACACCTCTCCGACTGCCCAGTTCGCACCGATCCAGGGCCAGCATGCGGCCTGCTCCTTGCTGTCCACCGGGAAGGCGACCACGTCGATCCCGGCCCCGCGCACGATGTGCACCAATGCCTGCGCCGCCTGGGACAGGATCCGGGACGGATCGTCGGCCACCTGCTGCGACACCTGCCGGGCGATTCGTACCGCGCAGATCGGCAGCTCGGCCAGGCAGCGCAGGCCGCCGATACCGCCACCGAAGTCATAGAGCCCGGTGCGCACGCCCAACTCGGCCAATACCCGGATGTTGTCCTCGGCGTGTGCGCCGCCGGCACCGAGGAGATCACCGTCGACGGTGCGGATCGCTGCCACCGGTGCCCGCAGCTCCAGTTCCGCCGGTGCCAGTCCGGTCTGCTGCAGGACTGTTCTGACCCTCGCCACCAGATCGGGGTCCTGCGCCTGGGATGGCATGAGGTTGATCACCACCGGCGCCCCGGCACCGGCCATCCGCTGCCGCCAGGACACCGCCTGCGCGACGGCGGTCCGCAGCAGCCACTGCCCGACGGCATGCACGGCACCGGTCCGTTCCGCAGCCTGCTCGCACTGGTCGTGCGACAGCGCACCGTGCTCGGGATGCCACCAGCCCAGCGCAGCCTCGATGCCGACCAGCCGGTGGTCGTCCAGCGTGACCACCGGCTGGTAGGTCACCCGCAGCTGCCCGGCGCGCAGGGCACCGGGCAGAGCTGCGGCTAGCCGCAGCTCTGCCCGGTCGGTGGTGTCGATGTCCGAGTCGAGCAGGTCCCATTGCCGCTTGCCCCGGCTGCGCAGCCGGCGCAGCGTGGCGCCGGCAGCACGCATCAGCTCCTCAGGCGCCACCCCACCGAATCGGTGCTGCACCACGCTGATTGTCGCGGTGACCGCCACCTCGATTCCCTCGATGGGGAACGGCTCGGCGAGCGTGGTGTTGATGCGCTCGGCCAAAACGCCGATATCCGGTCCCGAATACCTGGACTCGATGAGAATTGCGTACTCGTCGGCTCCGAGGCGGGCAACCATCGCCTGCTGGTCGGCGACCGCGGTTTCCAACCGCCTGGCCACCACGTCCAGCACCTGGTCACCCGCTTGGTGGCCCAGGCCTTCATTGATGGCGCAGAAGCCGTCCAGGTCGAGGTGCAAAAAGGTGACCACGCCCGACGGCTCGAGCCGACCGAGCACCTTCTCCAGGTGGGTGATGAAGTACTGCCGGTTCGGCAGGCCGGTCTGCAGATCATGCAGTGTCTGGTGGCTCAGCCGTTGCTCGAGCAGATGCAGGTCGGTGATGTCATCGACCATGGTGGCGACGTACAACGGCGCCTGCTCGGCGTCACGCAGCACCGCGGCGGCCAGGTGGACCTGCGCGGTCTCGCCATCTGAGCGGCGCAGGGTGCAGCGAGTCCGCAACCGTGCGGCCTGGTCGGTGAGCAGTCCCTGGTAGCGCTGCTGCACACTGGGCTGATCGGCCGGGGACAACAGCTCATCGAGCTGACGTCCGACCAGTTCACCCGGCGAGTGCCCGAGGATCTCCTCGAGGGCCGTGTTAGCTTGCACGATCCGGCCGCCGGGTGCGCTGATCGCGATGCCCATCGGAGAGGAGTCGAACACCTCACGAAACCGGGCCTCGCTGACCCGCAGATTC
Organism: Pseudonocardiaceae bacterium; assembly: GCA_050700055.1. GTDB lineage: Bacteria > Actinomycetota > Actinomycetes > Mycobacteriales > Pseudonocardiaceae. The sequence goes on from JBOHGE010000002.1 coordinate 41,422, forward strand.
CGCTCCAGGTCCTGCCAGGCCAGCGACAATGCCCGCTTGACCTCTTCTTGCTGGTCGAAGACCCGGTTGCGGAGTGCCCAGGCGTAGCCGCCAGCCAGTGCACCGAGCAGCTCGATGATCCGGTCGCAGCCGGTGTCGGTCCGGCCTAGGGCATCGGGTAAGGCGCGACCGAGAAACTCGACCGTCCGGGGCAAGCTCTGCGCACCGGTGAGTCCGGCGGTCACCAGCCGGGCGCCGACGTCGGATGCGGACTGGGTATCCACCGTAGCACCGGACAGCCCAGCCACCAGCTGCTCGGCGAGATCCCCTAGGTACTTCTGAATGGCGGGCAGCGGCATCGGGAGATAAGCGGTGGTGGCGACAGCCTGGGCCCAATCCGGACCGAGATCAGTGGGTGGCGGTCCAGCGGGTGAAGGTCCAGTGCGACCCTGGCCACGAGGTAACTCCATGTGGTCACGACTCACCCTGTGAACCCCAACTGATCAGATAGCTGGCGAAAATCGGCCCACGTCAGCCTACAGTTTACGTTTATTGCCAATCTTGAGTCCTTCGGTCTGACCTTCGGATGCGTACCGGCCACGAATTGTAACCAATCTGGTGCTCATGGCTCAGCGCTCGCGGGGCTGAGCCAGAGCGCGCCGGCCGGCGGCAGCCGAAGCCACGCGGAGTATGGCTGGCCATGCCATGGTGTCTCGTCAGCGGTGATCTCGCCGAGATTTCCGACGTTGGAACCGCCGTAGCACTCGGCGTCGGTGTTGAGCACCTCGCGCCAGCCTCCCGGGCTGGGCAGCCCGATCCGGTAGCCCTCGTGCGGGTGTCCGGCAAAGTTCGTCACGCAGGCCAGCACCGACCCGTCGTCACCCCAACGCAGGAAGCTCAGCACGTTACCGGCGGCGTCGTTGGCGTCGATCCACTCGAAGCCCGCGGGGCTGGAGTCCTGGCTGTACAGCGCGCGGTGGGACCGGTATACCGCGTTGAGGTCGCTGACCGCCCGCAGCAACCCGGCGTGCAGCGGGTGGTAGCGCAGGTTCCAGTCCAGCGAGCGGCTCTCCGCCCATTCCGCGGGCTGCCCGAGCTCGCAGCCCATGAACAGCAGCTGCTTGCCAGGGTGGGCCCACATGTAGGCCAGTAGGGCCCGCAGATTGGCGGCCTTGTTCCAGTCGTCGCCCGGCATCCGGGTCCACATCGAGCCCTTGCCGTGCACCACCTCGTCGTGCGAGATAGGTGACACGAACGTCTCACTCCAGGCGTACATCAGCGAGAAGGTCAGCTGATTGTGGTGGTAGCTGCGGTGCACGGGATCGTGGCCGACGTAGCCGAGCGTGTCGTGCATCCAGCCCATGTTCCACTTCATGCCGAAGCCCAGACCGCCCAGATGGGTGGGCCGGGTGACTCCGGGCCAGGCGGTGGATTCCTCGGCGATGGTCACGACTCCGGGGTGCTTCTTGTAGACGGTGGCGTTCATCTCCTGCAGGAACGCCACCGCGTCGAGGTTCTCGCGTCCGCCGTGGGCATTGGGTAACCATTCGCCCGGCTGGCGGGAGTAGTCCAGGTAGAGCATCGACGCCACCGCATCCACCCGCAGCCCGTCCAGGTGGAACTCCTCAAGCCAGTACAGCGCGTTGGCCACCAGGAAGTTGCGGACCTCGTTACGTCCGAAATCGAAGATCAGGGTGCCCCACTCCGGGTGTGCTCCACGCCGCGGGTCGGCGTGCTCGTAGCAGGGTGCGCCGTCGAAGCGGGCCAGCGCCCACTCGTCCCGCGGGAAATGCGCGGGCACCCAGTCCACGATCACGCCGATTGCAGCCGCGTGCAGCGTGTCGACGAGATAGCGGAAATCGTCGGCGGAGCCGAACCGTGACGTCGGCGCGTAGTAGGAGGTGACCTGGTAACCCCAGGAGCCGCCGAACGGGTGCTCGGCCACCGGCAGCAACTCGACGTGGGTGAACCCGGTCGCCGCCAGGTACTCGACCAGCTCGTGGGCCAGTTCCCGGTAACCCAGGCCCTGCTTCCAGGAGCCCAGGTGCACCTCGTAGATGCTCATCGGCTCGGTGATGGGCTGTTTCCGGGCCCGCGCAGCCAGCCACTGGGCGTCGCCCCACGGATAGGTCGACGGGGCAGCGACGACCGAGGCGGTGTTCGGCGGAATCTCGGTGGCGCGGGCCATCGGATCGGCCTTCTCGCGCCACGTGCCGTCCGGGCCCAGCAGGCGGAACTTGTAGCGGGCGCCCGGGCCGACGCCGGGCAGGAAGACCTCCCACACTCCGGACGATCCCAGCGAGCGCAGCGGTGTCGCCACCCCGGACCAGCCGTCGAAGTCCCCGCACACCCGCACTCCTTGGGCATGCGGTGCCCAGACCGCGAACGAGGTCCCCTCGACCGGACCGCTCGGCGTGGAGTAGGTCCGCAGGTGCGCGCCGAGCGCTTCCCACAGCCGCTCATGGCGGCCCTCCCCGATCAGGTGCAGGTCCATCGCACCCAGTGTGGGTAGCCAGCGGTAGGGATCGTCGATGATCTCGGTGTGCTCGCCGTGGCGCACCCGGAGCCGGTAGTCGCCGGGGGGGCCGGGCAGCACGCCGTGGAACAGACCCGCAGCGCTGTGCTCCAGCGGGTACTGCGCGCTGTCGGTGAGCACTGTCACGGTGTCGGCGTGCGGGCGCAGCACCCGGACCACGGTGCCGTCGGGGTGCGGGTGTGCCCCGAGCACCGAATGCGGATCGTGGTGCGTGCCGGCGAGCAGCTTGCGCTGCTCGCCAGCCGGTGGTGCCGAAGTCGCGTGCACAGTCATGTTCTCCCCGGGTTGTGTTTGCCCTCCAGTGTGTCGGCTCGCGCGTCAACGCGCTGGGTGAGCCGCAGTCGCCGATACGGCAGCGCAGCTGCTCAACCCGTTCGCAGACGCGGTGACGAGGTTCGAGATGCTGAGCCCGGAGTGCGGCGTCAGCACCGACCACCCCGTCTGGCAGGCTGCGCGGCGTGGCTGTTGATGTTGCGGAGTGGCTGCGCCACTGTTGCGGAGCCTACGACTTCGATATCCGTGGTGTCTTCCGACGCCACGGCACCACGAGCTGGCCACTGACCGTTGGCAGTAGCCGCGAACTCGAGATCGCTCTGGTCGAGGGCGGTCATATCCTACCGCTTCCCAAAGAGCCGGCTGCCTTGGCGAACGTGCTTGAGGTCAGCATTGTGGACTTCGTGCTGAGTAAGGTCGAGGAGCAGCATGGCGCTGAGGGTCGTCGCGGCACTGAGCGCGGCTATCCGGACATCGAGCTGTCGGGCGGACTCTTCGGTGGCGGTTACCACGCGGTCGACGTGAAGGTGGCCAAACGTGCGGTCAACAAGAGAGGTGTGCCTACGGGAAGTACGCAGAGCAGGATCACCCTCTATACCGGTAACACTTACTTCCGGTACCCGCAGCTGCGATGGCCCGGCACTTTTAGATCGTTCAACGAGTACGTCACGCACCTCGATATCTTGGTTATTTATACGCTTGTCGAAGAGAGTCCGTGGCGCGTGCGTGATCTCGAGCTGATCGTGCAGCAGCCGTGGAGGATTGCCAGCAGGCGGCGCTCGTCGACGACGCGCGAGTACATCGGTGCGGTACAGAACATCGAGGCACTCCGTCAAGGAAAGGGAGAGTTCGAGACGCCCGGAGAATTCTATGATTACTGGAGAAAATATAAGTTCAAGATTGGCGACGTCGTGCAGAAACACCTGGATAAACTACTTGCGGCCGAAGGTCGTCGCATGACCAACGCCGCTGACGAACCCTGACTGCACGCCGACACGCCGGGCAGCGTGCTTGCTGGGACGCTCGATGGTGGGACAGGATGCATCGCATGACCGGTGTCTGCGGCCTTGCCGTCTCACTGTTCTCCGGCGCTGGCGGACTCGATCTTGGTGCAGAGTGGGCCGGGTACACGGTGGCTGCCGCGCTGGAGCGTGATCGCGACGCTGCAACCACCATGATGAAGAACTTCCACGGCCTTGTCTCGCCCGTCGTGCAGGACGACATTCTCAACGTGCCGACCAAGCAACTGCTCCGGGCGGCTGGATTACGGGGTCGGCAACGGCCTGATCTGCTCATCGGTGGGCCGCCTTGTACCCCGTTCAGTAAAAGTGGTTTCTGGTTGGAGTGGAAGCGCTCTGGTCTTGACCCTGATTCCTCGTTGCTGCAATCCTATACTCGCGTGCTGGCCGAGGCAAAGCCTCGCGCATTCGTGCTGGAGAACGTTTATGCACTGACCTACAACAATGGTGCATCCCGGCCGTCGTATGAGCGACTGCTTCGCGAGATCGACGGAGCGGGATACGACTATCGGGCGCAGGTGCTCCATGCCGCCGATTATGGTGTGCCACAGGCGCGGCCTCGACTGTTCATCATCGGGGTGCGCAAGGGCGAGCGGCTACCCGAGTTTCCAGAGCCGACTCACGGTGGCAGCTGGGAGCGGCGCTACTCCGGTAGCCGGGAGCGGTCGCACGTGACTGCTGGCGAGGCGCTTGCGGGGCTCGTGACTGAGCCCGAGCCCGAGGAAGTATTGCGAGGGCAGTATGCAAGGCTGCTTGCTGATGTCCCGCCGGGCGACAACTACCTCTACTACACGGCTGAGCGCGGCAACCCGGAGCCCAGGTTCACGTGGCGTAGCCGCTACTGGAGCTTCCTGCTCAAGCTGAGTCCCGAGCGGCCGTCCCCCACTATCCAGGCACAGCCGGGACCCAACGTTGGGCCGTTTCACTGGGAGAATCGTCGGTTGCGCGTGCCGGAGATCAAGCGGCTGTTCACCTTCCCGGACGACTTCACGTTCGTTGGCTCACGGTCAAGCATGCAAGCGCAGCTGGGCAATGCTGTCCCACCGCTGCTCGCCCGCCAGGTCATATCCCGGCTTGTGGCAGGCTAGCCGGCTGTCGCCGCTCATCGATGACCGCAGCGACGGCATGCGCAGCCTCCGTCGGAGCCACATGCTCCCAGAGACGGATGACGCGCCAGCCGGCTTCCTTGAGCCGAGCATCAGTGTCTCGGTCGCGCTGCATATTACGCCCGATCTTGTTTGCCCAGTATCCCGTGTTCGTGCGTGGCTGGCTGTAGTGCTCAGGGCAGCCGTGCCAAAAACAGCCATCGACGAATACGGCAATCTTAAGGCGCGGAAAGACGATGTCAGCGCTGCGCCGCAGGTCCGGAAGCGGTCGCCGGCAGACGCGAAATCGGTAACCCAGACGATGGAGAGCCGATCTGACGCGAAGCTCCGGCCGGGTGTCCCGGCCGCGGGTCGCGACCTTCGTGCGGCGCGCTGCCTCCGACGACGCCCACGACTGGTAAACCTTGGCCACCCGGGGATGCTATCGCTGCGTCCAGTCCGCATTCAGCGGGCTCAGCGGGGTAAACAGGGTGCGAATAACCCCGCTGAGCCCGCTGAATGCGGGGGAGGGGCGGGGTTAGGGTGCGGTGGTGAGGTGGGTGATGGCGGAGAGGGGGACTGGGAGCCATGGGGGGCGGTTGTGGTGTTCGTAGTTGACCTCGTAGACGGCCTTGTCCAGCTGGTAGGCGCGGAGCAGGGCGGGCTGCTCGCGGGGGTCGGGGCCGGCTTGGGCGTAACCGTCACAGAACGCGTCTCGATTGCGGGTGGTCCAGGCCAGGGCCACCGCGGCGTGCTGTTGTGGATCGGTGTCGCCGATCCACAGGTGATGGGCGGCGTACTCGAAGGACTCCAGCATCCCGGCGATATCGCGCAGGGGTGAGTCGGGGGCGATCCGCTCGGCCGGTGATGCCATCGGCTCGCCCTCGAAGTCGATCAAAACCCAGCCGGTGACGCTGCGCAGCACCTGGCCGAGGTGCAGGTCGCCGTGCAGGCGCTGGATCATCACCGGGTCGGTCACGCCACGTAGCGCGTCGTAGGCCGCCCGCAGCGCCGGGCCGGACACCGACAACTCGGGCACCTGGACGAGCACCTCGTCCAACCTGCGGTGCATACGGTCGGCCAGCGCGTCGAGATAGCCGGCTGGGGCCGGGAAGCTGCCTGTGGCGGTAGCCAGGTCGGCGTGCACGGTGGCCACCGCCTGGCCCAGCCGGTACGCCTCGGCCGCGAAATCGCCGCCGACCTCCGCGGGCCGCGGACGTTCCACCGGCCCGGGTGTCCCATCAGGCCCGGGTGTGCCCTCGGTCGCCAGATCCTCGGCCAGCAGGTCCCGCAGGCTCGCGGTCGCCATCGCCCAGCCGTCGGCGGTGCCGCGCAGGTACTCGGTGACAATCCCGTAGGTGACCGGGACCGACCCCAGCGTGCCCTCGATGCTGCCCAGCGGTGCGGCGATGTGCGCGCAGCCCACGCCGGCCAACGCGCGATGCAGTTCCAGGTCGGGGCTGGCGCCGATGGCCAGCTTGCTGATCAGCTTGAGGATGTAGGTCTGCCCGTACACCAGCGAGGTGTTGGACTGCTCGGCGCCGACCGGGCGGGAGCGCAGCTCGGTGTCCAGTGTGACGCCCGGCTCGGTCGCAAAGCGTAACCCATCCACGTCGGCGCCCTTGGCCATCAGATCCAGCAACACCGCGGTGAGCTCCGGATCGTGCACTGCCTGGTACACCGCATGGTCTGCGACCGAGGCCAGCAGAGCGTGTCCCAGGGTGTCCGGAAGGTCGCTGCGTACCCCGAGCAGCAGCTGGTAACGATCCCCCTGGTCGACCTCGATGACGGCGTGCACCAGCCGGGGATCCGTCCCGCCGAGATCGGTAGCACGTACCGGGGTGACGGCTTGCACCGGTCGGCCCTTGCCGGCGAACCAGCGCTGCCCGGGCAGCGCCGCCGCCAGTGCGTCGGTGATGCCGGCCAGCAGGTCAGCCGCACTGATCATGTGTCACGCTCACTGCCGGGAAGGACGATCTGGAACCAGTAGAAGCCGTGTCCCGGCAGGGTGAGCAGGTAGGGCAGCTCGCCGATCGGGGGGAAATGCGCGCCGCCGGTCAGCTCGACCGGGACGCCACCCTCGTGCTCGGACAGGTCGAGCTCCACCGGCTGCGGGAAGCGGGACAGGTTGTTCACACAGATCATCAGATCGTCGGCGTGATGTCTGCGATAGGCCAACACCGTGGGGTTGGACGAGCCGAGCTCGGTGAAGTCACCCAGCCCGAACGCCGGGTGCGCGTGGCGCACCTGAATCATCCGCCGGGTCCAGTTCAGCAGCGACTGTGCTGAGTTCGACTGCGCCTCGACGTTGACCGCCTGGTACCCGTACACCGGATCCATGATCACCGGCAGGTAGATGCGACCCGGGTCGCAACTGGAGAAACCCGCGTTGCGGTCCGGGGTCCACTGCATCGGGGTACGCACCGAGTCCCGGTCGCCCAACCAGATGTTGTCCCCCATCCCGATCTCATCACCGTAGTAGAGCACGGGGGAACCGGGCAGGGACAGCAACAGCGCGGTGAACAGCTCCTGCTGGTTGCGGTCGTTGTCCAGCAACGGTGCCAGCCGCCGCCGGATGCCGATGTTGGCCTTCATCCGCGGGTCCGACGCGTACTCGCGGTACATGTAGTCGCGCTCCTCGTCGGTGACCATCTCCAGGGTCAACTCGTCGTGGTTGCGCAGGAAGATCCCCCACTGGGCGTTGGACGGGATGGGCGGCGTCTGGGCCAGGATCTCCGAGATCGGGAACCGGGACTCCCGGCGGACCGCCATGAAGATGCGCGGCATCAGCGGGAAGTGAAACGCCATGTGGCACTCGTCGCCGCCCACGGCGCCGTCGCCGAAGTACTCCACCACATCAGCCGGCCACTGGTTGGCCTCAGCCAGCAGCACCCGGCCGGGGAACTCGTCGTCGACCACCTTGCGGCAGCGCTTGAGGAACTCGTGCGTGCGCGGCAGGTTCTCGCAGTTGGTCCCCTCCTCCTCGAACAGGTAGGGCACCGCGTCCAGCCGGAAGCCGTCGATACCGAGATCCAGCCAGAACCGTAGTACGTCGATCATCGCCTCGCCGACCGCAGGGTTCTCGAAGTTGAGGTCGGGTTGGTGTGAGAAGAACCGGTGCCAGAAGAACTGCCCCCGCAACGGGTCGTAGGTCCAGTTGGATGCCTCGGTGTCGACGAAGATGACCCGGGCGTCGGAGTACGCCGTGTCGTGGTCACTCCAGACGTAGAAGTCGCCGTAAGGGCCGTTCGGATCTCGCCGGGATTCCTGGAACCAGGAGTGGGCATCGGAGGTGTGATTCATGACCAGGTCGGTGATCACCCGGATGCCCCGCTGGTGTGCCGCGTCGAGCAGCGCCACAAAGTCCTCGACGGTGCCGAACTCGGGTAGCACAGTGCGAAAATCGGAGATGTCGTAACCGCCATCACGCAGCGGGGAGGCGTAGAACGGCGGCAGCCACAGGCAGTCGACGCCCAGCCACTGCAGGTAGTCCAGCTTGCTGGTCAGCCCGATCAGGTCGCCGGTGCCGTTGCCGTCATGATCCTGGAACGCCCGAACCAGCACCTCGTAGAAGATTGCCCGTTTGTACCAGTGCTGATCAGCAGGCGCGGCCCTGGCGGACTCGAAATCGTCGGCTTGCGGTTCGACGAGGTAGCCGTCGGGCAGCACCGCTTCGCCCGGGTGCGGGATACCGTCGAGGTCGGGGTGGGACTCGGTGCGAGGTTCGGCAGACATCAAGGTATGACCTTCGGTGAGGGGGTGTGCCGCGCTGCACGGATGTTTTCAACCGACCGCACCAGTCGTACCGGTCCAGGTCCGGCAACGCAAAAGTTAGTTCGCTACCGTCAGGCGGGTCCGGGTCCTCCAAGTGGACAAGTGGAACCGAATGGTGGTTCGGACATGACGGGAAGGGGTGTGGGGTGTTGGGTGACCGGGTGCCGGTGCGGCGGCTGCCGGCGTGGAGTTGGGCGGGGCAGGTTCCTACCTGGCGGGAGGCCCGGCCTGGGCTGATCGAGGCGGCGCTCAAGCGGGCAAAGGCCCGACCGTCGGGCAACTGGTACGTGCTCGCCGCAAGCCGGGAGGTCCGCAACGATCGGCCTTTCGGCCGCACTGTCGCGGGTGTCGAAGTGGTGGCCTGGCGCACGCCCGACGGTGTTCTGCACGCTGGACCGGGGGAGTGCCCGCACCTGGGTGCACCACTGTGCCGGGCCGCGGTGGCGGGCGGGGAACTGGTGTGCCGCTGGCACGGGCTGGCGATCGGGGCTCGCGGTGCACCGGGATGGGACCCGTTCCCGTCGTATGACGACGGGGTGCTGGCCTGGGTGCGGCTGGACGCCGTGGGCGGGGAGGACCCGCTTGACACGCCGGTGCTGCATCGGCGGTCCGATCCGGCGACCAGCGTGGACGCGGTGTTCACCGGGATCGGGCGTTGCGAGCCCGAGGACGTGATCGCCAACCGGCTCGACCCGTGGCACGGCAGCTGGTTTCACCCGTACTCGTTCGTGGGACTGCGTGTCGTGGAGGAACCCGGCAATGACACTGCGGGCATGGACCGGTTCGTGGTGGAGGTGGCGTTCCGGCTCACCCGGCGCTTCGGGGTCCCGGTGCGCGCGGCGTTCAGCTGCCCCGAGCCGCGGACCGTGGTGATGGACATCCTGGAGGGGGAAGGCGCCGGCAGCGTCGTGGAGACCCACGCCGTGCCGTTGGGCGTCGACAGCGCGGGCCACCCGCGCACCGCGGTGATCGAGGCGACCATCGCCACCTCACCTCGCCCGGGCTTCGCCATCGCCCGCCGCGGTGCCCCGCTGATGCGCCCGGCCATGCGCTGGGCCGCCGCTCGCCTGTGGCGTGACGACCTCGCCTACGCCCAGCGCCGCTACGACCTCCGCACCACCGGCCGCTGGCCCGGCTGACGCAGAGCGCCCGGTAGGTCACCGGTGCCCCGTGCGTGAGCACCTCCGCGGCGCGACGGGTCAACAGCTCGAGGTACTTCTCCACCGTCGAGCCGGTTTCCGCCAGAATCGAAGGTATGTTGAGATGTGCACTGAGTAGGCCGGGAAAAGGGTACTGTGGCAGGCGTGGCGGACTTGTACCTGCCGAGGCTGGTGGACGAGCTGATCTCAGATCTTCTCCTCGACTTCCCCGGCCTGCTGATCGTCGGTCCCCGCGCCACTGGCAAGACGACCACCGCGCGGCGCCACGCGAGGAGCATCGTCCACCTCGACCAGGATGTTGAGGCCGAGCAGTTCAGGGCTGACCCCGACGTGGCGCTCGCCGGGCTGCCCGAGCCGGTGCTGCTGGACGAGTGGCAGGCGGTGCCGGGCGTGCTGGGCGCGGTCAAGCGTGCCATCGACAGCTCACCGCGGCGCGGCCGTTTCATCGTTACGGGGTCGGTCCGTGACGATCTACTGCGGTCCAGCTGGCCAGTCACCGGACGTCTGGTGCGGGTGGAGATGACCGGACTTACCGTGCGCGAGTCGCAGCGCGGTGACCTGGCCGCGGCACCGTTCTTTCGGCGGATCGCCGAGCGGGGTGTCGAGAGTCTGGTGGTACCGCCCGATCCGCCCGATCTGCGAGGATATGTGGAGAACGCGGTCATGGGGGGGTATCCTGATCCGGTACTCGATCTTCCCGCGGCCCGCAGAGCGCGATGGCAGCTCAGCTATCTTGATCGATTGCTCACCCGCGATGCTGCCGACGTCGACGCCCCTCGCGACCCCGCGCGGCTCCTGCGCTTCTTCCAGGCATACGCGCTCAATACCGCAGGCGAGGTGACCGACCGAACCCTGTACGAGGCGGCGGGTATCAACCGCAGGACCGCTGAGGCGTACGAGCGGCTGCTTCAGGCGTTATTTCTGGTCGATGTCGTACCGGCCTGGAGCACTAATCTGCTCAAGCGGCTCGTCCGGGCACCGAAGCGGTACCTGCGCGACACTGGGCTGGCGGCCGCTGTGCTCGACGTCGGCGTGGACGACGTGCTGCGCAACGGCGACATTCTCGGCAGGATGATCGAGACATTCGTGCATGCCCAGCTACGTGCCGAGCTTCCGCTCTATGACCAGCCACCGCGCCTCTACCACCTGCGCCAGGAAGGCGGGGCCCGGGAAATCGACCTCATCGCCGAACTCGGCCTCCGGCGTGTCATCGGGCTGGAGATCAAGGCGAGGTCTGCGCCGTCGGTGGAGTCCGCCAAGCATCTGGTGTGGCTACGTGACCAGCTCGGTGACACCTTCGTCGGCGGTGTCGTCCTGCACACCGGCCGGCACGTCTACCGCCTCAGCGAGCGGATCGTAGCGGCGCCGATCTGTACAATCTGGGCGTGACCACCGCGGTGGTCACGCCCAACGTCGTGTGCGAGCACGTCCGCGGCGCGGTTGGTCAGTAGCTCCAGATACTTCTCGACCATCGAGCCGGTCTCAGCCAGGAACGCCGCTGCCTGCTGGACCGCCGCGGCCGTGACACGGATCTCAGCCGAATCGGGCTGCGGCGGCTCGGAGCGGTGCGAGCCGGCCCCGCACCGGCACCGTCCACAGCGGATGCCCGCGCAGCCCCCATCTACCCAGCAGCGCGTCGGCGGCGAGGAACCCGCTGGTCGCGGCACGTTCCATCAGCGCAACGGGGAGGTCCACCCGGGTGAGGTCGCCGGCGAGCACCACGGCTGGGTCCGGGGTGACCACGGTGGGCCGGTCGGCGAACGTGCCGGGTGCGAACAGCGGGCAGTCGGCCTGCAGTTCGTGGCGCTCGTCGACGATCTGAGCGGCGGCGGTCTCGGGGTAGATCCGCCGCAGCTCCTCGAGCAGCTGGCGCTGGGTCTGTGCCGGGTCCCCGGTCAGCGCATAGGCGTGCAGTTCCACCACCGAGCCGCCGGTGCGGCGGGCCCAGCGGGCGGCCTCGCCCTCGAAGCGTTCCAGCACGCTGATGTTGTCCAGCGGCCCGAAACCGCTGGTGCCCAGGAATCCCGGCCGGTCGGGGCGCATCGGCTGGTCCAGCCACAACCGGGACACCAGGAACGGCGGGGCGGTGCGCAAGCGGGCGATCTGTGCCCGCCAGTGCCCGTCACCCAGCTCGGGCGAGGTGGCGAGCAGCGTCTGCAGCCCGGTCACGTCGGTGGCGAGGACCACGGCGTCGACCTCGCTGGTCACACCCCCGGCGTGAACAGCGAAGCGACGTTCGCGTCCCGGACCCACCTGCTCGACCGCTACCTCGGCGTGCACCACCACGCCGAGGTCGGCCAGGTAGTCACCCATCGGATCCCACAGCGCCTGCGGGAACGGCTCGGCGGGCACGTCGAAGACCAACCCCTCGGCTGAGCCCAGGAAGTAGATGTGGAACATCGTGGCCAGCTCGGCGGCCGACAGCTCCCGGGGGTCGGCGAAGAAGCTGCGGGAGAACACTGAGAACGCCAGGTGCCGGGCCGCGTCCGGGAAACGCACTCGCTCCAAAAACGTCATCGCATCCTGGTCGTCCAGCCGCTGGTAGATCTCCGGCACCGACACGTCGACCAGCGGCAGCGCGGCCACCGCGTCGATCCGGGTGACCAGATCCCGCCACCGGAAGGTGGGGCTGTTCAGCGCGAAGGCCAGCGCGTTCCACGGTGGTGTGCGGGGCAGGCCCTGGAACGTGTCTCGATGGCCGTCAGCGTCGATCAGTGGGTAGTCCGCCATCGGCGTCAGCGCCCGATCGAGCGGATCGGCTCGGCGCAGCAGCGCCCGCAGGTTGTAGTACTGCCGGAAGAAGGCGTGGAACCCGCGGCTCATGGTGACCGCCGACCCGTCGGCCAGCGTGGTCGGCCAGCCGCGCAGCCGGCCACCGAGCTGCGGCCAGCGCTCCAGCAGCTGCACCTGCACGCCGCGCTCGGCCAGTGCCACGGCAGCCGCGATGCCGGCGATCCCGCCGCCCACCACGGCGACCCGGGGCGGCGGCCCATCGGGTTGTAGCCGCCCGCCCCGCGGTGGGTGCAGCACGGCCCGACGGTCCCGCCCGGGTCGTCGGCCGTTGCCAGCTGTCACGTGCCCCGCCGGGCCACGACGGTGTGCACGATGCCGCGTTCCCACCCCGGCATCGTGGCGATCCCGAGGTTGACCAGGCCGTGCCCGCGGAGCCGGTCAACCAGCCGGTCGACGGTATCGAAGCGCAGCACGCTGCGCCACAGGTAGCGGTAGAGCGCCGCCCGGCCGGTGACCACCTTCCCGGCGGGGATGATCACCGTCCAGCTCACCGCGGTCCAGATCGCCCGGCTACGCATCCGACCGTCCAGCGCGTAGTCGTGGATCGCCAGCGGCGCCCCTGGTTCCAGCAGGTCGCGCAGCCCGGCCAGCACCGGGTCCGGGTCGGGCAGGTTGCGCACCAGATAAGCGGCGAAGATCCCGTCGAACGGGCCGTGCACCCCGGCCTCGGCCAGCCCCTCAGCCCGGGAGTGCACGAACGACACCCGCTGTGGCCAGTCGGCTTGCCGGGCTCGGGCGAGCATGCCGGCGGATGCGTCCACCGCGGTGATCGTGGCCTGCGGTGCCGCCGCAAGCAGTGCGGCCGTCGAGGCCCCGGTCCCGCAGCCCAGGTCCAGCAGGTGCAATCCGGCGCCGTTGCCGGGCAGCTGCATCCGGCGGGCGGAGCGGGCCAGATTCTCGTGATAGCCCGGACTGGCCGCCACCAACCGGTCGTAACTTGCTGCGGCAGCGTCAAACTCGCTCGGAACGTCGATCGTCACGCAGGCAGCCTACGGGGTCGTGAGTGCGTAACAGTGTTCTCACACTGTTACGCACTCACGACCCCTCACCTGCACTGAAGGCACAAAATGTGGGCGACGGCCCGCCAGGGCTCGAGTTGCACGTAGTTGACCTGGCCCCAGTTGTAGGTCTCGCTACTGACCTCGTCGTGCACGGCGAAGCGGTCGTGCCAGTCCATCCCCAGAGCAGGCAGGTCCAGCCGGACCGTCCCGCTCACCGTGGTGTAGGGCTCCAGCGTCACCACGCAGATGACGGTGTCACCGGTGGTCGGGTCGGTCTTGGAATATGCCAGCACGGAGTCGTTGTCCACCTGGTGAAATCGCAGTGTGCGCAGCTGCTGCAGCGCGGGGTGCGCCCGGCGGATCGCGTTGAGCCGGGTGATCCACGGTTGCAGGGACCGCCCCTCGGCCAGTGCGGCGGCGAAGTCCCGCGGGCGCAGCTGGTACTTCTCGCTGTCCAGATACTCTTCGCTACCTGTCTGCACTGGTTTGTCCTCGATGAGCTCGAAACCGGAGTAGACCCCCCAGGAGGGGGACAGCGTGGCGGCCAGGGCGGCGCGAATGGCGAACATGCCGGGGCCGCCCTGCTGCAACGACTCGTGCAGGATGTCCGGGGTATTGACGAAGAAGTTCGGCCTTGCTTCGTCGGCTTTGGACGCCAGCTCCAGCGCGTAGTCGGTGATCTCCTGCTTGCCGGTGCGCCAGGTGAAGTAGGTGTAGGACTGGGTGAAACCCAGCCGGGCCAAGCCGTAGAGCCGGGCTGGGCGAGTGAATGCCTCGGACAGGAACAGCACGTCCGGGTAGCGGCCCTTGACCTGCCAGATCAGCCAGTGCCAGAAGTCCGGCGGCTTGGTGTGCGGGTTGTCCACCCGCAAAATCCGGACTCCGCGCTGCACCCAGAACAGCATCACTCGCAGCATCTCGGCGTAAATGCCGCGGGGGTCGGAGTCGAAATTCAACGGGTAGATGTCCTGGTAGCGCTTGGGTGGATTCTCTGCATAGGCGATCGTCCCGTCCGGACGGGTGGTGAACCATTCGGGGTGCTCTTTGGCCCACGGATGGTCCGGGGCGCACTGCAGCGCGTAATCCAGTGCGACCTCCATGCCGAGCTCGTCGACCCTGGCGACGAAGGCATCGAAGTCATCGAGGGTGCCCAGCCGGGGATGCACCGCATCGTGCCCGCCGTCGATCGAACCGATCGCCCACGGCGAACCGACGTCGTCGGGCCCGGGATCGGACGTGTTGTTGGCGCCTTTGCGGTGCACCTCACCGATCGGGTGGATCGGCGGCAGGTACACCACGTCGAAGCCCATCGCGGCGATCCGGTCCAGCTCACGGGTGGCGGTGGCGAAGGTGCCGTGCACGGGGTTGCCTTGAGTGTCCCGGCCGCCGGTGGAACGGGGGAACAGCTCGTACCAGGAACTGAACAGTGCCCGGGGGCGGTCCACCCACACCTTGTGTGGGCTGCCGCGGGTGACCAGGTCACGGATCGGGTCGTCGGTCAAGATCTCGGTCACTGGTGCTGCGAGTGCAGGCGTGACCCGCTCGTCGAGCTGACGTCCGGCGTCGCGCAATGCTGCCGCTGCGGCGGTCAGCACTGCCCGGTTGAGCGGCCGGCCACCCCGGCGGCCGGCGCGATCCAGCAACCGGGCGCCGACGGCCAGGTCGTTGGCCAGCTCGGCCGCATCCTGGCCGGCGTCGATCTTCACCTTGATCGCGTGCCGCCAGGTCGTCCATGGATCCGCCCAGGCTTCTACCCGGAAGGTCCAGTAGCCCATCCGGTCGGGTACCACGGTCGCCGTGAACCGGTCGGTGCCCGGTTCCGCGGGCTGCATCCTGATTTGCTGGCCCGACCGGTCGCCGGGACCGCTCCAGACCACGGTAGCGGCCACCGCATCGTGCCCTTCGCGCCAGACCACGGCCGAGACCGGAACCTGCTCCCCGACCACCGCCTTGCTGGGATACCTCCCACACGAGACCGTAGGCGTCACGTCGTCGATGGCGATCCGACCACTCACCGGCTGCCTCTTCCCCGTCGGCTCCGCACCGCTGCACAGTCTGCCGCTACCAGCCGTCCCGCGCGCGCCGATGTGATGGACTCGTGACCGCATCGCGGGCATCTGAGAGGTGGCAGCGGCAGCTCGGCCAACTGGCTGCGGGTACTGTGTCGTGGGCGGGGGTTCGGCGAGGTGCAGCTTCTCGGTCAGTGTTGCTGCGATAACCGTCGCCGCTTCTCCGTCGAGTGCCGCGGCGTCCGAGTGTGATCAGGAGATGTCAATGCCGTGGTCTTGTGATTTCCGGGTTTCCGGGGTGAGAATTTGGCGCGATGCGTACTCGTCCTCGGCTGTTCTTGGTTTAGGGTACCCGGGTCAAGGGTTTGTGGTCGATTACTTCCGTCGCACCGAGGCCGCGAGGATCGCGTTGGGTTGACGGCGAGTGGTGGTGCCGGCGTGCCCCGGGGTACCAGTAGCGGCAGAACGACCTCGGCGGGACGATCCGTGGTGTAGCCGCACCGCGGCCCGCCGAGGCCGACGCAGCAGTTCCCTCGGTGAAGGAGCACCAGTGCATGAGCAGGGTAGCTGATCAGCGCGATCCGCTGATGGTTCGCCGAGAAGACCACCCGGCTCGGAATTAACGGCAGGTAAACAAACCTGCCCAGCGCGGCAGTGAACTGCGGACAGTCAACAGATCGGCCGCCCCGCGGGGTAGAGTCCGTCCGTGAGAGCGCTGCGCCGGTTTACCGTCCGGGCCCAGTTACCGCGACCGCTGGCACCTCTTGCGGTGTTGGCCACCAATCTGCGGTGGACCTGGCATCCGCCCACTCAGGATCTGTTCGCCTCGTTGGACGAGCCTACCTGGGACGCGGTCGGCGGGGATCCGGTACGACTGCTCGGGGAGATTCCTACCCAGCGGCTCACCGCGCTGGCCGAGGACGAGCCGGTGGTCAACCGCACCCAGGCGATGGCCGAGGACTTACGGCGCTACCTCGACGAGCCCCGGTGGTACCAGCAGCGCCGGCAGGATCTGCCCGCGCTGCCGTCGGCGGTCGGGTACTTCTCGATGGAGTTCGGTGTCTCGGAGGTGCTGCCGTTCTACTCCGGTGGCTTGGGTGTGCTGGCTGGTGATCACCTCAAGGCCGCCTCGGACCTCGGAGTGCCACTGATCGGGGTCGGGCTGCTGTACCGATCGGGCTACTTCCGGCAGTCCCTGTCGCTGGACGGCTGGCAGCTGGAGCATTACCCGGCGCTGGACCCGCAGGGCCTTCCGCTGCGCTTGGTGGCCGACGCCACCGGCGCGCCGCTGTTGGTGGATGTCGGCATGCCCGGCGGGCGGGTGCTGCGGGCGCGGGTGTGGCAGGCCGATGTCGGGCGGGTGCCGCTGCTGCTGCTGGACAGTGACATCGAGGACAATCCCGATGATCTGCGCGGGGTCACCGACCGGCTCTACGGTGGCGACCAGAACCACCGGATCACCCAGGAGATCCTGGCCGGAATCGGCGGGGTCCGCGCTGTGCGAGTGTTCTGCCGGCTCACCGGTCATCCCGAGCCCGAGGTGTTCCACACCAACGAAGGTCACGCCGGTTTCCTCGGCCTGGAGCGGATCCGTGAGCTGATCCGCGACGCGGGGTGCAGCTTCGACGAGGCGCTGGCCGCGGTACGGGCCGGCACCGTGTTCACCACCCACACCCCGGTACCCGCCGGAATCGACCGCTTTCCGGTGGATCTGGTGCGGCATCACTTCGCCGGCTCCGAGTTGTTGCCCGGCGTCGACATCCCCCCGGTGCTGGCGTTGGGTGCCGAGGACGACCCCGGCGTGTTCAACATGGCGCACATGGGTCTGCGGCTGGCCCAGCGCGCCAACGGTGTCTCACGACTGCACGGCGCCGTGTCCCGGGACATGTTCCGCGGACTGTGGCCGCAGTTCGACGTCGACGAGGTGCCGATCGGCTCGGTCACCAACGGGGTGCACGGTCCGACCTGGGCGGCGCGGGAGATCACTGGCCTGCTCGGTGACTCCGACGACGGTGCTGCGTCAGTGCCCGACACCCTGTTGTGGGAGCTGCGCTGCCTGCTTCGCGCGAAACTGGTGGACGAGGTGCGCCGGCGGGTCCGGGCCGCGTGGCTGGAGCGCGGTGCCTCAGCGCCGGAGCTGGGCTGGACGTCGCAGGTCTTCGACCCGCACGTGCTCACCATGGGTTTCGCCCGCCGGGTACCCACTTACAAGCGGCTCACGTTGATGCTGCGCGACCCCGAGCGGCTCCGGGCGCTGCTGCTGGATCCCGACCACCCGATACAGTTGATCATCGCTGGCAAGTCTCATCCCGCTGACGACGGGGGCAAGGCGCTGATCCAGCAGGTGGTGCGGTTCGCCGACGCGCCGGATGTGCGGCAGCGGATGGTGTTCTTGCCCGACTACGACATGTCGATGGCCCGGTACCTGTACTGGGGCTGTGACGTGTGGCTGAACAACCCGCTGCGGCCATTGGAGGCGTGTGGCACCTCGGGGATGAAGTCCGCGCTCAACGGCGGGCTGAACCTGTCCATCCGGGACGGCTGGTGGGACGAGCTCTACGACGGCCGCAACGGCTGGGCGATCCCGACGGCCGATGGTATCGAGAATCCGGATCGGCGCGACACCCTGGAGGCCACTGCGCTCTACGAGCTGATCGCCACCCAGGTCGCTCCCCAGTTCTATGGCCGTGGGCCCGACGGTGTGCCGACCAGCTGGGTGTCACTGGTACGCCACACCCTGGCCACGTTGCGCCCCCGGCTCCAGGCTTGCCGGATGGTGCAGGAGTACGTCGAGCGGCTCTACGCACCGGCCGCCGGTTCCGCCGCAGCGGTACGCGCGGACTCCTTCGCCGGGGCCCGCTCGCTGGCCGGATACCGATCGCGGATCTGCGCTGCCTGGCCACGGGTGCGGGTTACCCAGGTAGATACCTCCGGCCTGCCCGACACGCCTGTGTTGGGCTCGGAGATGACGGTTCGGGCTACCGCCGAGTTGGCCGGCTTGCAATCCGGCGATGTGGATGTCCAAGCCGTCGTCGGTCGGGTTGATGATCGCGACGAGCTGCGTGACGTGGTGGTGGTGGCCATGCAGCCGGTCGGCTCCGCAGATGGTGACGGGCAGCGATTCGAGGCGACGGTGCGGCTGCCACACGCTGGGCTGCTCGGATACACCGTCCGGGTCCTGCCCTGCCACCCGCTGATGGCCGGCCCCGCCGAGTTCGGCCTGCTCCACCTGCCCACCTGACTGACTCCCTCTGGGGTTGATCACGGTTTGGGTGCCGAAAACGACATTTTGTGTCGTTTTCGGCACCCAAACCGTGATCATGGGTCACGGCTACTGGCGTACCGCGCGAAAGACCAGGAGGGTGCGGGCGGGGACCGTCATCCGGGTACCTGGACGCCTGCTGCGCTTGCGGCGGGGCACTCCGCAGGCTGACCCGGTGTCCAGCACCGGCGCGTAGTGCTCGCCGTACTCCGGGCCCGGCAGGGTGATCGTGACCGGCTGCCCGCCGGCGTGCAGCACCAGCAGCCACGAGTCGGTGGCCGGTGGCGGTGGGTGAGATCGCACGTCGGTGCCGTCGATCCACATGCCGAGGGTGTGCCGCTGGCCGTCCCGCCAGTCGTCGAGCTCCATGGGTCGGCCGTCGGGGCGGAACCAGACCAGGTCGGGGATGCCGCTGGGGGTGGTGCGGCCTTCGAAGAACTCAGGTTGGCGCAGCGCGGGCGTGGCTGCCCGCAGCGCGAGCAGGTGGCGGGTGAAGGCTGTCATGGCGTCGCTCGCGGGGTCCGGGGACCAGTCCAGCCACGAGGTCTCGTCGTCGAGCCGGTAGGGGTTGTTGTTGCCGCCCTGGGTGCGCCAACGCTCGTCACCGGCCAGCAGCATCGGGGTGCCGGTGGACAGTCCCAGGGTCGCCAGCAGGTTGCGCGCCTGGCGGTCCCGCAGGCTGCGCACCGCCGGATCGTCGGTCTCGCCTTCGACTCCGCAGTTCCAGGACCGGTTGTCGTCGGTACCGTCGGCCCCGCCCTCACCGTTGGCCTCGTTGTGCTTGCGGTGGTAGGAGACCAGGTCCCGCAGGGTGAACCCGTCATGAGCGGTGACGAAGTTGACCGACGCCCACGGCCGGCGCCCGCGCGCCGCGTAGAGATCCGAGCTGCCGGCCAGCCGGGAGGCGAGCTCGCTGACCCCACCGACCCCGCGCCAGAAGTCGCGTACGACGTCGCGGTAGCGCCCGTTCCACTCGCTGAAGTCCAAGGGGAAATCGCCGACCCGGTAGCCGTGTGCGGTGGCGTCCCAGGGCTCGGCGATGAGCTTGCGGGTGCACAGCAGCGGGTCGGCCGCGATCGCCGCCAGCAGCGGGGCTCCCGGGTCGAACGGCCCACCCCGGGGTCGCCCGAGCACGCTGGCCAGGTCGAAGCGGAACCCGTCGACTCCCAACTCGCCGGCCCAGTACCGCAGCGCGTCGGTGACCAGCCGGACCACTGTAGGCGAGCCGGCGTCCAGGGTGTTGCCGCAGCCGGTGAGGTCCTGGTCGAGGTAGTAGGCCCGCGCGTCCAACCCCCGGTAGGCCAGGGTGGGGCCGGTCAGGTCACCTTCGCAGGTGTGGTTGGCCACCACATCGACGATGACCTCGAGACCCGCGGCGTGCAGCGCGGCCACCATCGTGCGGAACTCCGCCACCTCGGCGCCGGGCACCGTGGCATAGCCGGGATGCACCGCCAGCAGGGCCAGCGGGGAGTAACCCCAGTAGTTGGGCGACCCGGTGCGCAGCAGGGCGGGCTCGGGGCAGAAAGCCGACACCGGCAGTAGCTCCACGGTGGTGGCTCCCAGGCTGGTGAGGTAGCCGAGCACCGCGGGGTGCGTCAAACCCAGGTAGGTGCCACGGTGCTCGGGCGGCACCTGCGGGTGGGTGCGGGTGAAGCCGCGCACGTGCAGCTCGTAGAGCACGGTCTGCTCCCACGGCACGTCGGGTCGGGTGCCGGTGTCCGGGCCGCCGGGAGCGGTGACCACCGAGACCGGGACGCTGCCCAGCGAGTCCACGTCGCAGCGGGGTCCGGCGGGATCGCCCCGGTAGCCCAGCGCGGCGTCGAGGTCGGTCACGATGCCTTCGATCCGCCGCGCGTACGGGTCGACCAGCAGCTTGGCCGGGTTGCACCGCAGACCGCGGGCGGGGTCCCAGGGCCCGTGCACGCGGTAGCCGTAGCGCTGCCCGGGACCCAGGCCGGGCAGCAGCCCGTGCCACACCCCGAACGTGCGTTCGACCAGCGGCACCCGCTGCTCCGTGCCCTCGGGTGACAGCAGGCACACCTCGACGGCCTCGGCGACCGAGGAGGCCACCGCGAAGCGAACCCCGCCACCCTCGGCGTGCGCGCCGAGCGGGAACGGTCGGCCGACTTGTGGCAGGAGCGTTCGGGTCACGAACGTAATCTTGCCTGCCAGGTCTGACACTCGACCCAGCCCAGCACAATGGCCGGGTGAACGCGCAGGAGGGGCACCCACCGGTCGACCTGACCGATCTCGTAGTGCGGATGGACGGCGTGGGCGTCCGGCGGGGCGCCGCAGCTTTGCTCGATCGGGTGGACTGGCGTGTCGAGCTGGACGAGAAATGGGTCATCCTGGGCCCCAACGGGGCCGGGAAGACCACCCTGCTGCGGCTGGCGGCGACCGAGCTGCACCCGACCTGTGGGCTGGTGCACGTGCTCGGGCAACGGCTAGGTCGTACTGACGTGTTCGAGCTCCGTCCGCGGATCGGGTTCTCCTCGGCGTCGCTGGCCGGCCGGATCCCGGGGGATGAGGTGGTGTCCGATCTGGTGGTCAGCGCTGGTTATGCGGTGCTGGGTCGGTGGCGGGAACGCTACGAGGAGATGGACGACGTCCGGGCCACCGGTCTGCTGGCCGGGTTGGGTGTCGCCGGGCTGGCCGGGCGGCGCTTCGGCACCCTGTCCGAGGGGGAACGCAAGCGGGTGCTGATCGCCAGGGCGCTGATGACCGATCCTGAGCTGCTCCTGCTGGATGAGCCCGCAGCCGGGCTGGATCTGGGCGCTCGGGAAGATCTGCTGGGCCGGCTGGGCGCGCTGGCCGTCGATCCGGACGCTCCCACGACGGTGCTGGTGACCCACCACGTGGAGGAGATACCGCCCGGTTTCACCCACGCCATGCTGATGCGTGCCGGGGTGGTGGTCGCCCAGGGACTGCTCGAGGTGGTACTGACCGAGGAGAACCTGGCCAAGACCTTCGGCGTCGATCTCATGCTGCAGCGGCTCGGGGATCGCTTCTTCGCCTACCGGCGCTAGCTCGCTGCTGGAGTTCCCACGGACGTGTCATATTGGCGAGAGTGAGTCGCATGTCTGGTTAACATGACTGCACGTAACTGATCGTAAGGGGACGCTGTCATGATGGGTCTGATCATCGCGCTGCTCGCCGTCGGGTTCTTCATCGGCGCCGTCGGGATCGTCAAGGGGTTGTTGTGGCTCGGGATTGTCGGGTTCGGGCTGTTCGTCGTCAGCCTCGTCTATGGTGCGGTGCTCAGCACCAGGTGAAGCCCGGCATCAGGTAAGGCGCTGGACCGGCAGCCTGCCGGTCCAGCTACCGTGCGAGTGTGTCCGATCTGAACCTGCACAACATCCTTTACCTGATGGCGTTTTACCCCGAGCTGCCCTTGGCCTTCGCTGCGGGGTCGCTGCTGCTCGGCGGTACAGGCTGGTGGGTGGCGCCACGCTGGGGCTGGGCACAGGCACCGACGGCGCTCGCCGGGTGCAGCCTGGCTCTGGTGTTGGCCGCTACCCTGGTGCGGCCCATCGGGATGTTTCCGCCGGGCGGGCTCAACCCGGTGGCCGTGGTGCGCGAGTGCGTGGTCGGCAGCCTGTCGCTGGCGCGTACCTACGAGAAGCTCAATGTCCTGCTGCTCATGCCGTTCGCGTTCTTCGCGACGCTGGCCACCCGCCGTCCCGTCATCGTCGCGGCGTGCTGCCTGCTGGCCACCGGAGCGGTGGAGTTGCTGCAAGGCGCCACCGGTAGTGGTGCCTGCCAGCTCCGTGATGTGTTACACAACATTGGTGGCGGCGTGATCGGGGTGTTACTGGCAGTAATGACACTGCGATTTTTGCTCCGGCGTCCCCCAGGTATCACCCCTGTGAGTGGCAGTTTTGCCCCCGATCGTGGGACCACGGTTCGGTATTCTAGCGACACTAGGTAATCGAGCCACTCGTCTGCGTATGGCGACCCGACTCGGTTACTGGTGCGACTAGGGGACAGCTGGGGGTGACGTGGTTATTCAACCCGTCGGGACGCGCATCGGGCACGGCGCAGCCACGATCTCGATGATGGCCTGCCGCGATCCGGGCCCGGCTGCTTTGGACAGCTGGGACCAGCTGGTCGATGACACCCCTGGTAGCGACGTCACCCAGCTCACCGCCTGGGCCCGGCTGCGCGGTCGGGTCGGCTATACACCGTTGTACCTGCTGGCCTTCCGGGCCCAGGAGCTGGTCGGCGGAGCGCAGATCCTGCACCGCCGGGTGCCGGTGCTCGGCCGGGTCGGCTACCTGCCTTACGGTCCGATCATCTCTGCCGCTGCGACCGATCGGCACGGGATCTGCCGGGAGCTGGCCGGCGGTTTGGCGACGATCGTCCGGGAACAGTTGCGGATGCTGTTCATCCAACCGCCGGAAGGCGCCGACGACCTCAGCCGCGAGTTACTCCGGCGTGGGTTCCGTCCTTCGTCGGCCGGCATCGCACCGGCGGGCTCGATCCGCATCGATCTCACCGTCACCGAGGACGAGATCCGCCGCCGGTTCGCCCGGCGGTTGCGCTCGTGGCCGAACAAGTGGGCGGCCCGAGGCGTCACGGTTCGTCTCGGGGACAGCCAGGATGTCACGCTGCTCGCGGCCTTGATGGCCCACTCGGCACGCCACCAGGAATACCAGCCGCTGCCGGTCGACTACATCGAGGCGATGTATTCGGAGCTGGCGGCGACGGGGCAGGCGGCGCTGTTCGTGGGTGAGGTGCGCGGTGAACCCGTCGCTGCGGACCTGGTGACCGGATGTGGCGGGATGGTCCGCGGTCGGCTGGCTGGCTTCGATCGCACCGGCGAGGCCGGTCGGCTCAGCGTCCCCGCGGCCATCAGATGGGAGATCATCCGGTGGGCGAAGGCAAGCGGGTACCGGTGGTATGACCTCGGCGGCCTACACGAGGAGGCGTTGCGAGCGCTGCTTGCCGGTGAGTGCCAGCACAGCGACAGCTGGTCCAGCGCCGACCAGGCCAAGGCGGCGTTCGGCGGCAGCGCATACCGTTATCCGAGCGCCGTCGAGAAGATCAGTCCGATGCCGCTGAGGATCGCGTACGACCTCTCGCGACAGTCAGCCGGCGGCCGCCGCTTGGTGGCCCGGGCGACCCGACGGTTTCGGGGCTCGGCTACCCATCCGCCAGCCGTCACGGAAGGCGCGTCGAGTTGACGCTCACTGGGCAAAGTACCTCGTCGATCTTCGAATAGGAGGTGGTGATGTATTTCGTTGGCGGGTTCGACGCTCTTCCTCGGTAGCTCCGGCACCGTCGACGCCGGATGAACGGTGGAGTGATGGAACCCGTGGTACAGGGCCTGCTGGAACGCGAATCCGTTCTGGACATGCTGCGGTCGGTGGTCGCCCAGGCAGCGGCTGGGCACGGCAGCACCGTGTTGCTCACCGGTGAGG
This sequence comes from Pseudonocardiaceae bacterium, assembly GCA_050700055.1. Lineage (GTDB taxonomy): Bacteria > Actinomycetota > Actinomycetes > Mycobacteriales > Pseudonocardiaceae. The sequence goes on from JBOHGE010000002.1 coordinate 65,733, forward strand.
CCGGGATCGGCAAGACGAGCGTGGTCCGGGTGTTCCTGGCGGAGCTGGACCACGGCGTGCGGGTTTTCGCCGGAGCGTGCGACGACCTGCTGGCACCGCGCACCCTGGGCCCGTTGCGCGACGCCGCGCGCGGCAGCGGCGGGCCGCTGGAACGTGCGCTGGTCGAGGACCAGCCTGCGGACACGGTCTTCGGTGCGATCGTCGAGGAGCTTGCCGGCGCCATGCCGACCGTGGTCGTCGTCGAGGACGTGCACTGGGCCGACGACGCCACCCTCGACGTCCTGCGCTACCTGGCTCGCCGGCTCGCCGACCTCCGGGCGGTCCTGGTGCTCACCTTTCGCGATGATGCGATGGACGCCGCGCATCCGATGCAGCACCTGCTCGGCGCGCTGGCCGGCGCACCGGTGCACCGGCTGCCGCTGCGGCCGTTGTCGGCGACCGCCGTCGGCGTGCTGTGCGTCGGGACCGATCGGGACGGCGCGGCGATGTACGGGCTGACCGGCGGCAACCCGTTCTACGTCACCGAAGTGCTGGCGGCGCCACCGGACGCGGTCCCGCCGACCATCACCGACATCGTGCTGGCTCGGCTGTGCCGGCTCAGCCCCGATTGCCGGCTGGCGCTGGAGCAGCTGTCGGTGGTGCCTACCCGGGTGAGCCTGGAGCTGGTCGAGGACTTGCTGGGCAGTCTGGTCGACGTGCTCGCCGAGGCCGAGGAGCACCGGATCATCGAGGTGAGCGAGGATGGTATCGCCTTCCGTCATGAGCTGGCCCGCCGCGCCGTCAAGCGCAGCCTGCCGACGATCCGCCGCCGGGCGTTGCACCGCGAGATGGTCCGGGTGTTGCGGTGGCAGTGCCGGCCGGACCAGTGTCAACCGCACCCGGACCTGGCCCGGTTGGTGCACCATGCCGTCGCCGCCGCGGACGCTGCGACGGTGGCCGAGTACGCCCCGCGGGCCGGGCGGGAGGCGGCTCGCGCCGGTTCGAACCGGCAGGCGCTCGCGCACTACGAGGCCGCGCTACGGCACACTGATCTGCTCGGGGACCGCAAGCGCGCCCAGGTCCTGGACGCCTACGCATGGGAGCTCTCCAACGCACACCGCTTCGCTGACGCGGTGGTGGCGGGGCGGGAGGCGGCGGCCGGCTACCGGGAACTCGATGATCCGGTGGCGCTCGGCAACGCGCTGGTCCGATTGTCGTGGCACGTCTACTTGACCGGCAGCACGGATGAAGCCGAGCAGACCGTGGACCGGGCCATGCCGATCCTCACCGCCACCGGCAGCCCGCAGGCACTCGCGCAGGCAGCCGCCTACCGCGGCGTGACCCTCGCGCTGACTGACCGGCCCGAGGACGCGGTGGTCATGTTGGAGCAGGCCCGGGATCACGCGACCGACCTGGACCGTCCCGATCTGGTCGCGCTGTGCCTCCACTACCTCGGGGTGGCGGGGGCTGACCTCGGGGCGCCGGGTGCGTTGGGGCACCTCCGGCGCAGCATCGAGACGGCCAGATTGGGCGGATTCCACGAGTGCGCCGCCCGGGCTTACACGAGTCTCGCGGAGGCCCTCTACCGGCTCGGCCGGTACGACGAGCTTTCCGGATGCCTCGACGCCGGCCTGGCGTTCACCAGGCAGCGAGGTTTCCGGTGGCACGCCTACCACCTGGAAGTACACCACTGCCTGGTGTTGCTGCGCCAGGGCGCGTGGTCGGCCGCCGAGGACGGCCTGCGCGCGCTCGGCGGCACCACCGAGGACCCGGGAAGGCTGTACGTCTACAGTGCCTCCGCGCTGGGCCGGCTGCTGGCCCGCCGCGGTCACCCGGATGCCGGGCAACTGCTCACCACCAGCTGGCAGTGTGCCGTGGCGCAGCGATCACTGGCAGGTCTGGCCCAAGCCGGTATCGCTCTGGTCGAGTGGGCGTGGTTGACCGGCCAGCCAGACCAGGCACGTGCTGTGCGCAGCGTGCTGCTGGCCCGGTTGCACCGGCCCGGGGCCGCCCCGCTTCGCGGTGAGCTGCTGCGATACCTGGCCCGGGCCGGTCTCGGTGGCACCGACTTCACGGGTTGTCCGCGGGCTTACGCCGCCGGTTCGCGCGGTGACTGGCGAGCTGCGGCAGCTGAGTGGGAACGCATCGGTGATCCTTATGAGCGAGCCCTGGAACTGGCCGAGTCGGGTCAGCCGCAACCGTCGTTCGAGGCGCTGCGGGTGCTGGACGGGCTCAACGCATCGGCGGCTGCGGGTCTGGTCCGGCGCAGGCTGCACGGCATGGGCATGCGGCGGGTGCCCCGCGGACCCCAGCCGGCGACCCGGGCCAACCCAGCCGGGTTGACCGCGCGGCAGATCGACGTGCTGACGCTGATCGAGCAGCGGATGACCAACGAGCAGATCGCGCGGCGGCTGGTGCTGTCGGTGCGCACCGTCGAGCACCATGTCTCAGCGATCCTCGCCAAGCTGGGGGCGCAGTCACGCACCGAGGCTGTGGCGCGTACCGAGGCCGGGGCGACCGCTGAGGTCAAGATGGGTGGCCGGCTCGCCGACATGGGTGGCCGCCGCCGATGTGGCGGCTCGTCATCGCTCGTAGAACTACCTGCGTGACGCCGACGATGGGGCGCGAGACAGGTGACCGTGCGCCGGCGCCGGATGGGACAGCGCGAGGCGGGAGTGAGGTCATGATGGTTGCACCGATCGACAGCGACGTCGCGTTCTTCGACGTCCTCGACCCGGCGTTCCGGGTCGACTCGGCCGAGGTCAGGGCCGCCGCTGAGGACCGTTGGTGGGCTCGGACCCCGATCGGCCTGGCGGTGTTGCGTTACCAGGAGTGTCTGGCGCTGCTGCGGGATCGCCGCCTGCGCCACGGTGGCCTGGACGCGATCATCGCGGGCGGCGTCACGTCCGGCCTGTTCGTCGACTGGCTGCGGACGTCGTTGCTCAACGTCGAGGGGCATCCCCACCAGCGGCGGCGCCGGCTGGTCAGCTCAGCATTCAACCAGCGCAACGTCGACCGCCTGCGGCCCTTCATGCGAGCCAAGGCACACGAGCTGATCGACGGTTTCGCCGGCGCCGGCAGCTGCGAGTTCATGACCGCCTTCGCCGACCTCTACCCGGCGTGGGTGATCGCCGAGCTGCTCGGTATCCCGGCCGAACGGTTCGACGCTTTTCTCGGTTGGGCCACCGACATCGGCCTCGGGTTCAGCCCGTCCGCCGCGCTGCAGCGCGACCGCATCGACGCAGCCGTCGCCGGTCTCTATGCCTGCTGCGACGAGTTGACCGCGCAACGCCGGGAGAACCCGGGCGACGACTTCATCTCCGCGCTGATCACCGCGGAGGAGGACGGCCAGCGGCTGACCGACGACGAGCTGCGCCGTCTGGTCAGTGGGCTGGTCTTCGCGGGTCAGGACACCACCCGCAACCAACTCGGCCTGGCGATGACCACCTTCACCCAGCACCCCGAGCAGTGGCAGCTGCTCGCCGAGCGACCCGAGCTGGCCAGTACCGCCGTTGAGGAGCTGATGCGGGTCAATCCCGCCGTTCCGGCGGTCGGCCGGGTGGCCACCGAGGACTTCACCTTCCAGGATGTGCGTATTCCGGCCGGCACGCACATCGTGCTGATGCTGGCCGCAGCCAACACCGAGCCCGGCACTTTCGGTGACGCGCCGTTCGACATCACCGCGCAGCGCACCGCACAGCTCACCTTCGGCGGCGGTATCCATTACTGCCTCGGCGCCTGGCTGGCCCGCATCGAGATGCGCGAGGCGTTGCCGATCCTCGCCACCCGGCTGCGTGACCTCGCTCTGGACGGACCCGTGGCGTCGCGACCGCATGTCGGTATCACCGGCCCGATCACCCTGCCGCTGCGATTCAGCGCTGCGCCGAGGTTGCCAGATAGCGGATCCCGGTGATGCTCGGCAGGAAACAGTATGCGCCGCCGCGGGTGGTCACAAACCGGGCGAGATCCTGCAGTACCACCGAGCCCTCCGGACGTGGGATCGAGAAGCTTCCGGTTGTACCGGGTTGGGCGCCGATCACGGGATCCTTGGTTCGCCCGAGTCCCGCGGTGAATGTTCCGTCATTGGCCCAGTGCGCCATGAGGAACTCGTACTGATCGCGCAGGCTGACTCCGATGAACATGCCGAGCAGGCCCCGGGCCTGCCCGTCGCGCGGGTGTGCCGGGTCATAGGGCGGGCCGTACGGGATCCCACGACGTACGATGCGGTGCAGATCACTCCCATTACCGGCGATGCGTTGCCCCCGCGGATACATCCGGCGGACGTGGGAGCCGACTGGGCACCGGTAACCTCGCTCATCACCGACGTAGTCGAAATTGTTCAAAGCTTCCTGTGGTATCGGCGAGTCGGGTGTGTCGGTGTCGGGTGACAGCGTCAACGGAGTGCCGTTGCGCCAGCGTCCACACAGTTTCGCCGCGATGAGCTCCTCCGACATCCCGGTCGCCGCGGCTTGTCGACGGAGGAACTCCGTGAACGCGTCGACGTCTTGTTCGAGCACGCGGAATGCGGCGAAGCTGCCATTAAGGCCCAACTCCGGAGGGTCCGGTACCGGATAGCTGAATTGCTTGAGCTGGCTGGGATACCCGAGCAGGAACGCGCCGACCGGGGCCCGGGGCAGGCGATCCGGTAGCCCGGCGAGGGGGACACCCTCGATGGTCGGTTGGGAGAAGCCGTCCCGGTAGCCGAAGTGGGCGATGTTGCCGGGCAGCGACGCACCATCGTGGCGCCCCAGTTCGACACAGCCTGCCGACCATTCCTGTTCCCACTTCTTGGTCGTCGATTCCAGAATATCGGGTGATTCTGCGTACAGCGAGATCAGCAGATGCAGTCCTGGATCGGCCAGCCACGGCAACCAATGCTGCGGGCTGCTGGAACCAGTATCACCCATGGCGGTGGCGCGCTGTACCGCGCCTTGGGCGTACTCGGTGGGAAAGCTGTTCAGGGACGCTGGCAACACCCCCAGTATCGCCAGGCCCGGAAACGTGATGCCCAGGTTCATGCAGCATTGTGGCTTCGTCGTCCAGGGTTGAGCGGTCGTAATGGTGGGATCGTCGCCTACCAGCGAGGCAAGAAACGTACCCGCGGCCCGCGGCTCATGCACAGTCAAACCCAGGAACCGGCCTACCGGCATGGTGTAGCCGCGCAGGATAAGGCCCTGCACATCCGCCAGGTTGACAGCCGCCATCGCGATACCCTTCGCGCGACCAGATCAGCGCGGGGCGCCGGCTAGATCGTGTATATCGAGTACGGTACGGTCCGGATAAGCGCTGTAGAATGTCCCTACGCAGCGCAGGTCGACACCTTGAATGTAGTCGAGGAACTCCTGGCGGAAAGTCTGCACAGGCAGCGGCGGCGCGTCGGTGACGTGAGCCAACAAAGAGTTGAACACGTCACCGATCTCGTTGATGAACTCGTTGATATACCCTTCGAAGCTGCCGTCGTAGGTGGTGATCACCGCGAGTTTGTGGTCACCGAGAAATGCAAATCTCGCAAAATGCACGGTGCCGAGCTTGTTGAGCGCGATGGTAACCGGGTTCTGGTCCGGCGGCAGGGACTGGAGGTGTTCGACAAGCTGAGTGAGCGCGGCGTAGTCCTCCGGGGACTTCGCCGTCATCACCGCGGTCAGCGGATTCTGGACGGGCTGTGGCGGTTGTTCGGTCATGGCATCTCCCTGCGGTCGTGGGTTGCTCGGCGGTGGCGTGATCGAGCTGTGGCATGGCCTGGTCGGGCCAGGCCATGCGATGATTCGCGCGATCGATCACCGCGATGAGCGTACACCGTAGATTCCCGATACATTGTTCTTGTCGCGTACAGTGTTGAAGGGGCGTGACGGCGTCGCTATCGCCCAATCGGGTGTAGCCGCACGTGCCATGCGACTTCTGGTGGCAGCGAGCAGGAAGGGATCATCGTTGACCGACCAGCCGAGTGCCGCCCGGGTCCGGCTTGAGCAGCCGACCTGGGTCGATGTCGACCCCCGTAAGGACTACACGCGGCCACCGCCGCTGTCCCGGCCGCGGATCGTGCGGGTCGCGCTGCAACTCGTCGACGAGAAGGGTCTCGCCGCGCTGACCATGCGAGCGTTGGCCACGGAACTCGAGGTCTCGCCGATGGCCCTGTACAACCACGTTCGGGACAAGGACGAACTGGTCGACCTCATGGTCGATCTCATGCTCGGCGAGGTCGACTGCTCGGCCACCGAGGGTGACTGGGTGACTCAGCTGCGAACGCTGGTGCACAGTTACCACCAGGCGCTGGCCGCCCATCACCAGCTGGCCCGGATCTACAGTGCTCGGGTCCGGATCGGCCCGCACGGCTTGCTGGTCATCAACCGGACGATCGAGCTTCTCCTGCAGGGTGGGTTCTCGCCGGCCGAGGCGGCTGATGCCTTCTTCGCGCTATACACCTACGCCGCCGGCTTCCATCAGATGGGCCATATCGCCCCGCTGCGCGACACCGCGTCGCAAGACGAGATCGGATATTATTCAGCGCTTCCCGCTGAGCGGGTGCCCTCGATTCAGGCCGTGCGCCCGCATCTCGACGGCGTGCACCGGGCCGGCAGGTTCGAGTACGGCCTCGAGATCATCCTTGCCGGCCTGCTGGCCAGGGTCGCCCGCTGAACGGCCACGCCGTGCACCATAGAGCTACCCGCCGGTAACATTGCAGAATGGTGGATAGCCCCACCGTGAGCAGGAGGTCGAACGGGCCATGAATATCGTCGTCCTGATCAAGCAGGTACCGGACACCTGGTCCGAGCGCAGGCTGGCCGGTGCTGATCACACCCTGGATCGCGGTTCGGCGGACGTCGTCCTGGATGAGATCAACGAGCGCGCCGTCGAGGAGGCGCTCAAGATCAAGGAGTCGGGTGAGCATGCGGTCACCGTCGTCACGATGGGTCCCCCACGGGCCACCGACGCCATCCGCAAGGCGCTGTCGATGGGTGCCGACCAGGCGGTGCACCTGTCCGACGAGGGGTTGCACGGGTCCTGTGCAGTACAGACCGCCAAGGCGCTGGCCAAGGTCATCGGCACGCTCGGCGACGTCGATCTGGTGCTTGCCGGGAACGAGGCCACCGACGGCACCATGGGCGCCGTCCCGGCGATGGTCGCCGAGCTGCTCGGGATGCCGGAGCTGACGCATGCCCGCAAGGTCACCGTTGCCGGTCGCACGGTCACCGTCGAGCGGGAGACCGACGACGCCGTCACGGTCCTGCAGGCCGACCTGCCCGCGGTGATCAGCGTGCACGAGAAGATCAACGAACCGCGCTACCCCTCGTTCAAGGGCATCATGGCCGCGAAGAAGAAGCCGGTCCGCACCCTGTCGCTGGCCGATGCGGGTATCGGGCCGGGCGAGGTCGGGCTGGCCAACGCCACCTCTCGGGTGGTCGAGTCCACGCCGCGCCCGCCGCGCGCGGCCGGGCAGGTCGTCACCGACACCGGCGACGGTGCGGCCAAGCTCGCCGAGTACCTCATCGGCCAGAAGCTGATCTGACCTTTCGAACAGGAGCATCCAGTCATGGCAGAGGTTCTGGTCCTCGTCGAGCATTCCGCGGGCGAGGTCAAGAAGGTCACCAGCGAGCTGCTCACCGCAGCCGCGAAGCTGGGCGAGCCGTCGGCTGTGGTGGTCGGTGTGCCGGGCACCGCGACCAAGCTCAAGGACCGGCTGGCGGCCTATGGCGCAGCGAAGGTCTACATCGCGGAGTCCGACGAGGTGGACAGCTACCTCACCGCTGTCGCCGTCGGTGTGCTGGCGGCGCTGGTGAAGTCGGCCCACCCGGTCGCCGTCGTGGTGGCCGCATCACCGGATGGCAAGGAGATCGCCGGCAAGCTCGCCGTGCGCACCGGATCGGGCCTGCTGTCCGACGCCGTCGAGCTGGCCGGCGACGGCACCGCCACGCATTCGGTATTCGGCGGCTCGTACCTCGCCAAGTCCCGGGCCACCACCGCGGTTGCGGTGATCACGATCCGGCCCGGCTCGATCGACGCGATCGAAACCCAGGGTGCGGGGACCGAACAGGCTGTCGAGGTCCCCGCGGTGCGTGCGGGCACGGCCGCGCGGATCATCGAGCGCAGGTCCATCGAAGGCGGCGACCGCCCGGAGCTCACTGAGGCCGGTGTGGTGGTCTCCGGTGGTCGCGGGATCGGCTCGGCGGACAGCTTCGGGGTGGTCGAGAAACTCGCCGACGCACTCGGTGCGGCGGTCGGGGCGTCCCGGGCGGCGGTCGACTCCGGCTACTACCCGCATCAGTTCCAGGTCGGGCAAACCGGCAAGACCGTCTCCCCGCAGCTGTATGTCGCGCTCGGCATCTCCGGAGCCATCCAGCACCGCGCGGGCATGCAGACGTCCAAGACCATCGTCGCGGTCAACAAGGACCCCGAAGCGCCGATCTTCGAGATCGCCGACTTCGGCGTGGTGGGCGACCTGTTCACCATCGCCCCACAACTGACCGAGGCAGTCACCAAACGCAAGGGCTAGCGCCCTCGTGAGTGCGTAACAGTGTTACACTCAATGCCACTCACGAGGGGGTTGGCCAGCGCCACCCGGGGATTCACAGACTGACATCGGGCGGTCACGTCGGTGTTGACCCCGCAACCAGTGGGTCCGCTACACCCAAGCCACATGAGCACACCGCAGCTGCTGGTGATCACTTCCCCGTCCACCCGCCCTTGCCGCTACACGTTGCTGGTGGCCCAGGACGAGCATGAGGTCCGCGCTGCTCAACGGCTGCGGCATCGGGTCTTCGCCGGTGAGTTGGGCGCTACCCTGCGCAGCTCGCAGCCCGGCCTGGACATCGACGAGTTTGATATGCAGTAATTCGCCGGCTGTTTAGTGCGGACTGTCCCCAGAACGCAGTCACCGCAGCGATTAAGCTGGGTGCGATGACCTATCTTGATCATGCGGCTACCACGCCGATGCTGCCGGCGGCGGTGGTGGCGATGAGTGCGGCGTTGTCCGATCTGGGCAACGCCTCGTCGTTGCACGGCGCCGGGCGCCGGGCGCGGCGCACCGTCGAGGAAAGCCGGGAGAGTATCGCTGAGGCGCTGGGTGCCCGCCCCTCGGAAGTGGTGTTCACCGGCGGCGGGACGGAGGGCGACAACCTCGCCGTCAAGGGCCTGTTCTGGCAGCGGCGGGCCGCCGACCAGCGCCGCACGCGGGTGCTCGCCTCGGCCGTCGAGCATCACGCGGTGCTCGACGCGGTGTCCTGGCTGGCCGAGCACGAAGGCGCTGAGGTGGGGTGGCTGCCGGTGGACGCCGACGGCCGGGTGCATCCCGAGACGCTGCGCGCCGCGCTGGCCCGCAACCCGGACTCGGTCGCGCTGGTCACCGTGATGTGGGCGAACAACGAGGTGGGCACCGTAGCGCCGGTGGGTGAGCTGGCCGAGATCGCTGCCGAGTACGCAGTGCCGCTGCACACCGACGCGGTCCAGGCGGTGGGCCAGCTGCCGGTGCACTTCGGCCGGTCCGGTGCTGCGGCGATGACCATGACCGGGCACAAGCTCGGGGGGCCCTATGGAGCCGGCGTGCTGCTGCTGGGCCGGGAGGTGACGGCCACCCCGTTGCTGCACGGTGGTGGCCAGGAGCGCGATGTGCGTTCCGGCACCCTGGACGTCCCGGCGATCGTCGGGCTGGCCACCGCGATCCGCCACGCAGTGGCGGCGCAGCCGCGCAGCGCGGCGCGGCTCGGGCAGCTGCGCGACGAGCTGGTGGCCGGGATCGTCGCCCGGGTGCCCGACGCGGTGCTCAACGGGGACTCCGGCGACGGTGTGATCGACGGCGGTCCCTCGCGGTTGCCGGGCAATGCGCACCTGACCTTCCCGGGCTGCGAGGGTGACTCGCTGTTGATGCTGCTCGACGCCCGGGGCATCGAATGCTCGACGGGAGCGGCCTGCACCGCCGGTGTGGCGCAGCCCTCGCACGTGCTGCTGGCGATGGGCGTCTTGCCGGCCGCCGCGCGTGGCTCGCTGCGCTTCTCCCTCGGGCACACGTCCACGCCGCAGGACGTGGCGGAGGTACTCGACGCCATCGAGCCGGTGGTGACCCGGGCTCGTGGAGCCGGCAGCCGGCGGGTGCGGGCCTTGTGAAGGTCTTGGCCGCGATGAGCGGCGGGGTGGACTCCGCGGTGGCCGCGGCCCGCGCGGCCGACGCCGGGCACGAGGTCGTCGGCGTGCACCTGGCGCTGTCGGCCCAGCCCGGCACGCTGCGCACCGGCGCCCGTGGGTGCTGCACCAGGGAGGACGCCGCGGACGCCCGGCGGGCCGCGGACATCATCGACATCCCGTTCTACGTCTGGGATTTCGCGCAGCGATTCGCCACCGATGTGGTGGATGACTTCGTCACCGAGTACGCCGCCGGCCGCACCCCTAACCCGTGCCTGCGGTGCAATGAGCGGATCAAGTTCGCCGCGCTGCTGGATCGGGCGCTGGACCTGGGTTTCGACGCGGTCTGCACCGGGCACTACGCCCGCTTGGCCGACGGGGTGTTGCGCCGGGCGGTGGATGCCGGCAAGGACCAGTCCTACGTGCTCGCGGTGCTGTCCGCCGGCCAGCTGGCGCATGCGTTGTTCCCGGTCGGCGACACCCCGAAGGCCGGCATCCGGGCCGAGGCCGCCCGGCGCGGGCTGGCCGTCGCGGACAAGCCGGACAGCCACGACATCTGCTTCATCCCCTCCGGCGATACCCGGGCCTTTCTTGCCGAAGCGCTGGGCGCCCAGCCCGGGCAGCTGGTCGATGACCGGACCGGTGCGGTCCTGGGGCGCCACGACGGGGTGCACGGTTTCACCGTCGGCCAGCGCCGCGGGTTGGGGTTGGCGCGGCCGGCACCCGACGGCCGCCCGCGGTTCGTGCTGGGGATCGAGCCGGTGACCGGGACCGTGCGGGTGGGCTCGGCGGACCGGCTGGAGGTCGGCGTGATCGAGGCCGACCGTCCGGTGTGGACTCTCGGCGCTCCGGCAGGTCCGGTGGAGTGCGTCGCGCAGGTCCGGGCGCACGGCGGCTGCGCCGGTGCCGTGGCGGAGGCCGTCGACGACGGTGTGCTGGTGCGGTTGCGGCAGCCGCTACGCGGGGTGGCACCTGGCCAGGCCGTCGCGCTGTACCGTCCCGATGCCGGTGGTGACGTCGTGCTCGGCAGCGCCACCATCATCGCTACCAGCTGAGCCCCACCCGAGGGGCGGCCGGAACGTGGCCGCCCCTCGCCAGCAGCGCTGGACTCGGACACCGGAAGCGCTATCAGCCATTAGCGCTGGCGCCGGCACCGCCAGGGGTGCCGGGGATGCCGAGAGGTATGCCGAGCACTCTGACGACGACTCCGCCAGAGCTGTCGGTGCCGGCGCCGCCGACGCCGCCGCCGTCGCCGGCGGCGAACATCGACAAGACTGTGCGGGCCGGCAGCAGCTCCACGTGCTGCTGGTCGAGCTCGGTGCAGCTCACTGGGTCAGACATCGAATCCTCCTGGGAAAAGTCACGGGCATGGAAAGCATCTCAACGCTTGCATTACTGATTCGCTATCACATACCGTGCCGGACAAGAATGTGGGGTGGCAATTGGTAGTCGCACGTAACTGTGGTAGTCGGCCTACCTAGCCAATGGAATACGTAGCCGGCCGGCGGCATGCTACTGAGATTCCAGACCGCGGTACCTGATAGAAATCTCCGATGACTGATCGACGTCTCTGGGCCACCGGCACTGCCACCGGGATCGGCTCGATGCCCGGTACCGACCCGCTCGAGGCCGCGCGCACCGTGATCGGTGAGCTGCCCGACCTGCCCCACCTACCGGAGTTACCGGGCCGGGGTGCCGGGGCCGACATGATCGGCCGCACCGCGGCGTTGCTCGTCGATCTCGCTGTCGAGCTGGTGCCGTCGGGGTACCGGGTCACTGCCCGAGCCGGCCGTGACCACCGCCGCGGCGTCGACCTGCTGCGGACCGACCTGGATGCGTTCGAGGAGGCGGTGGACTCGGCCGGCGCGCGGCCGGAGACGGTCAAGGTGCAGGCCGCCGGGCCGTGGACGCTGGCCGCTGAGGTGGAACTGCGCAGCGGGCACAAGGTGCTCACCGATCCCGGCGCGCTCCGCGAGTTCGCCGCGTCGCTGGCCGAGGGGATGCGGATGCACGTGGCGGAGGTCGCGCGCCGGCTGGGCACGGCAGTTGTCGTGCAGCTGGACGAACCGGGACTGCCTGGGGTGCTCGCCGGCAGCGTGCCCACCCCATCCGGGTACGGCACAGTGCCCGCGGTGCCCGAGGAGCAGGTGGTCGAGTTGCTGCGCGGGGTGCTCGACGCCCTGCCGGCGGCGGGGATCGTGCACTGCTGTGCACCCCGGCCGCCGTTGGCCCTGCTGCGCCGGGCCGGGGCGGCTGCGCTGGCCGTCGACGCCGAGTTGCTCATCGGTGCACCCCGGACCACGGTTGACGCCCTCGGCGAGGCGTGGGACGCCGGGACATTGGTGTTGCTCGGGTTGGTGCCGGCGATGGCGCCCGCGGTCGCGCCCACCCTCGCCGCGCTGGCCCGGCCGGCACTGGATCTGGTGGACCGGCTCGGTTTCGGCCGTGCGCTGCTCGCCCAGCGCTGCGTGCCCACCCCGTCCTGCGGGCTGGCCGGCGCGACCCCGAGCTGGGCGCAGCAGGCGTTGACCCTGGCCCGAGAGCTGGGGCAGGCATTCGTCGACCCGCCGGACGCATGGTCGCGGTAGTCACCCGGTGTGATCACGCGACGCCTACCGGGCCGAACGGGCCTGGCGTAGCGTCACGCCTGCGGGGGCACGCACGCCGGGCAGGGGCCGTTTCATGATGGGTATCGAGGCGTTGCGCGCGGAGCTGTCCGGCCCTGCGCTGATCCGCGGCGACGACGGCTACGACCAGGCGCGCTCGGCGTGGAACGGCGAGATCGACCGGTACCCGGCGGTGATCGCGCGCTGCCGCAGCGCTGCCGATGTCGCTGCCGCCATCGGGTTCGCCCGGCAGCGCGGTGTGGAGATCTCGGTGCGCGGCGGCTTCCACAACACCGCCGGTACCGCGATCTGCGACGACGGTCTGATGATCGATCTCAGCTCGCTGTGCCACGTCGAGGTCGACCCGGCGACGCGCCGGGCACGGGTCGGCGGCGGTGCCACCCTGGCCGATCTGGACGCCGCCACCCAGAAGCACGGCTTGGCGGTGCCGGCCGGGACCGTCAGCCACACCGGTGTGGGCGGTCTCACGCTGGGTGGCGGGATGGGGTGGCTGACGGCGCGATACGGCTTGACTGTGGACAACCTCGTGTCGGCTGAGGTGGTGACCGCTGATCAGCGCCGGCTGCGGGCCGCCACAGCCGAGCACCCGGATCTGTACTGGGCGCTGCGGGGCGGCGGCGGCAACTTCGGTGTCGTCACCGAGTTCGAGTTCCAGCTGCACCCGGTAGGCCCGATGGTGCAGGTCGGCTTGTTCTTCTGGGGCCTAGACCAGGGTGCCGAGGCGCTGCGGCTCGGCCGGGAGGTGTTCGCCCGGCTGCCCGCCGAGGCAAACGCCATGATCATCAGCGGCAATGCTCCGCCGGCGCCGTTCGTCCCCCGGCAGTACCATCTCGTGCCCAGCTACGGGCTAGCGGTCGTCGGCTTCGGATCGGCCGAGGAGCATGCCTGCGCGCTGGCTCTGATCCGCGAGGCGCTTGCGCCGCTGTTCGAGTTCGTCACCCCGATGCCCTATACCCAGCTGCAGCAGATGTTCGACGAAGCAGTCCCGTGGGGCGTGAGCTGCTACGAGAAGGCACTGTACCTGGACGCGCTGCCCGACGAGGCGATTGAGGTGATCACCGAGCATCGGGCGCGCCAGACCTCGCCGCAGTCGATGGTGCACCTGATCCGTCTCGATGGGGCGTACGCGGGGGTCGGCGAGGCCGAGACGGCGTTCGGCGGCAGCCGCTCGAGCCGTATCGCCATCACCATCATCGCCCTCACCGCCGACGTGGAGTCGCTCGCCGCCGAACGTGCCTGGGTCCGGTCGTTCTGGGCGGCGTTGCGCCCGTACGCAACCGGGGTCGGCGGCTACGTCAACACCATGGCCGAGATCGAGGAGGACCGCGTGCGAGCCACCTACGGTCCGGTCAAGTACGAGCGGTTGGCCCGGATCAAGGCCGGGTACGACCCGGACAACGTCTTCCACCACAACGCCAACATCAAACCCGCGATGCAGCCGATCTGATGAACGTGTCGTGCTGGTGGCGGTGACGAAAGGTGGTAGCGTGGCCCGCGGTTGTGGTCGTGTAGTTCCCCGATCGTTGTGAAGCGTCCGTGGAATGTCTGACTACGGGTTCGCGCTTCTCGTCGGGGATCTCTCCCAGGTGGGTAGGCGTGGTCCGGGCAACCGCGGGCCGGCACGGTGCCGGCCCAGGCAGCAGATTCCACAGGGAGAGCAGATGCCACAGGGCACGGTGAAGTGGTTCAACGCGGAAAAGGGCTTCGGTTTCATCCAGGTCGATGGTGGTGGCCCCGACGTGTTCGTCCACTTCTCCGCCATCCAGGGTGACGGCTACCGCAGCCTGGACGAGAACCAGAAAGTGGAGTTCGAGTCGAGTCAGGGTCCCAAGGGCCCGCAGGCCGACTCGGTCCGCCCCATCCGCTGAGTATCAACCTCGTGGCCCCGCACCGGTTGTGGTGCGGGGCCACGCTGCGTCTGCCGGACTGTCGGTGGCCGAAGCTAGTCTCGCGGACGTGACCCCGAAGATCTGCTCGCAGGATCGAGCATGGTGGCCGAAGATCTGCTTGCAGGATCGAGCGTGATGACCGCTATGGCCGAGCCGCCGGCGGGAGTGCGAGCCGAGTACGGCGAGCTCGCCGAGATCGTGCGCGGGCACCAGTTCCGCTACTACGTGCTGGACGCCCCCACCATCTCCGATGCCGACTTCGACAGGTTGTTGCGCCGGCTGCAGGAGTTGGAACAGCGCTGGTCGGCGCTGGTTACCCCGGATTCCCCGACGCAGCTGGTCGGCGGGGGCTTGCGCACCGAGTTCGCCGCGCACGACCACCTGGAGCGGATGCTCAGCCTGGACAACGCCTTCGAGACCGACGCCTTGCGGGCCTGGGCTGAGCGGGTCACTCGCGAGGTGGGTGACGAGGTGCACTACCTGGCCGAGCTGAAGATCGACGGGCTCGCGGTGAACCTGCGTTATGACAACGGGCGGCTGGTTCGCGGTCTGACCCGCGGCGACGGGCGCACCGGTGAGGACGTCACGCTCAACCTGCGCACCCTGCATGACATCCCGGACCGGCTGCACGAGTCCGCCGAATACCCGGTGCCCGAGCTACTCGAGGTACGTGGGGAGGTGTTCTTCCGGCTGGCCGACTTCGCCGAGCTCAACGCCAGGCTGGTGGAGGCAGGCAAGCCGCCCTTCGCCAATCCCCGCAACTCCGCGGCGGGCTCGCTGCGGCAGAAGGATCCACGGGTGACCGCGACCCGTCCGCTGCGGATGCTCTGCCACGGTCTGGGTCGTCGGCGCGGGTTCGAGCCGGCCCACCAGTCGCAGTCGTATGCGGCACTGCACGCCTGGGGGCTGCCGGTATCGGCGCACACCCGGCTGCTGTCCACGATCGACGAGCTGGTCGAGCACATCGCCTACTGGGGCGAGCACCGGCACGACGTGGAACATGAGATCGACGGTGTGGTGGTGAAGATCGACGAGGTGCCGGCGCAGCGTCGGCTGGGCGCGACCTCCCGAGCGCCGCGCTGGGCGATCGCCGTCAAGTACCCGCCCGAGGAGGCCGTCACCACGCTGCTGGATATCCGGGTCAACGTCGGGCGCACCGGGCGGGTCACCCCGTTCGCGTTCATGGAGCCGGTGACCGTTGCGGGATCCACGGTGTCGCTCGCGACGCTGCACAACGCCGACGAGGTGCGCCGTAAAGGAGTGCGGATCGGGGACACCGTAACGATCCGCAAGGCCGGCGATGTGATCCCCGAGGTGCTCGGCCCGGTGGTGGCCCTGCGCAGCGGGGACGAGCACGAGTTCGTGATGCCGACGCACTGCCCGGAGTGCGGCACGGCGCTGCGCCACCAGCGCGAGGGCGATGTCGACATCCGCTGCCCCAACGCCCGCTCCTGCCCGGCCCAGCTCCGGGAGCGGATCTTCCACGTGGCCGGGCGGGGCGCTTTTGATATCGAGGTGCTCGGTTATGAGGCTGCGGTGGCGTTGCTGGCCGCCGGTGTGGTGGGTGATGAGGGCGATCTGTTCACGCTCGACGAATCGAAGCTGCTCGCGGTGGACCTGTTCCGCACCAAGGCGGGAGAGCTGTCCGCCAACGGGCGCAAACTGCTGGCCAACCTGGACTCGGTGCAGGACCGTCCACTGTGGCGGGTGCTGGTGGCGCTGTCGATCCGGCACGTCGGGCCCACCGCGGCGCAGGCGTTGGCTCGTGAGTTCCGCTCGTTGGATGCGATTGAGAGCGCTGATGAGGATGCGCTCGCCGCGGTGGACGGGGTGGGTCCGACGATCGCGGCGGCCGTGCGCGAGTGGTTCGCGGTGGACTGGCACCGAGAGGTGGTGGCCAAGTGGCGCGCCGCCGGGGTGCGGATGGTCGAAGCGGTCGACGACTCGGTACCGCGTCACCTGGAAGGGCTGTCCATTGTGGTCACCGGCTCGCTGGAGGGGTTCTCCCGGGACGAGGCGGCTGAGGCGATCGCCGAGCGGGGTGGCCGGGCCGCGGGCTCGGTGTCGCGCAAGACCGCGTTCGTGGTGGTCGGGGACGCTCCTGGCTCGAAGTACGACAAGGCCGTGGCGCTCAAGGTGCCGGTACTCGATGAGGCCGGATTTCGGGTGCTGCTGACCGACGGACCCGACGCTGCCCGCGCGGTGGCGGTAGCACCGGAGGAGGAAAGCCCGGAATGAGCACACTGCCAACGGAGACGCGATCAAGATTGTCGTACGTGAGGGCTACCATATGCGCCTATGTCTGGACTTCCGGATCTTGATCTGCTTGCCTTGCCGGGCATGCGTGCCGCACTGGTCCACCGCGACATCGGCACGGTCTATCGACTCCTGATGCGAGCGGGGGTGGTCCAGCGGGTGATTGCGCAAGTGACGGGCCAGTCCCAGAGCGAGGTTTCCGAGATCCTGAAGGGTCGCCAGGTGATGGCTTATGACGTGCTGGAGCGCATCGCGACCAGACTGGGCGTACCACGCGAGGCGATGGGACTCGGCTACGGCGCATATGCTGAGGGCACGACCTTCGAGCCGGGCGAGGAGGCTGACGAGGACATGCTGCGACGGCAGTTTCAGCACTTGTTCGCGCTGGCCGGGGTGGTCGCGTTCGGCACCGTTGTGCCTGGACTGGGCGAGGTGATGCAGGGTTCGTCGGCTGGCGGCTTGCTGGTAGATACACCGTCGCGGATCGGTGCGCGTGATGTCGCGGTGATCTGTGACTACACCGCGTCGCTGAGAGCTACCGCTCGGACCGTGGGAGGCCAAGCCGGGCCTGCCACTGCGCTGGCCGGGTGGGCAGACTCCTGGCTGGGCGCAGACGCCTCGGCGTCGGCTCGCCGGGCTCTGCTGTCGGCGCTGTCGGATCTACACGGCGTCGCTGCCTGGTGTTGTCATGACAGCTGCGCTCCGGCCGCTGCCTATCATCATTTCTCGATGGCGGTTCAGCTGGCCGTCGACGCCGGGGATGGCTACCGGGCGTCGTACGCGCTCCGGCACGCAGCGATGATGTTGATCGACCGTGCTCAGCCTGACAACGCACTGAAACTGGTGCAGCTCGCCGATCTGCACGTGGCTGAGGCATCGCGTGATGATTCTCGGGTCCCGGCACTGCGCTCGTGGTTGGCCGTGGAGAGTGCACTCGCCCAGGCTCAGCTGAGCGACTCCGAATCGGCTGCCTGCCGGGCCAGGTCGGAACTCGCTCGGGCCCGGGACGGTTACGACCCTCCGGACTCGCACGCTCGAGCCGATATGGACCTGGTCACGGCGCAGGTCCAGCTGCACTTGGGCGCACTCGATATCGCCGAGTCGATGGCTGCCGTGGCGGTACGGACCTTCGCCCACGGCACCGACCGGCGTGAGGGTGTTCTCGCGGACATCACGCTCGCTCAGCTGCATGTGCAGACCGGGGAACCGGACGCACCCCAGCTGGCCGCCTCGGCGATCTCCGCCATCACCCCGCTGCGCTCCGGCGTCGCCCGTGCCGCGTTAGCTCCCCTGGCTGCTGAGCTGGAGGCCGCACCGCGCGCAGACCTTCGTGAGCTGGCCCGCCGGGCGCGGCAGGTAGCCACTTCCCCTGCCTGACCGCTGGCATCAGGTGGTTGCCCGCCCGGCGGCGGCGCCACCTGCCGAGAGTGCGGCAATGGTGCTGCGCCATGAGCCGATCACGTCATCGGAGTAGTCCACTTCGACGTGGTATTGCTTAGGCTTACCTCATGACATCGACGGGTGCGCAGCCGCTGTTGGCCGGATGCACGCCGTGGCCGGCGGAGCTCGCCCGGCACTATCGGGATACGGGGTACTGGCAGGGCGTCTCGCTGGATGAGTTGCTGCGCAGGTGGGCACTGCGATCCGGGGACGCGACGGCGTTGGTGTCGGGCCCCGACCGGATCGGCTACGCCGAGCTCGACCGGCGGGTTGACGCGATGGCCGCCGGCCTGCTACAGCTCGGGATCGGCGCTCGGGACCGGGTCGTGGTCCAGCTGCCGAACACCGCTGAGTTCGTCGTGCTGCTCTTCGCCCTGCTCCGGTGTGGAGCGATCCCGGTACTGGCGTTGCCGGCGCACCGGCGCACCGAGGTCGAGCACCTCGCGGACCTCTCCCAGGCGGTCGGTTACGTGATCCCGGACACTGTCGGCGGGTTCGACTACCGGATGTTGGCGCGGCAGGTGCAGGCTCGCACGCCGTCGCTTCGACAGGTCCTGGTGGCCGGCGATCCCGGGCCGTTCACCGCGCTGGCTGAGGTCTCCGGACTGGTCGACGGCACAGCGCTGCCGCCGGTTGATCCGGCCGACGTGGCGGTGCTGCTGGTCTCCGGCGGCACCACGGGCAAGCCGAAGCTGATCCCCCGGACGCATGACGACTACGCCTACAACGCACGGGCTAGTGCGCAGGTGTGCGGTCTCAGTGCCGGCACGGTGTATCTGGTCTGCCTGCCGGCCGCGCACAACTTCCCCTTGGCCTGCCCGGGGATTCTCGGGACCTTCATGGTCGGGGGCACCGTGGTCATGGCGCCGGCACCGAGTGCCGAGGTCGCGTTCGCCCTCCTCGAGCGTGAGCGGGTCACCGTCACCGCACTGGTGCCGCCGCTGGTACGGCTGTGGACAGAGGCCACCGAATGGGACACCCGCGACCGGTCCAGCCTGCGGTTGTTGCAGGTGGGCGGGGCGAAGCTGGATGCTGCGCTGGCTGGTCAGGTGCGGCCCAGGCTCGGCTGCCGGCTCCAACAGGTCTTCGGGATGGCCGAAGGGCTACTCAACTACACCCGCCTTGATGATTCGGAGGAGCTGGTGACGACGACCCAAGGCCGCCCGTTGTCTCCGGACGACGAGGTGCGGGTCGTCGACCAGGCGGGCGCCGACGTGGTGGACGGCGGGATCGGCGAGCTCTGGACACGAGGTCCGTACACCGTGCGCGGCTACTACCGGGTGCCGCAGTACAACGCGACCGCCTTCACCACTGATGGGTTCTACCGCAGCGGTGATCTCGTGCGGCGGTTGCCGTCCGGGCATCTGGTGGTCGAGGGCCGGATCAAGGACGTGATCAACCGCGGTGGAGAGAACGTGCCCGCCGCGGAGCTGGAGGAGCATGTGCTCGCCCATCCGGCTGTCGCGCAGGCCGCGGTGGTCGCCCTGCCGGAGTGCACACTCGGGGAGCTGGTCTGCGCGGTGATCACGGTCAGCGGCCCAGCCCCCACCCTCAAGGAGCTTAAAGTGTTTCTCGCCGATCGTGGCCTAGCCCGTTACAAGCTGCCGGACAAGCTGGTCGTACTCGATCAGTTGCCGCTGACGGCGGTGGGAAAAATCAGCAAGCCGGCGCTCGTCGAGCGGTTGCGGGATCACAATTGATCTTAGCGAGCCACAGCCGGCCGGCTGTGAATTGCGGACAAAAACGTCAGAATTGGCTATTCAGGGCGGCCGATGCTTCGCTTCTCACTGAGTTGGACGCGTTTACTGCGGCCCAGCTTAGGCTAACCTAAAGGGGAGGGGGCTCGGGGTGGGCGCGACCCATCTGATGACCAACCGGCGGGAGGATGGCGCGCTCCATGTCGATGAACCCCTTTGCCGGCGAGGACGGAACGTCCTACGCCCTGATCAATGCCGGGGGCCGGTATTCGTTGTGGCCCACCTTCGCTGACGGCCCAGCCGGCTGGGCGTTCGTGCGCGGTGCGGCGACCAGAAAATCCTGTCGGGATCATGCCGAAGAGCAGTGGAACGACATGCGGCCGAGAAGCCTGATCGAGCAGATGGAGCCCGCTGAGAAGTCCCGATCCGGAGCCTGAACTAAATAGTTCTGCAATCGGTCGATTATGCCACTTCTGGAATGGAATCATGCATGAATAAAGTCAACCATCAGCCGTATTCTCGGAATGATGTGATGGTGCCATGACTGTTTTAGCCGGCTATTTTCGGGAGTGCGTGGATGCTATTGGAGACCCGCTGTCGCTCGGCGTAGGACTGGCCAGGGATGCTGATTCTCCTTTTGTGCTGTACGAGTGTGGTGGACAGTGGTCTTTCGGTTCGGGAGCAATCTTCGAACTGGTGATGTATCAACACGAGATCCGGGTACGGCTGGGTTCCGGCTGGCTGACGGTACCAGTAGGAAACGATCCACTACAGCGCGTTGCCACGCTGCTTTCCGAAATTCCGATCACCGGGTGGAGAGCGTACGGCTGGGCTAGTTTCGAACTGGGCTACCTCCTGCACGGCTTGCCTGCTGCGGTGGGGGCGACTCCGTTGCTGCATTTGGTTGTTCCCGCACGTGAAGTGCTACTCGGTGCCGGCATTGCGCAGCTGCGGGCTGTTCGTCGGGCAGATCTGACAACGCTGTGCGCTGTCCTTGATGAGTCGACCAGCATCCCTGCCGGGTTGCCGTGTGAACCGGAAACCAGTGGGGCGGACGTTGCGGGCTACCGGTGTATGGTCGCGTCCGCAGTGCAGGAGATCCGCCGGCGCCGGCTGCAGAAAGTCATCCTGTCGCGAATTGTGCCGGTGCCCGGTGATATCGATCTGGTGTCCACGTATCAGGCCGGCCGCCTGGGCAACACCCCGGTCCGGTCTTTTCTTCTCGATCTCGGCGTGCAGCGGTCGGCCGGGTTCAGCCCGGAGACCGTGGTGGAGGTGTCCGCTGACGGCGACGTCTCAACCCAGCCGCTGGCCGGAACCCGGGCGTTGTCCGGAGATCCGGTGGTGGATCGCAACCTGCGGGCCGAGTTGCTCGGGGATCCGAAGGAGATCTTCGAGCATGCGATCTCGGTGCAGGTGGCTCAGGATGAGCTGCGGACCGTGTGCGATGCCGGGTCGGTACGGGTCACCGAATTCATGGCAGTCGAGAACCGGGGCAGTGTCCAGCACCTGTCCTCCCGGGTCAGCGGCCGGCTCGAACAGGGCCGCAATGCGTGGCATGCGTTCGCGGAGCTCTTTCCTGCGGTCACCGTATCCGGGATCCCGAAGGCGGTGGCATTCGAGTTGATTCGGCGTTATGAGAATGAACCCAGAAATCTCTACAGCGGTGCGGTGCTCACGGTCGACTCCGACGGCGCGCTGGACGCGGCTCTGGTGCTGCGAGCGGTTTTCCAGCGCGGCGGTCGTACCTGGCTGCGGGCCGGCGCGGGCATCGTCGAGCAGTCCACCCCGGACCGTGAGCTCGAGGAGACCTGCGAGAAGTTGCGCAGTATCAGCAGGTTTCTGGTTCCGGCCGGAGCAGCCGAGGACGACTACCCCGTTGTCGTGGCGACACACGGTGGGTAGCCAGTCCGTGAGTGGACGGGAGGAAGTGAACTGATGGCCGGTCCGGACGTGACTGTCGAGGAAATACGGCAGACGGTGGCGAATCTCGTCGAGGAGGATTCCGAGTCGATCGGGCCGGACACGAACCTTTTCGAGCTCGGGCTGGACTCCATTGTGCTGATGCGGCTGGTGGGCCGTTGGCGCCGATCCGGGATCGAGGTCAACTTCGCTGAGCTGGCCGAGAACCCGACGATCGGCGCGTGGTCGAGGTTGATGTGCGAGCGTGAGCTGGTCGCCGTCATCGACACCGAGGCCGGGGCTGACGCCCACGTCGAGTTCCCGCTGGCGGTCATGCAGCACGCCTACTGGATCGGGCGGGGGGACGGACCGTGGTTGGGCGGGGTGGCTGCTCATCTGTACACCGAGTTCGACGGGGTGGGCGTCGACCCGGACCGGTTGCAGAGCGCGATCGAGCGGCTCATCACCCGGCACGACATGCTGCGCGCGCGGTTCACGCCGAACGGGCAGCAGCGAATCGAGACGGCATCGGGCTGGCGCGGGCTCACCGTGCACCGCCTGCGGGACCTCGATCCCCAGCAGTCGGCGGCGCGGCTGGAATCGATCCGGGACACCTTCTCGCATCAGATGCTCGACATCGAGCGCGGCGAAGTGTTCTGTACCGCCCTGAGCCTGCTGCCCGACGGGCGCACCCGGCTACACCTCGATGTCGACATGGTGGCCGCCGACGCGGTGAGCTACCGGATCCTACTGGCCGATCTCGCCCGGCTCTACGAGCAACCCGACGTAGCGCTGCCCGCAGTGCATTACAGCTACCGGGAGTACCGGATGGCCGTTGTGCAATCACGCAGCGAGGCCGCCCGGTGGGACGCCGAGTGGTGGCATGCCCGGCTGCCCGGCTTGCCCGGTGCTCCGGAGCTGCCCCTGGCGGCTGCGTCGAAGGTGAGCCCGGCGGCTGGGTCGAATTCAAGCCTGGTGGCTGGGTCGCACCTGGGGCAGCGCAGCGGTCCGGCTCGAGTCTCGCGCCGGTACTTCATGCTGCCGGCGCACGCTCGCGCGGCGCTGACCAGCGCCTCCCGCCGGCGCGGACTGACGCCGGCCATGGTGGTCGCCACCGCGTTCGCCGAGGTCGTCGGCGCGTGGAGCGTCGCACCGCGGTTCCTGCTCAACGTTCCGCTGTTCACTCGCGAGCAGCTGCACCCGGACATTGATCAGCTCGTCGGCGATTTCACCGGTTCCGTGCTGCTCGAGGTGGATCTCACCGAACCTGTGGAGTTCGTCGAGCGGGTACGGCGGGTGCAGTCGCAGCTGCACGCCGACGCCGCGCACGCCGGCTACTCCGGTGTCGAGGTGCTGCGGGACCTGACCAGGCACCGCGGGGAACAGGTATTCGCCCCGGTGGTGTTCACCAGCGCGCTGAGCCTGGGTGAGCTGTTCGACGCGGGTGTGCGGCGCAGCTTCGGCGACCCGGTGTGGATCATCTCGCAGAATCCTCAGGTACTGCTGGACATCCAGATCACCGAGCTGGGCGGCGGGCTGCTGGTGAACTGGGACGTGCGGGAACAGGAGTTCGCCGACGGTGTCGTGGACGCGATGTTCGCGGCGTTCCAGCAGCTGGTGCACCGGCTGCTGGACGACGACACCACCTGGCAGGTTCCGGTCGACGATCTGTTGCCGCTCCACCAGCGCCGAGTTCGGGAACGCGTCAATGCCACCGCGGTGCCGCGACCCGACCGGCTGCTGCACGAGGGCTTCTTCGCCATCGGCCGCCAGGTTCCGGCGGCCGGCGCACTGCTGTGGGGCGAGCGCGGCGCGATGTCCTACGGTGAGCTCGCCGACCGCGCGTTGCGGGTCGCCGGCGCACTGCGGGCGCACGGCGTGGCACCGGGGGACCCGGTGGGGGTGACCCTGCCCAAGGGGCCGGACCAGGTGGTCGCGGTCCTCGGGGTACTGGCGGCCGGCGGGGTCTACGTACCGGTCGGTGTCGATCAGCCGGCATTGCGACGGGAACGGATCCTGCGGACCGCTGGGGCCCGGGTGGTGGTGGACGAGACCACCCTGGCGGCTTCCCGGTGTGCGACCGCGTTGGACGCGCCGGTAATGCGGTCACCGGACGAGCCGGCGTATGTGATCTTCACCTCCGGTTCCACGGGTGAGCCCAAGGGCGTGGAGGTGTCGCACCGCGCGGCGATGAACACCATCGACGACATCAACTTCCGATACCGGATCGGCGTAGCGGATCGGGTGTTGGCGGTGTCAGCGTTGGACTTCGACCTGTCGGTCTATGACATCTTCGGGTTGCTGAGCGCCGGCGGCGCGGTGGTGTGCATCGGTGAGGACCAGCGCCGGGATGCGGCAGCCTGGACCGAGCTGGTCGCTCGGCACAGGGTCACGATCTGGAACACGGTGCCGCAGCTGTTGGACATGCTGTGCACCGCTGCCGGCGCCGAGACGGTGGTCGGTCTGCGGGTGGCGTTGGTATCCGGAGACTGGGTTGGTCTGGACCTTTCAGCCCGGGTTTCCGCTGCCGCCCCGGGGTGCCGAGTGGTGGCCCTGGGGGGAGCGACCGAAGCGGCGATCTGGTCCAACGCGATCGATGTTCCGGCCGAGATTCCCGCCTCGTGGACCTCGGTCCCGTATGGCTTCCCTTTGGCCAACCAATGTTATCGGGTGGTTGACGCCTGCGGCCGGGACTGTCCGGACTGGGTTGCCGGTGAGCTGTGGATCGGCGGAGCCGGGGTAGCCCGCGGCTATCGCGGTGACCCGCAACGCACCGCCGACCGGTTCGCGGTGCACGCCGGGCAGCGCTGGTACCGCACCGGTGACCACGGCCGTTACTGGCCCGATGGCACCCTCGAATTCCTCGGCCGCCGGGACGCCCAGCTCAAGATTCGTGGGCAGCGCACCGAGCTCGGCGAGATCGAGGCGGCGCTCGAGACCCATCCAGGGATCGGCCGGGCGGTCGTGGCCGTGCTCGGTAAGCCCGGCACGACGCTGGTCGCGGCGGTGACGACTCGTCCCGGCCGGGTCGTTGCCACGCCGCAGTGGTGCGCGGCGCTGGATCGGGTGCTGCGGGCACCCCAGCAGATCGAGCCGGTCGCCTGGCCCACTGCCGATGCGGAGGCGGAATTGGTCGAGGCATTGCTGACGCAGCTGCTGTCCCGGCGATGCGCGATCACCGACCGGCCCCGGAGTCTGGAGCTGCTGGCCGCCTCGTCCGGCGTTGCCGATGACCAGCTTGCGGTCTTGCGGCTCTGGTCGTCCTGGCTCGCCGAGCGCAAGGTGCTCACGGTTGATGACGGCGGGATCGCCGCTGGGACGCGACTGTCCCTCGTCGCCGAACCCGGGCGATGGCCACGGCTGGTAACCCAGGTGGCCGGCACGCCGCTAGCCGCGGTGGCCGCCCGGCTCGCCGACCGGGCGGATGACCTGTTCGCCATGCTCTGCGGTGATCTCGACGCGCTGACGCTGCTGGAAGACCCGGTGCTGGCCCCGGAGGCGCTGATCCATATCTCTCCTGCGACGACAGTAGCGCTGAGCGAGCTGACCGATGCCCTGAACGATCTCGCCCATTCGCTTGATCGTCGGCTGCGGATCGTCGAGCTGGGTGCCCGGACCGGGCGTACCGCCGTCCGGTTGCTGGAGCGGTTACCGCCGGAGCGGGTCGACTACACCGTGACGGACACCTCGGCCCAGCTGCTCGCGCAGGCCAAGCAACGCTTGGCGAACCAGCCGCATCAGCTGCGGTTTCACCGGTTGAGTGGCGATGTGGTTCCCGAGCACTTGCATCGGCACTGCGATGTGTTGCTCGCCGATAACTCGCTGCACGCTTTCAACCAGGTCGCGTCGGGATTGGCTTTGGCTGCGGAACTGCTCACCCCGCAGGGTGTGCTGCTGGCGCTGGAACAGGTGGAACTGTCCCCGCTCGCGATGATCGCGGCGGTGTTGCCGACCCGGGGTTTCAGCACTCTTGACAACGATCGTCGGCAGCGGGGCACACCGCTGTTGACTAAACAGCAGTGGTGTCGTCTGCTTGCCGAGCACGGTTTCGAACGGGTGCATTCCTGGTACCAGGGTACTTCTGCGCTGGTCCAACTCCGGGCTTGTCTCGCTGCGGGAGGCAACCCGATCCGCACGGCGGAGGTACGCGACTGGATAGCCGAACGGTTGCCGGCACACATGATTCCGAACCGCCTCGTGGTGTTACCCCGCCTGCCACTGAGCGCCAATGACAAAGTGGACCGCGCCCGGGTCCGGTGGCTGCTGGAACGTGACATCGAACCAGAGCCGGCGGACCGTGATCCGGCCTGTGGGCAGGTCGAGGAGATCGTGGCCGCTACCTGGGCCGAGTTGCTGGAGATTCCCGCGGTCAGCCGGACGGGTAATTTCTTTGCGCTGGGTGGCGACTCGATGCTGCTGTTGAAGGTGCAGACCTCGCTGGCGCAACGGTTGCGGCGCGAGGTCGCCATCGTCGACCTTTACCGCTATCCGACGGTGGCCTCGCTTGCGGCGCACTTCGGTACGGCCGCCGTGGAGTCCGGCGAGCTGGATCGGGTCGCCGCGCGGGCCCGCCGGCAGCGCCGAGCCAGGCAAGGCTGGAAAGCCGTTTCGTCGGCTCGCCGCCTGATTGCTAACGCTGAGTCGGATCCGTAAGGAGAGCTGTCGTGGATTTCAGCCTTTTCTACTTCGCCGCCGACGGTAGCGCGAATACCGATCGGTACCGGCTACTGATTGAGGGAGCACGTTTCGCGGATTCGCGTGGCTTCTCGGCGGTCTGGACTCCCGAGCGTCACTTCCATTCTTTCGGTGGTCGATATCCTAACCCGGCGGTGACCGGGGCTGCGGTGGCTGCGGTCACCGAGCGGGTCGCCATCAGGGCGGGGAGTGTGATCGCTCCGCTGCACCATCCGTTGCGGATCGCCGAGGAATGGGCAGTGGTGGACAATCTGTCGGGCGGTCGGGTCGGTATCGCATTCGGCTCCGGTTGGAATGCGGTGGACTTCTCGCTGCGGCCGGAGAACTACACCGAACGCAGGAATGTGATGACCGACACCATCGAGACGGTGCGGCGGCTGTGGCGCGGGGAGAAAGTGGAACTCGCCGATGGTACGGGTGATCTGGTGCAGGTGGAAGTCTACCCGGTACCGGTCCAACCGAATCTGCCTATCTGGCTGACCAGTGTAGGCAATCTGACCACCTTCCGGCAGGCCGGTGAGCTGGGAGCCGGCTTGCTCACCCACCTGATCTGGCAGGATCTGGATGATCTGGCCAAGAAGATCTCGATCTATCGACAGGTATCTCGCGAGCGGCATGGAGCGGGAACGACGGGGCATGTCACGTTGATGATACACACTTTTCTCGGCGCCGACAGAGAGGAGGTCCGCGAGATTGTCCGGAAGCCGTTCAGTGATTATTTACGTAACTCGATCGACCTTATCACCCGGTCGTCAGGCGGGATGCTCTCAGACATCAAACATGAAGAGGTGAACCCTGCGGACGTGGAGTTTCTGGTAGAGCGGTCCTTCGCCCGGTACTTCGAGACAGGTGGGTTGTTCGGCACGGTTGAGGATGGGATGCGTATGTTGGCCCGGCTCGCGGAGATCGGAGTGGACGAGGTGGCGTGCCTCATCGACTTCGTCGGCGACACCGATGCCGTACTAGGCAGTCTGGACTACCTCGAGAAGCTGCGAGCGGCCTCCCTCGGCGCGGCGCAGGACGCGCAGAGCTGATCGGCTACCTGCGATGCCACTGGACAAGGAATTCGTCGGCCGGACCTACCCTCCTACCGAGCCCTATGAGGTGGGCCGGGAGAAGATCCGTGAGTTCGCCGATGCCATCGGTGAGACCAGCCCGGTCACCCGGGATGCGACCGCTGCGCGGGAACTCGGCTACTCGGATGTCATCGCGCCGCCGACCTTCCCGATCGTGCTGTCGATACGTGCCAGCAACCAGGTGATCTTCGATCCGGCGTTGGGGCTGGATTTCTCCCGGGTGGTCCACCGGGCGCAGCGGTTCGTCTGTCACCGGCCGGTGCGGGCCGGCGACCGGCTGACCGTGGTGGTCACCGTGACGGACATCGACCACATCGGCGGCAACGACGTGATCACCATCCGGGGCGAGATCAGCACGGTGGACGGTGAGCCCGTGTGCACGATGACCTCCACCGCGGTTTCTCGAGCCGAGGCTGGGGTGTGATGAGACGCTCCCACATCGAGCCCAGGGACATCGAGCCCGGGACGGCATTGCCCAGCAGGAGTTTCCCGGTTCGGCGCGTCGATCTGGTGCGTTATGCGGGTGCCTCCGGCGATTTCAGCGTCATTCACTGGAGTGAGCGGTCCGCCACATCGGTGGGACTGCCCGACGTCATTGCGCACGGCATGCTCACGATGGCGTTGGCGCTCCGGGTGATGACCGACTGGGCTGGTGACCCCGGAGCAGTGGTCGACTACAGCGTGCGGTTCTGCAAACCGGTGGTGGTGCCTGACGACGGCGGTGTGACCCTCGATGTCGGGGGCACGGTGGTGGAGAGACTTTCGGACCATCAGGTTTGCGTGGAGTTGGTGGTCCGCTGTGGCGGGAACAGAGTTCTCGCGGCGTCCAGGGCGATCGTGCGGCTGGCCTGAGCTGTGTGGGGAGTACGAGTCGAGATGCAGAAACCGGGTACCGGGAGCCGGATCGTCGAGAAGGGAAACCGATCATCGTGCATAATCCAGACGCGAACAGTCCTGCCGATCCGGACACCAGCACTGATATCGCGATCATCGGCCTGGCCTGCCGATTTCCCGGGGCCCGTGACGCAACAGAGTTCTGGGCGAACCTAGCGGCCGGTCGTGAATCCATTCGGGACGTCTCCGATGAGGAGTACCTGGCGGCCGGCGGCGATCCGGCTGCGTTGAGCGATCCGTATCTGGTGCGGGTCGAGTCGGACTTCCCGGACATGGACTGTTTCGACGCGAGGTTCTTCGGCTATTCGTCGGCCGAGGCCGAGCTGCTGGACCCACAGCAGCGGATGTTCCTGGAGTGCGGCTACCACGCCCTCGAGGACGCCGGGTATCACGCCACTCGCTACCCAGGAGTCATCGGCGTGTATGCGGGTGCGAACGAGAGCCATTATTACCTCGACAACCTGTATCCCTGGCTGGCTGGAGCATCGGCTTCGGTGGCCAGTCTCACCGTGCGGATGGCGAATGCACCAGGCATGTTGTCGACCCGGTTGTCCTACCAGCTCGGTTTGCAGGGGCCGAGCGTATATGTGCAGACCACGTGTTCGACTTCGCTGGTCGCGGTCCACCTGGCTTGCCAGGAGCTGCTCAACTACAGCGCGGACATGGCGCTGGCCGGTGGAGTCGCGCTCAATCCGGCGCTGCGTCGTGGTTACCGTTACGTCCCGGACGGGCCGTATTCCCCGGATGGGCGCTGTCGGGCATTCTCCGCCGACGCGGCGGGCATATCAGCCGGCAACGGCGTCGGGCTGGTCGTGCTCAAGCGTTTGGTTGACGCCCTGGCCGATCGGGATCACATCCGGGCGGTGATCAAAGCAACGGCGATCAACAACGATGGCGACCGCAAAGTCGGTGTGACCGCACCCAGCGTGCGAGGCCAGGCCGAGGTCATCGTCGCCGCCCACGAGTTGGCCCAGGTGCGTGCCGGAGACATCACCTACCTGGAAGCGCACGGAACCGGCACCAAGATCGGCGATCCGATCGAGGTCGCCGCCCTGACCGAGGCGTTCGGCCGCAGTACGGACCGCAGGCAGTTCTGTGCGCTCGGTTCGGTCAAGACGAACATCGGCCACCTGGACGCCGCGGCCGGTGTCGCCAGCCTGATCAAGACGGTGCTCGCCCTCGAGCACCGGACCATCCCGCCGAGCCTGAACTTCGACCGGCCCAACCCGTTGATCGATTTTGCGAGCAGCCCGTTCTGGGTCGTCACCACCGCGACCCCGTGGCGGTCCGACGACGGGCCACGACGAGCCGGGGTCAGTTCGTTCGGTTTCGGTGGCACCAATGCGCACGCGATCGTGCAGGAAGCTCCGTCCCCGCCGATCGCACAACGATCGCCGGCCTGGTCGATCCTGCCGTTGGCGGCGAGGACACCGGTCGCGTTGGGAACCATGACCAGCGAGCTGGGCGGGTACCTGCGCGCTCATCCAGAGCTGGACATCGTCGATGTGGCGCATACCTTGCAGTGCCGCAGCGGGCCGTTCCCGCACCGCAGCACCACGGTGTGCCGCAGTACGGACGAGGCTGCCGAGATACTGATCAATGGCGGATCGGACACCGGGTGCCTCGACGGGGAGCAACGGCCGGTGGCTTTTCTGTTCCCGGGTGCCGGGGCGCACTACAACCGGATGGGCGAGAATCTTTACCACGGCGAGCCGGTATATCGGGCAGTGATCGACCGCAGCGCGGAGATCCTCGCCCCGGTGCTCGGTTACGACCTGCGCTCGGTGTTGTACACCGAGCAGGACACACCGCCGGACGACGCGACGCTGCTCGACGGCGATGGCACCACCCGACGTTCGGCGGCGTATCCGGCTGTGGTCGCCACCGAGTACGCCCTGGCCACGCTGCTCCTCGCGCGCGGTGTGCGGCCGGCTGGTCTGCTCGGGCACAGCCTCGGCGAGTACGCCGCAGCCTGCTTGGCCGGGGTGTTCTCCCTGGAGGACGTGCTGCCCCTGGTCGCCGAACGTGAGCGGTTGATCGCCTCAGTGGGTGGGTTGACGCTGAGCGTGCAGCTCGACGCGCAACAGTGCACTGTGCGGTACCTGTCCGGGCGACTCTCCCTGGCCGCAATCAACGCACCGACATCCTGTGCCGTGTCCGGGCCGGCCGACGAGATCGTCCAGCTGGAGTTGCGCCTGGCGGCGGACGGTGTGCTGCACCAGCGGCTGCGGACCCCCGGTGCCGTGCACTCGGTGTTGCTCGATCCGGTGCTCGATGAGCTGGCCACCGCAGTCGGCAAGGTCGACCTGCGGGAACCGCGACTGCCGTTCGTCTCCGGCCTCACCGGCACCTGGATCACGAAGGAACAAGCCACCGACCCGACCTACTGGGTGCGGCACAGCCGGCTGACCGTGCAGTTCGCCGAGGGCCTGACTCAGCTGTACGCCGCTGCCCGACCGGTCCTCCTCGAGGCTGGACCCAGCCATGGCCTGGCCAAGCTCACGCAGCTCCAGTTAGGTCCCGACACGATCGCACTTCCGGTGATGCGGCACGGCTATGCCCCGGATGACGATCAGCAGTTCTTCTACCGCGCCATCGCCCGGCTCTGGACACAAGGGGTTGCCGTGGAGTGGGCCTCGGTGACCGAGCAGGCGCGATGGCGGGTGCCGCTGCCGGGTTATCCGTTCGAACGGGAGCGATTCTGGGTGGATGGCCCAGCGGTGCGGCCAAGGCGGAATGATCCCGCCGAGCCGCTCCCGCGGTTTCTCGACCAGCCACGAGGAGCTACCCCGGCCGACGTCAGCCCGGCGGCCGATCCTGCCCGCGACAGTGCTGCGTCGTCCGCGCCGCAGTCGGTCGGTACCGAGCTGCTGTACGGGGTGAGCTGGCGGCGGTGTGTGGACGTGCTGCGGCCGGATCCGGCCCTCGTGGTCGCACGCCGCTGGATCATCCTGTCAGACCGGTCGGCGCTCGCCCAGGAGCTCACCGAGGCGCTCTCGCACCACGGGGCGGAGCCGATCGTGGTGGTTCCTGGAACGGAATTCCGGCGGGTGGATGCGGTGAGTTTCCTGCTCACTCCCGAGCGGAAAGAGGACTACAAGCTCTTGCTGGACGCCGTGGGGCGGGCCGGAACGCCGCTGTGCATCGTTGATTTCTGGGCTTCTCTGGCCACCGCCGCAGGCGGGCTGGACCTCGCCAGCGCTGTGGGGATCGCCCACGGTGCGAGCCGCGGTGCCGAGGATATCGAACTGTCCGTGGTGACCTGCGGTGCATTCGATATCACCGGTGGGGAGCGACTCATCCCCCGGTCAGCCTGTGCCGTCGCGGCCAGCCGGACGCTGGCCCTGGAACTGCCCCAGATCTCGACGAAGATCCTCGATCTCGATCCGGTGGAGGCCGAGGGTGCCGCCCGGACCCAGCTGGTGCGACGCATGCTCGCTGATCTCACTCACCGGGGCGGAGCTGATCTCGTCGGCCATCGACTGGGGCATCGGTGGCTGCAACAGTTCGAGCCACTGGCGGCTGGGAATGTGTCGGAGCCATTGCTGCGTCAAGGCGGGGTGTACGTCCTCACCGGTGGACTGGGCGGTGTCGGGCTCTGTGTGGCTGAATACCTCGCCCGGGAGTACCGGGCACGGCTGGTATTGCTCGGACGGTCGGCGTCCGAGGAGCAGATACCGGTCCGGTTGCGCGGTCTCGGCGGTGAGGTTCTGGTCAGGCGTGCCGACGTCGCAGACCGGTCTCGGATCAAGGAAATCTTGCAGGAAACCCAGCAGCGATTCGGTGCTATTCATGGGATAGTGCATGCTGCGGGCGTTCCTGGCGGCGGCATGCTGCCACTCCTCAGCCTTGCGGACATCGCCCGGGCACTACAGGCGAAAGTCGTTGGCACCTGCGTCCTCTTCGATAGCCTCCGTGAGATAGGCGCAGCTCCCGATTTCGTGGTGCTGTTCTCCTCGGTGGTGGCGCTGTCCGGAGTTCCCGGACTGGCTTGTTATGCGGCAGCCAACGCCTTCCTTGACGCATTCGCCGGGCATGCTTCTCGCAACTTGGATGTTCCGGCACTGTCGATTAACTGGGACGGATGGCGCGGCCTGGGTATGGCGGCCGATGAACAGGCTCTCGCGGATATGCTGGTAGTGACGGAGGGAATGGACGTTGACGCCGCGGTGGCTGCGTTCAGGTCAGCTCTGGCTGTAGTGCCCCTCGGTCAGGTTATCGCATCCACGCTCCCGCCCGGTTTGCTGATTCGAGCGATCAGCACTGCGACCGCACCGGCCGTAACGGTGATCGATGCAGGTACCGCGTCGCCAGCCGTTGATTCCGTCGTGTCGGACACCTCGCTGGCACGTGATGTCGTGGCGATCTGGGAGGAGACGCTCGGCGTGGCCGACGTCGGCTTACACGACAATTTTATCGAGCTCGGTGGCGACTCGATGCTGGCTCTGCAGATCGTTCAGCGGTGTAAGGACCGTTTGAACCGCACTGTGTCAGTCCGGCAATTGTTCACCACCCGCACTGTCGCAGGTCTCGTGCAGGCCCTCGTGAGCACGGCAGGCCAGGAGCGGGTCGCTGAGCTTCCCAACCCCGAGAAAGCAGCACAGGACAGCGCGCCGGCATCTTTTCCTGGTCTGGACTCCGTGCGACTCGACCGGTTATCGGCATCGTGGACGGCGCACCGGACAAGAGGCCGGTAACTGAACGTTCTCGAATCTCACTGGAGGATGCAATGACCGGACAGTCGGAGTTGGAGGACTTCTGGCCGTTGTCACCGTTGCAGGAAGGCTTGTTATTTCATGCCCTGTTCGACGAGGACGCCTTGGACGTCTACACGGTGCAGGCGGTGCTCGATCTCGAGGGGTCGCTGGATGCTGCTTGGTTGCGGAGTGCTGCGCAGGCGTTGCTCGATCGGCACTCCTGTCTACGAACTGCGATCTTCCTGCTTAACGATCCGCCGGTGCAGGTGGTGGTCCGTGAAGTACAGGTACCGTGGACGGAGGTCGATCTGTCGGGCTGGCCGACCGAGGACCGGTCCAGCCGGTGTGATCGCCTGGTGGAGAACGACCGGATCACCCGGTTTGATCTCCAGGATCCGCCCTTACTCCGATTCCTGCTCGTGAAGATCGGCGAAGAGCGGTACCGGCTTATTCTGTCAGTTCACCACATTCTGTTGGACGCCTGGTCGATGTCCTTGGCGATGGGGGAGTTGTTCGCGCTCTACGCCTCGGGCGGGGATGGTTCGCAGCTGCCGAGGGTGCGCTCGTTCCGCGATTATCTGGTGTGGTTGTCCACCCGGGACCGGTCTGCGGCGTTGGCTGAGTGGGCGCAGGCACTGAAGGGGGTTGCAGCGCCGACGCTACTGGCGGCGGCTGACCGGAGCCGTCCGCCGGTGGTGCTGCCTGAGCAGGTGGACTTAGACATCTCTGCGGATTTGACGCCCCGGCTCACGTCGTTCGCCCGGGCACGGGGATTGACGCTGAACACTCTGGTGCAGGTGGCGTGGGCGGTGGTGCTGAGTCGGTCTGTCGGGCGGTTGGACGTGGTATTCGGGACGACCGTCGCCGGCCGGCCGGCCGAGCTGCCCGGGGTCGAGTCGATGCTCGGTCTATTCATCAACACCATCCCGGTGCGGGTGCGGATTGATCCGGCAGAGTCGTTGGTGGATCTGCTGCGCCGGATTCAGGATGAGCAGTTCCGGTTGCTCGACTACCAGTATGTCGGGCTCGCCGAGTTGCAGCGCGAGGTCGGTGTCGACGCTTTGTTCGATACGATCACCGTGTTCGAGTCGTTTCCCTTCGACATCGTCGGGATGGCGAGGCTGTTGGACAGCACCGCGGCCACTTTCACCGGGATCGCAGTGCGTGATTCAACGCATTATCCGATGGCGCTCATGGCAATACCAGGTACCCGGCTGCAGATCGCACTGAAGTACCGTCCTGATTTGTTCGACTCCGTGGCTGTTCAGGTTTTGGCGGATCGTGTGGTGCGAGTTCTGGAGTTGATGGTCACCGAGCCCGAGCTTCGGATATCAGCAGTCGACGTGCTTTCGGCCCGGGAACGGAACCAGCTTCTGGTCGAGTGGAACGATACCTCTGCCGAGGTGGAGCGGACCACGCTGTTCGAATTGTTCACCGCCCAGGTCGGCCGGACTCCGGACGCGGTTGCGGTGGTGTGTGGCAAGGAATCAGTGACGTATGCCGAACTGGACCAGCGAGCCGGCCGGCTGGCCGATCATCTGATCACGTGCGGAGCCGGACCGGAACGGGTGGTGGGGGTGTGTCTGGATCGTTCGGTGGAGCTGGTGGTGGCGCTAGTGGGGGTGTTGCGGACGGGGGCGGCGTTCGTTCCGCTGGAGCCGGGGTGGCCGGCCGTACGAATCGAACAGGTGTGCCGGTCTGCCGATACGGTGGCCGTGGTGACCAGCGTGGCGACGGGGGTGGCTTCGGACGTCATGCAGGTGAATATCGAGAATCTTCCCGAATCAAGTGGTTCTGAGCCGGGTGGAAGTGCCGGGCCGGTTGACCCGGAAAGCGTGGCGTATGTGATTTTCACATCGGGGTCGACGGGTACACCGAAGGGAGTGATGATCCGGCACTGTGCGATCGCGGCTCGTTTCTTGTGGCAGCGGGAGCTGCTGGATTTCGGGGTCGGGGACGCGGTGTTGTTCAAAGCTCCGCTGGCTTTCGATATCTCGATCAACGAGGTGTTCCTGCCGTTGGTGAGTGGGGCGCGGCTGGTGGTCGCCGAGCCCGGTGGGGAACGCGACGTCGAGTACCTGCTGGAGCTGATCGAACGGGAGCGGGTGACATTTGTCTACCTGGTCTCCTCGATGCTGGACCTGCTGCTGGAGCTGCCCGGTGTCGCGGTCCGGGCTCGGGTTCTGCGGCATGTGTGGTGCGGTGGGGAGGCGCTGAGTCCAGGTTTGTTCGACCGGTTCCGGGCGAGTCTGGGCGCGGTGATGTATCACGGATACGGGCCGGCGGAAGCCACGATCGGGGTGACTCATCAATTCTACCGGCCTGGGCAGTCCCGTGCTGGGGTGACGATCGGCGGGCCGAACCCGAACACCCGGATATATCTGTTGGATGAGGGTTTATGCCCGGTCCCGGTCGGAGTGACCGGAGAGCTGTATGCCGGTGGGTTACCGTTGGGCCGAGGTTATGTGAACGATCCGGCGCAGACCGCATCCCGGTTCGTGGCCGACCTCTTCTCCGCCGGTGAACGGCTGTACCGCACGGGGGACTTGGCCCGATGGCGTCCCGACGGGATTCTGGAATTCTGCGGCCGAGCCGACACCCAGATCAAGATCCGCGGGATGCGGGTCGAGCCCGGTGAGATCGAGGCCGTGTTGACCCGGCACCCGCAGATAGCTCAGGCCGCAGTCATCGTCCGTGACGATCCGTCTGGACGAGGATCAGCCCGCCTAATCGGGTATGTCGTGCCGAAAGAGCCCACCGAGCAGGACCAGGGCCGGAGAGCTGCGCTGTCGCAGCCGCTGTGGGAGGAGCTGAAGCGGCAGCTGCCGGAATACATGGTGCCCGCAGCCTTGGTCATGCTCGACCGGCTGCCGTTGACCGCCAACGGGAAGCTGGATGTGACGGCGCTTCCTGATCCCGAGCCTGCCGCTCGGCTGACCACCGGCCGGGCACCGGTTTCGGCGCAAGAGCAGCTCCTGTGCGAGCTGTTCGCCGACGTGCTCGGCCTGCCCGAGGTCGGTGTGGATGATGATTTCTTCGCTGTCGGCGGTGACAGCATCATCGCCATGCAGCTCGTCAACCGAGCGCGCAGTCGACATCTGTCCATCAGTCCTCGGGAGGTATTCCAGCATCGCACTCCGGCAGCGCTCGCTGGTCTCGTTGCGGGTAAGGAGCCAATCGTTGCGCCGGTATCTGATTCGGACGGTGTCGGGAGCCTTCCCCTGCTACCGATCGTGCAGCGCCGTAGTGAGCAGAGCGGTCCCAGCAAGCGTTACAACCAGTACATCCTCGTGCAGGTTCCGGCAGCGGCCGACTGGGCGGCCCTCGACCGGATCCTGCAGGCGGTGCTGGATCGGCATGACGGCTTACGGCAGCGGCTGACCCG
The DNA here is from genome assembly GCA_050700055.1 of Pseudonocardiaceae bacterium. GTDB lineage: Bacteria > Actinomycetota > Actinomycetes > Mycobacteriales > Pseudonocardiaceae. The sequence goes on from JBOHGE010000002.1 coordinate 102,383, forward strand.
CCATGCTCCCGGGTCGTGGTCGTTGGAGACGACCGCTGTGGGATCGGTACGCGCTGCGGATCTCTTGCGCCGGGTCGACACGGCAGGGCTGGATACGGCGGCGGTGCGGGCGGTGATCGCCGTGGAATCGGACGCGGCGACCGCGCGCTTGGACCCCGACGCCGGCGTGATGCTGCAAGCGGTGTGGTTCGACGCCGGCCGGACCGAACAAGGCCGGTTGTTGGTGCTGGCACACCATCTGGTGATCGACGGGGTGTCCTGGCGGATCCTGCTGGAAGACTTCGTCGCCGGCTGGGCGGCAGTGCGCGCAGGCAAGCCACCAGAGCCGGCGGGTGTGGGCACCTCGCTGCGCAGCTTTGCCCGGATGCTCGTGGAGCAGGCGCAGCAGCCGTCCCGGCTGGCTGAGCTGCAGCACTGGGTTCAGACGCTGTCCCCGGGTGGGGATCTGGTGCCGGGGGCTGTCTCGGCGGCAACGGTGAGCGCGACCCGTCATCACGACATCCGACTGCCCGTTTCGGACACGGTGCCATTGCTGACCTCGGTTCCTGCTACTGCTCGGGCCGAGGTGACGGATGTGCTCGTGGCGGCCTTGCGGGTGGCGGTGTCACGGTGGCATGAGCGGCACGGCCGGGACGGCTCTGCGGATCTTCTGGTTGATCTGGAGCGGCATGGGCGGGAAGAGATCATTCCTGGGGTGGACCTGTCCCGCACCGTCGGCTGGTTCACCAGCATCGCACCGGTCCGGCTACCCGCGAGTCCGGATGTGCTCACCGTGCTGGAGGTGGTCACAGAGCGGCTGCGCGCCATGCCGGATGGCGGCGTCAGCTATGGGATGCTGCGTTATGCCAACCCCCGAACCGCTCCCGTGCTTGCCGGCACCAGCCGGCCTCAGGTGCTCTTCAACTACTTGGGGCGGTTCGACATCGGCCAGCCGGGTGAGTGGACTCGGGCACCGGAGTCTGATGCAGTGGTGGCTGATCCTGATGCGGAGATGGGTGTTTCCCATCCGCTGGCGGTCAACGCGATCTGTACCGACACGCCCGAAGGCCCGCAATTGCAGGCCATCTTCACCTACGTCACCACGGTGCTCTCTGCCGAGGATGCTGACGAGCTTGCCGATGCGTGGGCGGCCGCGCTGCGTGAGCTCGTGGTGCGGCCCGCTGCCGGTGATGATCGCGACACTCTCGTCCAATCCTGGCCTGATCCTCTCCCACCTCTTATCGGTCATTGCGGCGATAACATCCTGCTCACCGGCGCAAGTGGGTTCTTCGGGGCTTTCCTGCTCCGGGAGCTCCTGATCCAGTACCGGGGTACGGTGCACTGTCTGGTACGAGCCGAGAGCACGACGCATGCCTGGGACAAGTTGCGGGCGAACCTCCGGCGATACGGGCTCTCGGCGGAAGTCCTGTTCCAGAACCGGATCCGCGTCGTCGTGGGCGATCTGTCGCGACCACGCCTCGATCTCGCGACGGACGTTTATGGGTATTTGGCCGATAATATCGACTTGATTATTCATAGTGGCGCGCATGTGGATATGTTGCATTCGTACGAGACGCTCGAAGCGGTCAATGTGGGCGGGACTCGGGAGCTACTTCGGTTCGCTGGGACGACGTGGCGCAAACCGCTACGCTTGATTTCGACCGTGCGAGCCGCGGAGTGCGACCCCTCGGTGTCGAGTAATGTGCCCGGCTACGTTGAGAGTAAATGGAGAGCTGAACAGGTCGTCGCGGAGGCGCGGGCGCATGGTATTCCGGCCGCTGTGTACCGTGTTCCGAGGATCTCGGGAGACAGTGTGACCGGGCGAAGCAATGACCGCGATTTTATCGTGCGTCTTGCTCGCTGCAGTCTGGATCTCGGGATTGCACCGCATGTCCTGTTCGCCGAGGACTGGATTCCTGTCGACGAGGCGGCACGGCTGCTGGTCAGTCCGTATCCCGGCCCTGAGCACGGTGCCTGCTTTGCGCTGACCTCTCCACGTCTGGTTTGTTTGTCGGAAATCGTTGAGCTGGCTCGAGAAATCGGTCACGAAGTCGAGGATATGCCGGTTTCCGAGTGGTGTCGTGACGTCGCGAGCGGATCTGTTGAAGAGTATCAGGTGCTGGCCTTGACGCTGGGTATCTACTCGGCCGTAAGTGCGCTTGATGAAGATATCTCACCTCCCCCGGACGAGGCACCTCCCGGTGGTTCCATTCCGATCGTCGCGCACGGCGTAACTGATCAGGTTCTGCTCCGGTACCTGCACGCCATAAGCCCAGCACGTCGGATGGACTGATATGAAGCGGGCTCTCAGGGAGGTCTGATGGACAGCACGACACGCTCGGTGTTCCGGCCTGCCACAACGCGGACGCTGGAGCTGATCGCCGAGCACAACCAGGAGCAGCGGTGCAACTTTCTCGTCGGGAGCAGCTTCATCAACCCCGCCGCCGCCAAGCTGAGTTATCTGCTGAGCGAGCTGGTCGGTGCCGGGCCACACTTCTCCTCGCTGGTCAGCTCCGGGCTGGAGGCGTTGTCCGTGGCGATCAGCCTGGCCAGGCATACCGCTGTTCGCGCGGGCCGTGACGACGGTGGCTGGGTCCTCCTGGTCGATGCGCACGGCCGCTACCACGGGTTCATGGATCCGATGGGGCGAGGCAGCGCCGAAGCGCTGATGCCCCATGTGATCAGCGCGCCCTCGGCCGAGCATGCTCAGCGCGAGCTCGAGGGTCGGCCATGGGTTTCCGTGATCATTATTCTGGATGAGAACACCGACCTGCGAGACCAGAGCCTTACCGGACTCATCCGGGCTTGCCGTCGAGACGGCGGCCAGATCGGGTTGTGCTGCACTGAACTCGAGCTGACCAGCCCGGGACTGTTCGACAACCCCATCGGCGCCGACGTGATGATATTCGGGGAGAGTCTGGCGGATAGGCAGGTTCCGTTCGGTGCGGTCACCATGTCGCCGGCGGCGCACCAGGTATGGCTAAACGATGTCGACTGTTTCGCTCATTCCTCGACTTTCGGTGGCAACGTGCTGTGCGCATCGCTGGTGCTCGACGCACTGGACAAGCACGGTTACCTCACCGACCGGCATCACCAGGTGCTGCGGGTCATCGACACCGACCCGGCGGCGACGGTCGACTACTGGGGTAGGTATATCAAGCCCAATCTCGCGGGGTTGGTCAAGTTCTTCGGTTTACACGTCGAGGTACACAAAGCGGCGGGCGGCCGGCTCACCACCGCGCAGGGCTGGGACGTCATCGACTGCGCCGGTGGGTTCGGCGGTAATCTGCGTGGGCACAACCCACCGGATCTGGTTTCCGACGTGTTGATGCAGCACGACCCGGTCCACGACTACTTCGCCGATCTCGAGCAGAAGCTGATCAAGCTGACCGGGCTCGCGCGTGCGTTTCCGGCGGTAAGCGGAGCCATCGCCAACGAGATGGCCGTGATGCTCGCGGCGCTGGCCAACCCGCAGCGTCGTACGATCGTCACATTCCGGGGCAATTACGGTGGCAAGGCACTGTTCGCGCTCAACTTGAGCAGGCACAGTCCCCGCCGAGAGGAGTCCGATGAGGGCGCCTTCCGTCCCTATTATTCGAAGCTGGCTTATATCGACCCGTTCGCCCCGGATGCGGTTGCGCAGCTGATCACCTTGTTGCGTGGTGGTGACGTCGCGCTGGTGTGGTTCGAGTTGCTACAGGGCGGACGCGAGCGGTTACCGGATGACCTGGTGCAGGCCGTCGACCGGCACCGTGCCGAGTATGGCTACCTCGTCGGTGTGGACGAAGTGCTCACCGGAGGATGGCGTGCCGGCGCGCACTATCTCGTGCACCCGGACACGCTGGGGTTGGCGGATATCATCACGCTCAGCAAGACCTTGAGCGACATGACAGTGCCGGCGGCCGCGGTGCTGGTGTCCGAGGACGTGTACATCCGAGCCGGGGCGCAGGCTCCGGCGCACGTCGCACGTCTGCGGGCCGAATTCCGTAATAATCTCAGCGCGCACATCTCACTGCACGCTCTGGAATCGGTCGATGATCCGGTCGAGCGGGCTCGGCACCTGGCTGCCTACGCCGACCTGGTGTCCGCACTCAACGCCACCTTCCGCACGTCGAAGGTCTTCGGTGATGTCGCGGGTTCCGCGACGAACTTACGACTGGTCATGACTTTTCCGTTCGCGCGCCACCCCAAGCTGAGTATGCTGTTGGAGATGATGCTGTCCGACCTGATCTACCGGCGCTGTCATGTTCTCCTGTTCGCACTGCGGATCTCGCATCGCGTGGCTGCCGACCCGGCTGACTTGACCGAGCTGGCCCGTCGACTCGAGGCGGGCACTAAGGGGATCACCCCGCTGATGGTCTACCGATATGCGTTCGGATCCGCTTTCGCGCCCACTTGGCCCCGTCTGGGTAGGCTACTCAAAGGACGGGCGGCAACCGCTCAGGTGTGAGCGACCGGCGTCGCCTGGGTGTCCGGTGCGCTCGCTGGGTCAGCCACATTGCGATGGTGGTGTCGGTGGCCGGGGGGTCCTTACAGGGGACGTCGACAGTCCCGACCATGGTCCGAGCGCGACGGTAGTGGTGGTATCGGTTGCAGGCAACCACGCAGCCCATACAGCCCACGCTGCCTGGTTGCCGACATGCCTGATCCGGCTAGGTCCCGACACGCTTGCCTCAATGGGGTCCGCTCAAGGATACTGGCGGAGCCAAGGCGGTAGCTGAGGAAGTGAACCCGGCTCTTCTCCGGACGGTGGGGGGTCGGGTTTCGCGTATCACCGCTGCGTGCGGAGGATGCAAGCGACTCTCCGCTGCCAGTCCCCTTTCGCGCCAGTCGCCCAGGCAACAGCGTCAGCCAGCCAGAGGATCGGCTCTGCGCGGTGGGTCTCATGACGGTAGCTCAACGCGCCGACCATGCCTGCCTTTCTGAGGGACGCGGGATTGCTCTGGTCCTGCCGCGTGGCGAACCGCGCGAGCACGTGGTGACCGCCTTGGAGAACTGGCAGGCCAGCGGGCTGTCGGTTCGGCTGGAAAACCGGCGTGTGACATTCGGTACGCCACGTCTCGTGCCAGCGGAGGAGGGTTGGTCGGAGGACCCGATGCCGTTGCGCCGAGCGACCTGGTGCCGCCCGGCGCGCCAGTGGATCTCCGTGACGCCAGTCGCGCTCGACCGGTTCGTCCGCGCGCTGCATCATCCGACGCAGCATGAGGTGTCGGACGAGCAGGTGCGCGACATCATCTCCCGGTCGTGTGTCCACACCGGCCTGCCGGAGCCGGTAAACGTGGTGATCTCTCCGGTAGGCATGACAGCCGCGGTTCCACGGGCCGCGGGCGGACGCTCGCAAGGGGGTCGAGCGTTCCCTCGATTCGTGGCCGCTGGTAGCGGGGAGCTGAAGCAGACCGTCCATGTGGCTGTGACCTTCACGGAGAAGGTGCGAGGGCCGGTGCTGCTCGGTGCCGGCCGATACCTCGGCTACGGGTTGTTCCGGCCCGTCCGGGATCCGGGGGGTGCGCAATGACCGGCTCACTGACGGCTGACGACTTCCCGGAGTTCTTCCGTGAACTGCACAGGGCGGACGACCGCGGCAAGCCCCCCGACCCGTTCCCGTGGCAGCGGCGGTTGGTGAACCGTGTCGCGGCGACCGGAGGCTGGCCCGCGCTGCTGGACCTGCCTACCGGCTCGGGGAAGACCGCCGCGCTGGACGCGGCGGTGTTCCTGCTCGCGCTGCGCGATGACCAGCCCCGCCGGGTGGTCTTCGTGGTCGACCGGCGCATCGTGGTGCACCAGGCGGCGCAGCGAGCTAAACACATCGCTCAGCGGCTCCGGGACGCATCTGGGGGTGTGCTCTTTGAGGTGGCGGAACGACTACGCGCCCTGGCCGATCTTGGACTCGACGAGCCGCCCTTGGAATATGCCGAACTGCGCGGGGGCATCGTCCGCGATAACGACTGGGCACGGCGCCCCGATGTTCCCACTGTAATCGTGTCCACTGTGGATCAGGTGGGGTCGCGGCTGTTGTTCCGCGGCTACGGGGTGAGCCATGGGATGCGACCCGTGCATGCTGGGTTACTTGGCAATGACGTGCTGTATCTCCTGGACGAGGTGCATCTCGCCCGGCCGTTCGCTGAGACATTGGGCGCGATCCGCCACCGCTACCGACCGCCGACGGACGTGCGCCTTCCAGACCGGTTTTCGGTGGTGGAGCTGTCCGCGACACCGAGTAGTACCCCGGATGACGTGCTGGGGCTCGAGGATGACGACCGTGAAACGCCAGTACTGGCCCGGCGCTTGGATGCGTCGAAACCGGCGCGCGTGCGGTTGGTCACAGTGTCCGGGTCGGACCAGGCCAAGCACCGCGCGGAGCTGGCCTCGGCGGCAGTGGGCGAGGCTCGCATGCTTCTTGATCGCCCTGGCGTGCGCACGGTGGGCGTCGTGGTCAACCGCGTCGACACCGCTGCCCGGATACACCGTTTGTTGGACGAGCAGAAGATCGACACGGTCTTGCTCACCGGGCGCATGCGTCCGCTCGATCGTGACCGGCTGCTGGGTGAGTACCGGGAGCGGCTATACACCGGCCGGACCCGGGACGACAACGCGGCCCCTTTGGTCCTGGTGGCTACTCAGGTGGTCGAGGCGGGGGCGGACATCGACCTCGACGGGCTGGTCACGGAGTGTGCGGCGCTGGACGCCTTGGTCCAGCGGTTCGGCCGGGTGGACCGAGCCGGCGACTGCGCGGCGGGCGGTCACCCTGCTGTTTCTGTGATCCTCGCGACCTCGGCCGACGTCACCGGCGCGGCGGAGGATCCCGTGTATGGCGACCGGCTCCGGCTCACCTGGGCATGGCTGAAAGACCGCCCGCTCGATTTCGGCATCAATGCGTTCACGATTGCGGCGAAGAAGCGGCAAGAGTTGAGCAGCAGGTCGCATGACGCGCCTTATCTCATGCCGAGTCACCTCGACCGGTGGGTGCAAACCTCAGCCAGACCCGACGCCGACCCTGACCCGGCGCACTGGCTGCATGGCGTGCAATCCGACAGCCCGGAAGTCAACGTGGTCTGGCGGGCAGACGTCGTGCCGGAGGCGTTCCCTGAACCGGGTGCTGCGGCGCGGGTCACGTCAGTGGTGTCATGGTGCCCTCCCGGCAGCGGCGAAGCGATGTCGCTCCCGCTGCACGCTGTCCGGGCTTGGCTGGCCGGCCTGCACAGCGGCGACGGGGCTGCCCCATCGTTCTCGGACACCGCGCTGGGCGGTGTGGATGAAACCGATGCTGCCGGCAAGGCACCGCCTGCAGTCAGACCTGCGCTGCACTGGCGCGGCGACGACAGCACAGTGGTGCTCACCACCAAGGACATTCATCCTGGTTCGACTCTCGTGGTGCCGGCCACCTACGGGGGCATCCGCGCAGACAACTGGGATCCGACCGCGCGCACACCCGTGAGTGACCTCGGTACCGCGGTGCAGGCTAAGCAGCGGTCCCGGGCGGTGCTTCGGCTGTATCCGGCGCCGGCACTCGAACCGGATCTAGAGGATCTGGACGATGACACGGTGCGCGGCTGGCTCGAAGAGCTGGCCGACCATGCCAAGGACTCGAAGCACCCCGAGCTCCGGCTGCTCGATATGGTAGTGAGCGCGCTACTGGGCAACAGCACGCTCACCGAGGTGCGTCGGGTGAAGATGGCTCCGGCGCGGCAGATCGGGCAGGCTCCGGTGGAGATGTTCGTCGTCCGATCCCGTAAGCGTGTCCCAGCGCTGGGACCTCATCACGAATCTGCCGGTGCTGACTCGGAGCCGGCAACCAGCTCGTTCCTCGGCGCAGAGGTTCCCTTGCAGGAACACTTGTCCGATGTGGAGCGTTGGGCGCGACGCCTGGGCGGTGCGTGTCGTTTCCCGACCGCGGTTGTCGAGGATCTGGCGCTGGCCGGATGGCTGCACGACCTCGGCAAGGTCGATCCGCGTTTCCAGCGGTTCCTGCGCGGGGGCGAGGTGGTCGGGGAATCGGAGCCGCTGGCCAAATCCGTTGTCTCCGTGGGCGACTACCGGCGGCGGCGTAGCGCCGAGCAGTTGGCTCGCTATCCCCCCAGAACCCGGCACGAACTGGCATCTGTGGCGCTGGTCGAGCACGACCGGGAACTCCAGGATCAGGCGAATGACTGGGACCTTGTGCTGCATCTGATCGCCAGCCACCACGGTTACGCCCGTCCGGTCGTCCCGGTGAGCTCTGAGGACGATCCGCAGCAGCTGCGAGCGGAGTTGGACGGCCGGGTGCTGGAGGCGTGCAGTGATCACGGCCTGCTGCGGCTCGACTCGGGCGTTCCGCAACGGTTCTGGCGGTGCGTGCGGCGATACGGCTGGTACGGGTTGGCCTGGCTGGAGGCGGTGCTGCGGCTCGCCGACCACCGGGCCAGCGAGGAGTGCGCGGAATGACTCATGAGATAGATCTGCCGGCACTGGATGGGACGAACCCGCTCGGATTCCTCGCCGCGCTGGGGGTATTGGACGTCTTGCACCGGGCCGGGCGGGAACCGGCCATGCGCTGGACATCTGACCTGGTTCCGGTACCGGTCTATCAGGGTGTGTCGAACCCGAATGAGCTGGTCGAGCTGGTTGATGCGGATCGGGCACGCTGGCAGGACAGTGTCGTGCTGCACGGACCGGCGAGTGATCAGCTCGACGATGTGAAGCCGCCGCCCGATGTGCACCGTAAGTGGGCACGCGAGGTTGTCGACACCATTGGCGACGCTCGTGCCGACGCAGACCTCTTCTGCGGTTTGCTCGCTGAAGGTGTGGTGGACGGCAAAGGTAACGGTAAGCCGACCCACTTGCACTTCACCGCCGGTCAGCAGAAGTTCCTCGCGATGGTGCGGGAACTGTCGAGCCGAGTTGATGCCGAAAGAATTCGAGAGGCGATGTTCGGCCCCTGGCGTGAGGACAGCCCGCTACCGGCTTTGTCCTGGAGTTCGCAGGGTGAGCGCATTTACGCGCTGCGGGCGATCAATCCGTCCAGCGAGAAGCGTCTCGGGGTGCCGGGTGCCGACTGGTTGGCCTTCCTCGGGCTGGTGTTCTTTCCCACTCGTGCGGTCACCGGAAGTTACGGCCAGCCGGCCTCCCTCAAGACAAGCGGATGTGACAGGTCGTGGAAGCGAGGTGCACTTCGTTGGCCACTGTGGACGGTTCCGCTGGAGCGGGACACCATCTGGTCGCTGGTGGGTGACACCGAAGTCGTCGGGAAAGATCGCCGGCTGTCACCGGACGAGCTTCGCGCTCGGGGCGTGCTTCGGGTGATGCAAGCACCCATCCGGCGGTCCGAGCAGGGTGGCTACGGGAGTTTCGGTGGTGCGTCGGTGCTGGTCGGGGGAGGGTGAGGTGCCCACGACGCTGGTGCTGCGTTTCCCGTCTGGGCGATATCGGGCCACTCCATGGGACCAGCACGTCAATACGGTGGAGCTGCCGCCGTCGCCGTGGCGGTTGCTGCGCGCGCTCTACGCGGTATGGCGCACCAGGGCACCGGGACTCGACGAGCAGACGGTGGGCACGCTGCTCGCGAGGTTGGCCGAGCCACCGACATTCCACGTTCCCCGGTTCGGCGTCGTAGTGTTCGAGCGGGCCGCCGAGCTGGCCGCCGTCTGGCCCTTCGAGCTGACCGCAGAGCAGCGGGCCGTGCTGGAGCGGCTCGCCGGCGCGATCCCGTACTTCGGCCGGGCCGACAGCTTGTGCGAGGGCTTGCTCCCTCCACAGTGGGTGCCGGAGTCGCACGACACGTGGGTGCCCCTGGACGTGGCTGACTCAGTGGACGAGGACGACCCGGTGACGTCGGTGTTGGCCCCGGAACTCCCGTTGCAGCTCGACGCGCTGCTCGCCCGGCCCGTCGACGTGCGCAAAGGCGGTCTGCTCTTCCCCGTCGGGACGCACCTGCTGGCTTATCAGCAGGTAGGTACGGCTCCCCGGGTCAGCTCCCCGCCGCGATCACGGGTCGAGCCGGTCACGGCGGTGCGACTCAGCGTGCTGCAGGCCGGGCTGCCCCCGCAGACCGATTCGCTGATCTACACCGACCTGCTGCGCCAAGGCGCGCTCAGTAAACTCGCCCGGCTGCCCGAGGAACGGGCACGTACCCAGCTCGGTGGCCGGATGGCTGACGGCAAGGCCATGGAAGGTCACGGGCATGCGCATTTCCTGCCATTGATCACCGACCGGCGGCTTGTCGGTCTGGTGATCTGGGCGCCGAATGGGCTACCTGAGGACGAGTTGAAAGCTGTGACGAAGCTCGACAAGCTCTACAGCCCAGTCAATCCGGACTGGAAACTGACTATTCGAATCGCAGAGATCGGCACGCCCGCGCAGGTCGTACCCGAGTTGACGTCGCCATCCCCTGGCACCGTCTGGCAGTCGGCAACGCCGTTCACCCCGCCGCGTCACTCCAAGCGCAACGTCGGTTGGCTGGATTACATCCGTACCGAGGTCGACAAGGAGCTGATGAACCGCGGCCTGCCGGCACTGCGCGGGGTGACCTTGCTGGACGGGGAGTGGCAGCCGTGGCGGCGCTACCGTCCGTCGGCCCGGATGCGCCGCGACACCCGCCAGGGCCAGGCCACCCGCGGATCGGCGTTCCTGCGGATCGAGCTCACCGAGCCGACGTGTGGACCGCTGGCGTTGGGCCACCTGAGCCACTTCGGGCTCGGGCTGTTCGTCCCGGCTCACGAGCGCTGAGTCGTGGAAACCGGTCTGGTGCCGGCCCGGATGGCCGACGAGGATCGTCTTGTACCCTATCTGGGCTCGTGCCCGACTTTGACCGATCAAAGGAGGCAGCCATGACAACCCCTGAACCGTCGCCCGTTATGGTGTCGGCGTCGCCGGCACCTGTCACCGCGTACGTGCGGGGGCTGGAGAAGACCCCGGTGGCGATTCGAGATGCATTGGATCCAGTGCAGCGGGCGGAATTCGAAGCGGAGTACCGTGGCGCTCTCGCGCGTGCCGCGGACACTCTTGATCTGGAGCCGGTGCTCACCCTGGTGCAGCGCACCTGGTGGGTGCGTGCGGTAATATGTCTCAACCCCGAGATACTCGATGGCATGGCCGACGACCTGAACCGCGTCAACGCAGGTGACGACTCGATCTTCGCTGACGACGGCAGTCGATAAGCCAGGCGAAAGAGGTCGGATGGCTCGGTATCGGGTCCGCTACGTCACCCATGCCGCTGACCAGCTGAATCAGCTGCCTCGGTCGATGCAGGCTGCGTTCGACGCCAGGGTGGACGACCTGAAACGCGACCCCTACGCCGCCGGTGACTCTGCCAAGTGCGACGGCAGCTACACCACCGCATTCGGTGGGACGGGCGTCATCCTTTACACCTTCTCCGACCAGATCGACATGGTGACCATCCTCCGCGTCACGTGGCTTGAGTGGTGACAATGTCTCTACTGGAGCGCTGAAACATGGACTCCGACCTGTTGCCGGCCCGGATGGTCAACGAGTACGTCTATTGCCCCCGGCTGTTCTACCTGGAGTGGGTCGAGGCCCGGTTCGCCGATAACGACGACACCCGGCTCGGCCAGCAGGTACACCGCAAGGTCGACGTGGAGTCCGGCGCGGCCCCCTTGCCCGAGGACGGCGAGCTGCGCCGGGCCCGTTCGGTCACGGTGAGTTCCGAGCGGCTCGGCGTGATCGCCAAACTCGACCTGATCGAAGGCGATGGCGACAGCGTCGTGCCGGTGGACTACAAGAAGGGATCGCCGCAACCTGACGGGACGCCGTGGCCCAGCGACGAGGTGCAGGTCTGCCTGCAGGCGCTGCTGCTGCGCGAGCAGGGCTACCAGTGCGATCACGGCGAGCTGTGGTACGCCGAGACCCGCCAGCGGGTGCGGGTGGAGCTGACGCCGCAACGGTTGAGCTGGGCGGCCGACATGGTCGCCGACGCGCGGGGAGTGGCTGATCGGGCCACCCCGCCACTGCCCCTGGTGGACAGTCCCAAGTGCCCGCGCTGCTCGCTGGTCGGACTGTGCCTGCCGGACGAGACCAACGCGCTGCTGTCCCGCCGCGAGCAGCCACCGCGCCGGCTGGTGCCCCGAGACCCGGACCAGCGGCCGGTCTACGTCACCGAGCCGGGTGCCTTCGTCGGTGTCCGCAGCGGGCGCCTCGAGGTCACCGTGAAGAAGGAGAAGCTCACCTCGTGGCGCCTGCTGGACGTGTCGCAGCTGGCGGTGTTCGGCCGGGTGCAGATCAGCACCCAGGCGCTGGGGGAGTGCTTCGCGCGGGGGATCCCGGTGCTGTGGCTGAGCAGCGGCGGATGGCTGCAGGGATTTGCTCTGGGGCAGCCGTCGAAGTACGTCGAGCTGCGACGGCAGCAGACGGCGGTGCATGCCCAAGGAGGCGCGGGGCTCGCCCAGCGAATGATCGCCGGAAAGATCATGAACTGCCGGACGCTGCTGCGGCGCAACTCCCGCGGTGACGTGTCGTCCACGGTGGCCGCGCTCAAACGGCTTGCCGAGCAGGCCCGCGAGACGGGTTCGTTCTCGAGCCTGCTGGGTATCGAAGGCACCGCGGCGCGGATGTACTTCGGGGCGTTGCCGTCCATGCTGGTGGGCGTGGCGGAGCCGTTCGGCGCCGAGTTCTCGCAGCTGGGACGCAACCGCCGGCCGCCACCGGATCCGCTCAACGCGCTGCTGTCCTTCTGCTACTCGATGCTCGCCAAGGACCTTGTAGCGGTCACGCTCGGCGTCGGGTTCGATCCCTACCTCGGCGTCTACCACCGCTCCCGCTACGGCCGGCCGTCGCTCGCGCTGGACCTCGCCGAGGAGTTCCGGCCGCTGATCGCCGACTCGGTGGTGATCAGCCTGCTCAACAACGAGGAGATCACCCCGTCGGACTTCATCCGGCGCGCCGGGGCGGTGTCGCTGACCGCCGAGGGGCGTCGCACCGTGCTGAAGGCATACGAGCGGCGGCTGGACACCGAGATCCGGCACCCGGTCTTCCAGTACCGGATCAGCTACCGGCGGGTGCTCGACGTGCAGGCCCGGCTGCTGGCGGCGGTGCTGGTCGGCGAGATACCGGAGTACATCCCGATGGTCACGAGGTGACGCGGTGGCCCGCCGCCGGTACCTGATGGCCTACGACATCGCCGACCCGAAGCGGTTGCGGCGGATCTGCACCCTGATGGAGGACTATGGTGAGCGCCTGCAGTATTCGGTGTTCCTCTGCGATCTCACGGTTGCCGAGCGTGCGGAGCTGGAGTCGGCCGTGACGGAGGTGATGACCTTCATGACGACAGCGTCATCCAGATCGACCTCGGGCCACTCCACGCGTCCGCCGCAGTACGCACCCTCGGACGCCCCCGCAGCCTGCCGGCCACCGGCCCGCAGATCGTGTGATCGTTGCGAGCGGTCCGGTACCACCACGACCCGCGGGCACCGCTCGCATGCAGGTCAGCGGCCCTTTTTTCGGCCATCTCGCGGTTGGCTCACGGCGTGTCGCGGGGGTCTGCAGCCACCTCTCGCACGGGCTGCTATCCTCCCAGGTCACGGGCACGTTTTCGGGCGAGCCCTGAGTCCGGCCCCCGTGGCCGGACTCCATTGAGGCGAAGTCGTCCTCGTCGATGCCGGCTTCGATCCCCGCGGCGCTGATTCCGGCCCCCGTGGCCGGACTCCATTGAGGCCAGTGCGGTGATGGGCGATGATCAGGTGGTCTTGCCGCTGATTCCGGCCCCCGTGGCCGGACTCCATTGAGGCGACGAACGGCAGTCCGCTGACCCACCGAGGTGACGAGCTGCTGAGTCCGGCCCCCGTGGCCGGACTCCATTGAGGCCGCTGGGGACTGTGTCCACCGGAAGTTCTACGCTCCTGATTCCGGCCCCCGTGGCCGGAATCCATTGAGGCAGGAAGTGGGCAAGAACGGTACGGGCGATCTGTTCATCGCTGATTCCGGCCCCCGTGGCCGGACTCCATTGAGGCGTCTCGATAGTCATTACGTGCACGCCGCCAACCGACTGATTCCGGTCTTTGTGGCCGGACCCCATTGAGGCCTCCACTCACCGGGCGGCTCATCCACACCGTAGGTGCCCCTGATTCCGGCCCGTGGCCGGACCCCATTGAGGCCATCCGATCGTCGCCACCATCACGTTGACCATCAGCCCAAGGTCAAATCCTCAGACGGTGACTGGGGATGCGGAGTCGGCGGCACCGCATGATTCGGATCACCACTAGAGACCACCGGACGCGCCGGCGCAGCACAGGCCGACAGTCGTCGATCGCCCAGCCTGATAAGGCCCTAACGCCCCGCCGACGCTATCAGTATTCCTTTCCATGTCGCATCACCCTCACCGCACAGATTTCCGCCATTGCGCAGTGAGAAATCCAGCACTTCCGGTACTGGTCCTTGCTGGGATCTGCTCGTTACGGCGCTCTAGTCGCCCAACACTGACAAAACCCCTTCACTCCGCCGAAACATTCGCGCGCTGACCCAGGGGTGATCAGCGGTCGAGCTCGATGACGCACTCGCTGGCGTAGCCGGTGTTTCCGTGGGTGCGGAGCAGGTCATCATCGGTGGGTAGCACCTCCTGGAGGACGAGCATCAGATCGGGCCGGGCGGCGATCTGCGTGAACGCGCGGAGAAAGACCTGGTTGGAGAAATCGACGTAGCAGGGCTTGCGGTTCTTGCCCAGGCTGCGCCGGGCGCCGGTGGCGGCCACCAGGGTGCATGTGATGGTCAACCGGTGCGGGGGTCGTTGCCGTGGCTACCCAGGGTGGGGCCGGGGCGGGGGTGGCCGAGCAGCAGGAAGGACAGGCTGCGCAGGGAGGCCGGGGGCAGGCCGAGTGCGGTGTCGGTGGTGCCGGTGGTGCCGTCGGAGTGGATGCGGGCGGCGAGCCCGAGGGCGGTCGCGGCGAGGATCGCGCGGTGGGTGATCAGCCCGGTCTCGGTCTGCTGGATCCGGTACCAGCGATCACCGAACCGGGAGATGCCCGCCAGCGGGTCCCCGACCGGGATCAGCACGGCGGCGGCCTCGGGCAGGGCGTGGCGGGTGTTGGGTCCCAGCCGGCCCCGGGCGACCGCAGCCACGGCGTGCGGGTCACCGGCCGGGATCAGGGTGTGGGTGGCGGGGTGGTAGCGGTAGGCGCCGGGAGCCAGGCCCGTCACGCGTTGCACGAGGAGGTAGGGGATCACGCTGAGTGGCGCGGCGCGGGTGCCGGGCAGGTCACTGGGGTAGCCGCGGGTGGCGTGGGCCAACACGGTGGCCAGTGATGCCGGATCCAGTGGCCGGGGCTGGTAGCCGGTGGGGGCGGAGGCCCGGGCGGCGATCCCCTCGGCCAGGCGGACCTGGCGGCCCACCGGCAGCTGCACCGGCCCGCCGGGGCGCGGTGGTGGGTGCGGAAGCGGGGGGCTCTCCCCGTTCTCGAGGCTGCTGGGGCAGTGGGACGCAGCGGTGTGCAGGGTGGTGAGATGGGGCAGGGACTCGGTGACCGTTGGGGGTGGATTGCCGGCCTGGGCGGCGGGGCGTGTGATCAACTCCTTGACGCTGGGGTAGCTGGCCGGCGGTGGTGGGGTCGGTGACGGCATGGTGAGGGTGAGCACCGCGAGGGGACCCTCGCGGGTGGGGTCCAGCCCGAGCAGCTCCCGGGTGGGGTCATCGGTGAAGTTCAGGTGCACGGTGGCGGTCAGGTCCAGGGCTTCGGCCAGCGCCAGAGCCTGGGCGCTGAGCACCCCGATCTCCTGGCAGTGCAGCCGGTAGGCGAAGTCGCCGTACTTGAAGCCGTTGCGCCAGAACACCGCGGCAAGCACCACAACCAGATCCGGGAGCGCGGCCGGCGGCGCGGCCAGCAGGCCGGCGAGCGCCGGTCGGTGCTCGCCGGTGCGGATCAGGTCCAGGCTGTGGTGCGCGGCGTCGTAGTGGTATAGCGCGCTGGCTTGCCCCGGTGCTGGGTTGGTGGCCAGGTATGCCTCGATGGGGTAGCGGGCCCCACCGGAGGGAGCCGGGCGGGCCACGACGACCCCCGGCGGGGCACCCGCGGGCAGCCCGGTCTCGGTGATCGGGTGCGCCCATCGGGTGCGCAGGCCCAGCAGATGGCGCAGCAGCGTGCTGGTCAACGCCAGACCCGGCTCACCGGGTGATGCATTCCAGGGCAGCGTGACCCGGCCGGTGGGTGGATAGCGCTTGTACCGGGCGGGTGCG
The DNA here is from genome assembly GCA_050700055.1 of Pseudonocardiaceae bacterium. GTDB lineage: Bacteria > Actinomycetota > Actinomycetes > Mycobacteriales > Pseudonocardiaceae. The sequence continues at coordinate 118,515 of JBOHGE010000002.1, forward strand.
GCGCTCCAGTCGATGGGAGCCGGTGTGCGCTCCCGCAAAGCCTGCAGGTAGCGGCGGGTGGCCTGGCCCGGCGTGATGGTGATGGTCACTGGTGCTCCCGAGTCAGGGGAAGGGGTGCGGCAAGGGATTGAGCTCCTTGGTGGCGGGGTAGCCGAGCAGGCGAGGCACGGTGGCCAGGCGGGTCAGCCCGTGGGTGCGGCGGTAGCGGTGACCGAAGGTCATCGGCAGGGTGCCGGGGACGATCACCTTGGCGCAGGCGAAGCCACCGGCGCGGTGCTCGGGGGAGGTGGTGTCTACCGCGATGACGTCCAGGCCGCTGCTCAGATAGCGGTTCACCAGCTCGGCGAGGTCCTGGCTCAGGTCATGGTGGGGGGGCCAGGCCCACTGATCAGCGAGCTCAGCCAGCGGCTGGCCCGGGTCGTTGGCGGGCAGGAAGCTCAGCCGGGAGTAGGCGCCGGGGTGCCCGTAGAGCATCGCGTGGTCGTCCATCTCCCGCACCAGCTCCGGGTCGGTGAGCATGCCGGCCGCGGTGCCGGGGTCGTAGCGGGTCACCAGGCCGGACACGGCGGGACCGAGCTCGCTCAGGGCGCCGCGCAGCGCACGTTCGGCGTCCGGGTGCGCCCCCGCGCTGCACATCACCCGGGGGCGGTCTGGTCCGCCCACCCGGTCGATGGCCATGGTCCAGAACGCGGGGATGCGTTGCTCGAGGGTGGTGCTGAACGCCATGACCTCGTACCCGTGCCGGTGGTGGATCAGCTCGGCGGCCACCGGGATGCGCCGGTCCCGCGCGGACGACAGGTCCACCTTCGGTGCGGGCATCCGGGTGTACCAGGTCATCAGGAAGGCGTCCCGCTCGGTGATCTCCAGCAGCCCGTAGAGGATCGCCTCCTCCAGGCAGCCCCCCAGCGCGCAGCCGTTGGAGCACTCGTAGGCGAACCCGGGATCGCCTTTGCGGACGTGGCCGTAGTAGGCATAGGACTGCGGGACGAGCAGGGGCTCGGCGCGGGCGAAGGAGTAGCCCCATACCCAGGACATCTCCCGGTCGGGGTGAAAGCGGGTGAAGCGGAAGCCGAGCTGGTCGTACCAGGAGTCGGGGTACAGGCCCAGGGTGCGCGGGTCCAGGGCACGGTCGGCGACCTCGGCGTAGCCGGCCCGCACCGTGGGGCGCCGGCCCCGGGGGTGGGTGCTGGCCATCCGTTCCAGGGCCTCGGTGATCGCGGTGAGGGTCGCGGAGCGGAAGTCGTCGCTGCGGCCGTAGCCGTGCTGGCTGTCATGCCGGGCCCGGCCGGGCGACAGCCGGGCCACCGCCACCGGGCTGCCCCGCTCGGCGCCGCTGCCCAGCGAGGCGATCACCCCGGTCTCGGCGTCGACGTAGAGCTGCTCCAGCTCGGCCTGCCGGGAGCCGAGCTCCGTCACCCTGAGCACGCGGGGATCGGGTTTGGGCAGCCGGCGTGGCCGGATCAGCGCGCTCTCGGCGGTGTCCGCGGGCAGCGTGGCGCACTGCGGGCACAGCGGGTCGGGCAGCAGCCGGTGACGGGTGAGGGCGGCGGTGCGCAGTGAAATGCCTAGCAGCGTGCCGTGGGTGCGGGCTGATGCCCGATCGTGGACCAGCCGCTGGCACTCGTCGTTCACCAGGGCGGTCACCATCCTCGCCACCAGCGGCGTGATCAGCACGTTCGGGGTGGTGGCGAGCTCGGTCTCGTACTGCTGGCGCAGGATCTGCCGGGCCTCGGCGTCAAAGCGGTTGCGGTTGCGGCGGCGCGCCACGCAGGCCGGGCACCCCGGCCGGCCCGGCAGCGCGGCCGGACCGGCCAGGACCCATTGCCCCTCGACCCGTACCGGGAGCCACGGCATCCCCCACTGGGCCGCCCACTGATGCAGCACCGGGTAGCACCGAGTGCCGTCGGTGTCGCTGGCCATCACCAGCGCGGCGCAGCCAGGAGGCTCGATGAGGTCCTCGACAGCCACGAGCCGGCCGCGCTCACCGAGCACGCCGGCCAGGGTCGCGTGCAGCTGCCCGGACCCGGCCAGCGCGATCAATGGCTGCCCGGGATCGGCGGCGGGTGCGGTGTCCAGGACAGTGAACCGGGCCAGCGTGTCAGTCAGCACAGAGCACCACCTGGACGACGTAAGGCAGCAGGGCGCGGGCCTCCCGGTCCGGGGTGAGGGGGACCGCGACCGGAACATGCCCGGCCCGGCGCAACCCTTCGGTGAGGATGCGGCACCGCGCATCGCCTTCGGGCCCACCGGTCCGGGGCTCGTCCAGCTCTACCGGCCACCGCGTCGGCGAGGCCACGAGCAGTCCCTCATTCCGGGCCTGCCAGCGCAGCAGGGTGCGCTCCAGGCCATCGCGCAAGGCCTCGGTCAGGGTGGCCGCGCAGCTCACCACCGGGCCGGCCGCGGCGCGGAGGGCGAACGCGGGCAGCCCGAGGACGCCGCACAGATCTCTCACCTCGACTCGCTGACCCGCCGCACGCAGCAGGCGCAGCAGGTGCCTGGCGTGCTCGTCAGCCACCTCATCGGTATCGAACCGCTCGCCATCCTCGTCGTGCCCGGCGAGCTGGGCCTCGCACTGGGCGCGCAGGCCCGCCGCGATGGCATCATTCCAGCTGCGCCCGGCGGCGGCACCGACCGGCGCCTGATAGGGCGCCGGTCGGGCCGGCGCAGCGGGAACTCGCCGCAGCGCGCCGGTCACCAGATCCAGTCCCCACTGCTGGTCCTCGATGCTGCTCAGGCTTCCGTAGCTGGCCAGGGCCGCCAGCAGGGCCCGTAACCGGGCGGTTTGCCGGTCAGCGCCCCAGCCGCTCACTATCGGTATCGGGGCCCAGGAGGGCAGGACCCGGCAGGGATCGGACACGCTCGCCCGGCACACCGACAGCGGGACCTGGGTCAGCTCCTCCTCATTGAGGATGCCCAGCAGGCCGGTGCGCGCATCGATGACGGCGCCAGCGCGCTCCAGCAGGTCCGCCGTGGCTACCGGGGCGGCGCCGGCGAGCTCGTCGAGCAACGCTCGAGTGTCCGCCTCGATCCGGGTGGCCGGCCCGCCGGCCAGCGGGTGGGGCCGCACCTGGTGGGTCCGGGTGCTGAGGGTGCGCAAGTCGAGGTGGGTGAGTAGCGGCGGTTGCTCCGGCCGGCGGAGGGTGTCCAGCCCGGTCAGGTGCGAGAAGCACGACAACGCCAGCTGGGCGGCGATGATGTCCGGAACCGGCCCGGTCAGCCACTGTGCTGTCGCATCGTGGCCGGTGTCGCGCTGCGGGCTCAGGCGCCGCCAGCATGACTCCGCCTCGATCACTTCCGGCGCGCCGACCGGTGTCAGCCATGCCTCATCAGCACAGATGAGGGCCTGCCCCAGTGCGGTCCCCGTCCCGGCGCAGGCCCGGTGCAGCGCGATCAGATCCGCCCGGCGATCCTCATCACAGACCTGAAGCACCACATCCGCCCCGGTGACGACCTCAGTGATCTCAGCCGCTTCGGTCCAGGGCTGCAGCCGCACCGACTGCTTCGCGTCCCGGCGCGCCCCCGCCGCCGCCCGCTCCAGTGTGGCCAGCTCCGCTGCGGGCGCGAGCACCTGGACGGTGCGCCATCCCGACCACAACCCGGCGGCCAGCACAGCACCCGCTACCGGGCCCGCCCCGGCCAGGGTGATCCGGGCCTGGCGCACCCGTTGGAAACGCCGCTGTGCGGAGTTCAGCCCGTACCGGATGAATGCGATCTCCGCGGCATAGACCCGCTGCTCGTCCTCATCCAGCGCATGCGGCTCATCGTTGACGACATCAACGACGAATCGCCGCTCGAACAAGATGCCGACCAGCTCCTCCACCATCACGCGTTTATCGTCCGGGAGCACGCTGACCAGCTCTTCCAGGCTCCGCTCACCCGTCAGATATGGTGCCAGACGGGACAGCCAGTCATAGGCCCGCTCACCCTTCAGGGTGCATGCCCCGCCTAGGGCGTGCACGTATACCCCCTCGGGACACCGCACGTACCGCACGTCATCCCGCAACCGAGGACGCACCGCTGGACCTCCTCAATCGACAATCCACGCGCTTATCCGAAATCCAGGTTCCCGGCACCCGATTGGATCCGGTGCAGGCACAGTGAACGGCTGTGAATGGCTTTACCGGCATCAGCACGACCGAATTATTCAGCTGGGGCGCAAGCGCAGCGCAAACAGCTCACGCTGGCCTGGCCGCAATGCCCTCAGTTAAGCGACGGTGGGGATGTCGTGGTGATCGGATGGCCTGCGGAGCCGGCCCGGGAGCACGACGGCGGGTAAGGCGGCGTGCAGCGAGGCCATGGTGTCGGCGCCGAGTTGTCGTTCCCAGGCGCCGGCAGTCTCAGCAGCCGCCTGCTCCGCCGCGTGCGTGCACGCCCAGCCGCGTGCGGTCAGGCACAGCAGCCGGGATCGCCCGTCGCGGGGATCCGTCTCGCGGGTAAAGCCGTGCGCAGGACGGACATCGGTGAATCCGCGCGCCGCGAGCCCTCGCTGGATGCCGTCGACGACCTGGGTCGCCGCCCGGAGTACCAGCATCGCTATGGCCAGGCCGTCCTCGTCGTTCACGTCGATAGCTTGACATCTCGGTCAAGACGCTTGACCATAAAATCAATTTAGTTGACCAATTTGGGAGGCAGTCCTGCCCGTCATCCGATCCACTGACGCCGTCGATCATCCGGTGCACGGCAGTACCTTCAGCTCCTACGTCGTTCCCTCCCGAGGCAGTGACCAGCTCTGCGCCTAGCGGCTGGTCGTGCCCGCGGGCCTATCAGGCGTCGCGCATCGACCCACCCGAGAAAAGGTGCTGCTTCTCGACGGCGAGCTTCGGATCACCTTGGACGGGGCGCCGACCGACCTGCAACCCGGCGACGTCGCACCGGTGCCGGCTGGCAGCGAGTTCCGCGTGGACAGCGTGACCTCCGGTGCCACCGCCTGGGTCACCACGACCAGGAGATTCGAGGCTGTCCTGGCCGATGGCACCCGTTTGGCCCCGCCCTGGGGGAGCTGACCCGGCGGTGTCGAGCAACCACGGCTCGCTCCTGCATCCTTAACCGAGATTCTTCTCGATAAGCGCCAGGTAAGTGGCCATGGAATGGTCCCTGATACCGTCGCTACCTGGAGCGAGTGGATCGCTGGTGTAGCCCCTGAAGCTATCCGTCAGCTTGCTCGCGAACGACATTTTCTCGTGCAGTCTCCCCTTGGCGTCGAAGTACATCATGGCGTTGACGTGATGGAAGACGGGTTCGGGTGGCACTTGGGCGACGATGTCATTGTTATTGACAAAGCGAAAGTGTCGAGATGCGAACGCCGTATTGTAGGCGTTGGCGAGGATGCGATCAGAGGTTCGCGGCTGACCGAAGGTGTATACGCCATCTGCGAGTAGTCTCGGGTTGTCAAGATATATTGTGGCGCCAGTCAGCATGGCAAGTGCACCGCCGAGGCTGTGCCCAGTGAACCACAACGTCTGGCCGTTCGTGCGAACTTCTTCGATCTTATCCCGGATCTCCGGGTAAATTGATGCCAGGGCACGGGTGAAGCCGAGATGAGCCAGGCCCTTTCGTGCAGGCCCAGGGATCACCGGTGTATTCGCGTCCGACAGCCAGTCCCGGATCTGTGACGGTTCAGTTCCGCGAAACGCGACAAGGACCATGTGGTCGCTGGCCGCCAGAAAGGCTTGGGTGTCTTGCAGCGGGAACGGCATTTGGTGCGTCCCGCAGAAATGTGTAAGTCGATCGAAGCCCCAGGCCTCGGTTTCCGTGCGGATCTCCGTCTCGTCTTTGTAGGCCAGTCGCGCAGCCTTGCCGAGCCAGTGAGCATGCTCCAGTGAGTACTCATCGGCATGGTGATTGAAGGCGGAGGTAGCCATCGGTCATCCTTTCGTCGAGTTGTACTTGACTTGGGTCGATTTGAAGAAATCTCCGGCGCCGGAACCGGTTCTTGTCCCTCTCCTAACCCGACGACAAGCGAGATGGTACCGGTTGAATATCGACCCTGGATAGGGCACTGTTGCGTTGCGGAGGACCGCTTCGGGCATGCTGAGCTGAGTGGGCGTCGATGCCGGTCAGGTGTCCGAGCGAGGTGATGGCCGTCGGCACGTCGAACGATCCTCGGCGCGGAGTGACCTGATATCACCCACGGCCGTGGTGGCAGGCAACTGTGTGGTACCACGCACGAGTGAGCGATGGCGTGACCGTGCGCTTGGCCCGGCCCGACGAGCTCGACCGGGTGGGCCGGCTCACCCTTGAGGCGTATCTCGTTGATGGATACGCCAATCCCGCGGGCTCATATGCCGCTGCACTGGCCGACGCGGCGCGGCGAGCCAGGGATGCCGAGCTGCTTGTCGCCGCGGACCCTGACGGCATGATGCTGGGCACGGTGACGGTGTGCCGGCCCGGCAGCCCACTGGGGGCGCTTTCCCGACCCGGTGAGCTGGAGTTCCGGATGCTGGCGGTAGCCCCTGAGGCGCGCCGCCGTGGTGTCGGGGAGGCACTGGTGACCGCCGTATTCCAGCGGGCGACCTGGATCGGCGCACACCGGGTGGTGCTGTCCAGCGCTGCGGAGATGCTCGCCGCGCACCGGCTCTACGCTCGGTTGGGGTTTGTCCGGCTGCCCGACCGCGACTGGCAACCCGCGCCGGGTGTGACGCTGCTGGCGTTCGGCGCGGCCACAAAGCATCGATCCTGAGACCTGCTCAGCCGCCGTTGCGCAGCACGACCGCGACGATTCCGGCCAGGTGCTCCAGGCGGGCCACCTCGGCTGCGCGGAACATGGGTCCGCCCGGGCGACCTACCAGCAGGACCCGGTTGGAGTCACCCAGCGGGGTGGCCGCCAGCTCGGTGCCCAGCTCTCGCCAGGGCAGCGGGACCCAGTCGTCCTCGCCGTCCAGGATCGTCGCTCGGCGCAGCGGCCACCAGGGTAGCTGCGCCGCCAGGGTCTCCGGCGCGGCGAAAGAGCCGGTGATCCGATCCGGTCGGCCCTCGGCGGTAGTGAGCACCATCGCCCATCCGGCTCGGATGATCTTTGATACTCCATCGGTGAAGGTCTGCAGGCCGCCGGCAGGATCAGCGGCGACCTGCTCTATCAACTCCAGCTCGCGGTGGGTGTCCAGAACGCCTGCCCAGGGGCGGACGGCATCGACCTCGACCCCCTCGACGGATTCCGCCGCGGTGATCAACACATCGGGTAGCCGGCCGGAAGGCAGCTCCACCACGAGGTCGTCGATGGCGACGCCGGATCGTCGCTCGACGACGTCCAGGCTGAGGATGTCGCAGCCCACGTTGCCCAGAGCGGTGGCTACCGCCCCGAGCGCTCCAGGTCGATCCGGGAGCTGGATCCGGATCAGAAAGGACATCCGTCGCCGTTCCTGTTCATACGGGTCCTCTCGATCGGTGCCCCACTGACATTCGGGCTACGCCGCCTTCCGGGACGAGACGCCACCCGTCCGCGCTCTTGCCGGCCGTCGATTGTGACAGAGCGCACCGGAGGCGGTGTCCCCCAGCCTGCGGGTGGGGTGCCGGCCGCGGCCTAGACTCGCCGGGTCAGCACTCACCAGTGATCCAGGAGCCTGTGTGCCCACCATCTCCCGTGACGAGGTCGCACACCTCGCCCGGCTAGCCCGGCTGGCCGTCACCGAGCAGGAGCTGGACCTGTTCGCCGGCCAGCTCGAGGTGATCCTGAGCTCGGTCGCCCGGATCAGTGCGGTGGCTGCTGCGGACATCCCGCCGACCTCGCACGCCGTCGGGCTGACCAACGTGTTCCGCGACGACGTGCCACGCCCTGCACTGACCCAACAGCAGGCGTTATCCGGCGCCCACGCCACCGAGCAAGGCCGGTTCCGCGTACCGCGCATCCTGGACGAGTCATGACCAGCTCCGTCGCCGCATTGCGCGGGCTCAGCGGGGTTATCCGGTGCCCGTTTACCACGCTCAGCCCGCTGAATGCGGAAGGGGGCGCGTGGTGAAGGAGCTGAGCCGGGCGGCGGGGGCGGAGTTGGGGGGGCTTATCCGCTCCCGGGAGGTCACTGCTGTGGAGGTGGTCGGGGCGCATCTGGACCGGATCGGCGAGGTGGACCCGGTCGTGCACGCCTTCCTGCACGTCGACGCTGAGGGTGCGCTCGCCGCTGCCGCCGACGTGGACCACCGCCTGCAGCGTGGGGATCCGCCGGCTTCGCCGCTGGCGGGTGTGCCGCTGGCGCTCAAAGACGTGTTCACTACCGCCGACATGCCGACCACCTGCGGCTCGCGGATCCTGGAGGGCTGGCGGTCGCCGTATGACGCCACGGTCACCCGCCGGCTGCGGGAGGCGGGCGTGGTGATCCTGGGCAAGACCAACATGGACGAGTTCGCCATGGGTTCCTCGACGGAGAACTCCGCCTACGGGCCCACCCGAAACCCCTGGGATCTCGACCGTGTCCCGGGCGGCTCAGGTGGTGGGTCGGCGGCGGCGGTGGCCGCTTTCGAGGCACCGCTGGCGATCGGTACCGACACCGGCGGCTCGATCCGCCAACCCAGCGCGCTGACCGGCACCGTCGGGGTGAAGCCCACCTACGGCGGGGTGTCGCGCTACGGCCTGGTGGCGTTCTCCTCCAGCCTCGACCAGGGCGGGCCGGTCACCCGCACCGTGCTCGACGCCGCGCTGCTGCACGAGGTGATCGGCGGGCCTGACCCGCTGGACTCCACCTCGATCGACGCCCCGGTGCCGCCGGTGGTCCAGGCGGCCCGCGCGGGGGCCACCGGTGACCTGACCGGGGTCCGGGTCGGGGTGGTCAGCCAGTTCCGCGGGGAGGGTTACCAAGCCGGTGTGCTGCGCGCGTTCGAGCTCGCGGTGAGCCGGCTGCGCGAGCTGGGCGCGCAGATCGTCGAGGTGTCCTGCCCGTCGTTCGATCATGCACTGCCCGCCTACTACCTGATCGCGCCCAGCGAGTGCTCCTCGAACCTGGCCCGCTTCGACGGGATGCGCTACGGGTTGCGGGTCGGTGACGACGGCAGCCGCAGCGCCGAGGAGGTGATGTCCCTGACCCGCGAGGCCGGTTTCGGGCCTGAGGTCAAGCGGCGCATCATGCTCGGCACCTACGCGCTGTCCGCCGGGTACTACGACGCCTACTACGGCCAAGCGCAGAAGGTCCGCACGTTGATCATCCGGGATTTCGCCGCGGCCTTCGAACAGGTCGACGTGTTGATCTCGCCGACCTCGCCGACCACAGCGTTCCGGCTCGGGGAGCGGGTGGACGACCCGTTGGCGATGTACCTGTCGGACCTGTGCACCATCCCGTCCAACCTGGCGGGCAACGCTGCTTTATCCGTCCCGGCTGGACTGTCCGATGATGACGGGTTACCGGTGGGCCTGCAGGTGATGGCACCCGCGCTGGCCGACGACCGCGCCTACCGGGTGGCCGCCGCGTACGAGGTGGCTCGGAACGCGGCTGATGGTGGCCCGCTGGCGCACCGGGTGCCTGACTTGATGGGTCCGAGTATTACGACCGAGGACCGCTTGGCGGGTCCGAGCGTTGTTGAGGTGGTCGGGCGATGACTGCTGTGTTGATGGACGACGACGAGGTGCTGGAGCGCTTCGAGCCGGTGCTGGGGCTGGAAGTGCACGTCGAGCTGTCCACCGCGACGAAGATGTTCTGCGGCTGTGCCAACGTCTTCGGCGCGCAGCCCAACACCAACGTCTGCCCGACCTGCCTCGGGCTGCCCGGCTCGTTGCCGGTGCTCAACCGGGCGGCCGTGGAGTCGGCGATGCGCATCGGGCTGGCGCTGAACTGCTCGATCGCCCCGTGGTGCCGGTTTCACCGGAAGAACTATTTCTACCCGGACATGCCGAAGAACTTCCAGACCTCCCAGTATGACGAGCCGATCGCGGTGAACGGCTCGCTGGAGGTGCAGCTGGCGGACGGCTCGACGTGCACCGTCGCCATCGAGCGGGCGCACATGGAGGAGGACACCGGCAAGTCCCTGCACGTCGGCGGGGCGACCGGTCGTATTCACGGGGCGAGCCATTCGTTGCTGGACTACAACCGTGCCGGCGTCCCGCTGATCGAGATCGTCACCAAGCCGATCGTCGGCACCGGCAGCCGGGCGCCGGAGATCGCCCGTGCTTACGTCGGTGCCCTGCGCGATCTGCTGTGCGCGCTGGGCGTCTCGGACGTGCGGATGGACCAGGGGTCGCTGCGCTGCGACGCCAACGTCTCGCTGATGCCGCGCGGCTCGTCGACCTTCGGTACCCGAACCGAGACCAAGAACGTCAACTCGCTGCGGTCGGTGGAGCGCGCGGTGCGCCACGAAATGCGCCGGCAGGCCGCGGTGCTGGCCGCCGGTGGCGAGATCGTGCAGGAGACCCGGCATTTCGACGAGTCCACCGGCACCACGTCGGCTGGCCGGCGCAAGGAGACCTCGGAGGACTACCGGTACTTCCCGGAGCCCGACCTGCTGCCGATCGCCCCTGCCGAGGACTGGGTGACCCGGTTGCGCGCCACCCTTCCCGAGCTGCCCTGGCAGCGCCGGGCCCGGGTGCAGGCCGAATGGGGCCTGTCCGACCCGGAGTTGCGTGACCTGGTCAACGCCGGAGCGCTGGACCTCATCGCGGCCACCGTCGACGCCGGATCGCCGCCCGACGAGGCCCGGTCGTGGTGGGTGTCCTACCTGTCCCAGCAGGCCAACTCCCGTGGCGTGGAGCTCGCCGAGCTGGCCATCACCCCCGAGCAGGTGGCGCGGGTGATCGCGCTGGTCGCCGACGGCTCACTGACCACCGCACTGGCCCGTCAGGTCGTCGACGGAGTACTTGCCGGTGAGGGCGAGCCCGACGACGTCATCGTCGCTCGTGGCCTGGCCGTGGTGTCCGACGACGCCGCGCTGACCGCCGCCGTCGAGCAAGCCCTGGCAGCCCAGCCCGGCATCGCCGAGAAGATCCGCGGCGGCAAAATCGCCGCCGCCGGAGCCATCGTGGGCGCGGTGATGAAAGCGACCAAAGGCCAAGCCGATGCCGCACGCGTGCGCGAGCTGGTGCTCGCCCTCGTGAGTGCGTAACAGTGTTATAACACTGTTACGCACTCACGAGGGCGACGTCAGTCGTGGCCGCCGCCGGGGCCGACCGGGTCGGGGAGCACGAACACCCGCTCGTCACTGGTGATCGGTGTGCCACCGGCCTTGTTGACGGTACCCAGCCACAGTAGTTGCCCGTCCGGGCTCAGCGCGGTCGCGGACACCCGACCGTAGCGTGGCAGTGGGATCTGCAAGGGCTGGCCGACGAAGGTGCCGGCCGGCCCGATGCCTACCGCAAACATCGGTGCTCCACCGGTGAAAACGACCTGGATCCGGCCCTGCATGACCACGCACCCGGCAGCGCCGGAGCGCGCCGGCCAGGTCCAGGCGGCCAGGCCCAGCGGGCGGCCCGGTTGCACCCGGTGCAGCAGGTCGTGCGCGGGCCTGCGATCGGTGATCCACAGCTCGCCGGAGAGCGGGTCGACGCACAGCCCGCCCGGCGCGTGCACTCCGCTGACCAGCACCTTGGATCCGCCGGAGTTACGCGGGTCGGGCCGGCCGAAGGTGTCGATCCGCAACACCTTGCCGGCCAGCGACTGCGGGTCGCCGGCCGCGTCGGGGTTACCGGCGTCTCCGGTGGCCACCAGAAGCATCCCGTGCGAGTCGATCGCCAGTGCGCCCGCGTTGCCGGTCGGGCCGCGCGGGATGCCGACCAGCACCGGCTTGGGCACATCGCCGGGGGCGATCCGGACCACCCGGTTGTCGACGGCAGTGGTGAGGTAGGCGTAGATCAGCTCGTCCTCGGTGTAGCTGGGGGACAGCGTGAGCCCGGTGAGCCCGCCGTCACCTGCCGGGTCCACCGCCAGTGAGCTGATCTCCTGGGTCGGCCGCTGCCGCTGCACCCGCAGGATCCGGCCCGTAATGCGCTCGGCAGCCAGACCCACCGGCACCGAGCCCGGCAGCACGACCAACGCGGAGATCGGCTCCAGGCAGGTCGCAACCACTTGCGGGTCGGGGTCGACGCAGCCCTGTGGTGGCCCCGGTGATGGCCGGCTGCGCGGGCCCGGTCCGGGCGGCGTCGGTGGACGCGGGATCTCGGGTCTGGGCTCGGCCTGTAGGCCGATCTCCGGTTTGGGGCGGAAGGGCCCGGTGCCACGTTCGGGGAAGCTCGGCGTCACGGCGCATCCCACCAGCAGCGCCGCCGCCGCGAGGAGCACGGCGACCGCGCAGGTCGGGTCCGGCACGAGGGATCGCACGGTCGGCCAGGCTAGGCGGCAGCCCGTGTGCCGCTGGTGAGCGGGTAGTCCAGACACCGCCGTTGATGTTAGCTGGCACGACTCACTGGTGCGGCTGACCCTGCTTGCCGGCTCGGTCCCCGTCCTAGCCAGAACAACGGCCCACCACCACCCCCCGCGCCCCCACGAGAAAGTAGGCATCACCGTCTCCCCCCCAGCCTCCTCCTTCCCGCATCGCGACATGGATGCTTATCGCGGTTCAGAGGGCATCTTGAACCGCGACATGGATGCTTATCGCGGTTGAGCTAGGGGGTCGGGGAGACGTCCGTTGCTGGCTGCCGCCAGCAGGGATAGATCGCGGGTTCGTACGGCGGGCAGCGCGATCTCCTCGCCACCGTGCAAGACGGCCCACACCCGGCTGCGGGCGTCCATCCGCAGACCTTTCAGGTCCGACCACGGCAGCCGCCGGGAGCCCAGTACGCGGTGCACCACCACCGTGTCCGGACCGACCACGGTGCGGCTGCGCACCAGCCAGATCGCGATACCCGACGGCACCAGGTACAGCACTTGCAGTCCGGGTAACCCGAAGGCCACCGGGGTCATGCACACGGTCAGCCCGAACACCCCGATCAGGGCGGTGAGTGGCCGGCGGAAGGTCATCGTGGCGGACTCGCCCATCGGGTAATGGTGGCAGGCCCGACGGTGGTCTGGCCACGACATACCCGACTGGGTATCGATCATGCAGTTGGTGCGCGCACCTCGACGAATCTCAGCGCGATCCCGGCTCGCAGCTGGGCTTCGGCACGGCTGGCGAGACCGAGCGAGCTCAAATCTGCTGGCTGGAAGGTCGGACAACCAAGGGCTCCCAGGATGCGGGAGTGCGTCCCGTGAGGTTGACGGTACCGGGTGTGGCCGTTAACGTCGTTGATGTGCTGATCCCTACCGGCGTCGTACTTCGCAGGCGCGTCGTCTGAGTAGCCACGAGCCGTCGACGCGCAACCCTCGCTTCCAGCCCGACTCGGGCGGCGAGGGTTTTTTGATGTCCAGGGCAAGCGAACGAGAAGTTGAGGCAGGACATGACAATCGTGACCCCGCGACAAGTGCCGAGCCCCGAGCAACTGCCCAAGCCGGCCCCGCCCGCGGGGGCGCCGGTCCGGGTCACCGGTGCCCAGGCACTGGTGCGCTCACTGGAGGCGGTCGGGTGTGAGGCGGTGTTCGGCATTCCCGGCGGTGCCGTGCTACCGGCCTACGATCCGCTGCTCGACTCGACTGTGGTCCGTCATGTCCTGGTCCGCCACGAGCAGGGGGCGGGGCATGCCGCGGCCGGCTATGCCCAGGCGACCGGGCGGGTCGGCGTGTGCATGGCCACCTCCGGACCCGGCGCGACCAACCTGGTCACCCCGATCGCCGACGCGCACATGGACTCGGTGCCGATCGTCGCGATCACCGGCCAGGTCCCGCGCCCCTCGATAGGTACCGACGCCTTCCAGGAAGCGGATATCTGCGGCATCACGATGCCGATCACCAAGCACAACGTCCTGGTGACCGACCCGGCGGAGATCCCCCGGGCCATCGCCGAGGCGTTCCACATCGCGTCCACCGGACGGCCCGGCCCGGTACTGGTGGACATTCCCAAGGACGTGCTGCAGGCACTGACCTCTTTCTGCTGGCCGCCCGAGATCAACCTGCCGGGGTACCGGCCGACCACCCGACCGCACGGCAAGCAGATCCGGGAGGCCGCCCGGCTGATCGCCGCCGCCCACCGCCCGGTGCTCTACGTCGGCGGTGGGGTGCTCAAGGCGCGGGCCACCGTGGCGCTTCGGGAGCTGGCCGAGCTCACCGGCGCGCCGGTGGTCACCACGCTGATGGCCCGGGGTGCCTTCCCCGACTCGCATCCACAGCATGTGGGCATGCCCGGCATGCACGGCACGGTGGCCGCGGTCGCGGCCATGCAGCGCTCCGACCTGCTCATCACCCTCGGCGCCCGGTTCGACGACCGGGTCACCGGGCAGCTGTCCACCTTCGCGCCGGACGCCGCGGTGGTGCATGCCGACATCGACCCCGCCGAGATCTCCAAGAACCGCCGGGCCGACGTGCCGATCGTCGGTGACTGCGCCGAGGTGATCAACGAGCTGATCGTCGCGGTTCGAGCCGAGTTCGCAACCGGCCGATCGGACCTGGCTGACTGGTGGGCGCAGCTGGAAAGCTGGCGCACGACGTTCCCGCTGGGCTACGACCGCCCGACGGACGGCATGCTGTCTCCGCAGTTCGCCATCAAGCGGATCGGGGAGCTGGTCGGCCCGGACGCGATCTACACCGCAGGGGTGGGTCAGCACCAGATGTGGGCGGCGCAGTTCATCAGGTACGAGAAGCCCGGCAGCTGGATCAACTCCGGTGGCCTGGGCACGATGGGTTTCGCGGTACCGGCGGCGATGGGCGCCAAGCTGGGGCGGCCCGACGTCGAGGTCTGGGCCATCGACGGCGACGGTTCCTTCCAGATGACCAACCAGGAGCTGGCGACCTGCGCCATCGAGGGTATCCCGATCAAGGTCGCGGTGATCAATAACGGCAGCCTCGGGATGGTGCGGCAGTGGCAGAACCTGTTCTACTCCGAGCGTTACTCGCAGACCGACCTCGGGACCCACTCCCGGATCCCGGACTTCGTCAAGCTCGCCGAGGCGCTGGGCGGGGTGGGCCTGCGCTGCGAGGCCGAGCCGGACGTCGACAAGGTCATCGAGCAGGCGCTGGCGATCGACGACCGTCCGGTGGTGATCGATTTCGTGGTGGGCAAGGACGCCCAGGTCTGGCCGATGGTCGCGGCGGGCCACAGCAACAACCAGATCATGGCCGCGCACAATATCCGTCCGCTGTTCGACGAGGATGGCTCCTGATGTCCGAGCACACCATCTCGGTGTTGGTGGAGAACAAGCCCGGAGTCCTGGCCCGGGTGGCAGGGTTGTTCAGCCGCCGCGGGTTCAACATCCATTCCTTGGCGGTCGGCCCTACCGAGAACCCCGACATCTCGCGGATGACCATCGTGGTCGCTGTCGATGAGCTGCCCCTGGAACAGGTCACCAAGCAGCTCAACAAACTGATCAACGTTATCAAGATCGTCGAGTTGGACCCAGCGGTGGCGGTGCAGCGAGAACTGCTGCTGGTGAAGATCCGAGCCGACATCACGGTGCGTTCCCAGGTGCTCGAGACCGTTGCCCTGTTCCGGGCCAAGGTGGTCGATGTCTGCCCGGAGGCGCTGACCATCGAGGCCACCGGCACCGCAGACAAGCTAGACGCCCTCCTGCGGATGCTCGAGCCCTTCGGCATCCGCGAGATAGCCCAATCCGGCATGGTCGCCATCGGCCGCGGCCCCCGTGCCATCACCGCCACCGCACCGCGCTAGTCCTCGCTTTTCTCGCGTTCTGGGGACAGAACGCAGTTATAGAACCCGGATAAGTGCGTTCTGTCCCCGGAACGCGGTATCAGACCAGAGGAGCTGCTGATGAGTGTGGAGATCTTTTATGATGACGATGCTGAGCTGTCGATCGTCGGTGGGCGAACGGTCGCGGTGATCGGGTACGGGAGCCAGGGGCATGCGCATGCGCTGAGCCTGCGCGACTCCGGGGTCGATGTGCGGGTCGGGCTGCCGGAGGAATCCAAGTCGCGTCCCAAAGCGGCCGACGAGGGCCTGCGGGTGGTGACGCCGGCGCAGGCGTCCGCCGAGGCCGATGTGATCATGATGCTGGCGCCGGACACCAAGCAGCGCGCCATCTACGCCCAGGACATCGCACCGAACCTGAGCTCGGGGGACGCACTGCTGTTCGGGCACGGCTTCAACATCCGCTACGGCCTGATCACCCCACCGTCCGATGTGGACGTCGCCATGGTGGCTCCCAAGGGGCCTGGGCACCTGGTGCGCCGGCAGTTCGTCGACGGCAAGGGGGTGCCCTGCCTGATCGCGGTCGAGCAGGACCCCACCGGCGGTGCCCAGGCGCTGGCGCTGTCGTACGCCAAGGCGATCGGCGGCACCCGGGCCGGAGTGATCAAGACCACTTTCACCGAGGAGACCGAGACCGATCTGTTCGGCGAGCAGACGGTGCTCTGCGGCGGGATCACCGCGCTGATCCAGGCCGGGTTCGAGGTCCTCACCGAAGCCGGCTACGCGCCGGAGGTGGCGTACTTCGAATGCCTGCACGAGGTCAAGCTCATCGTCGATCTGATCTATGAGGGCGGGCTCTCCCGGATGCGGTACTCCATCTCCGACACCGCTGAGTACGGGGACCTCACCCGCGGACCGCGGATCATCACGCTGGAGGTCAAGGACGAGATGCGCCGGATCCTCACCGAGATCCAGGACGGCAGCTTCGCCCGCGAGTGGGTCACCGAGGACGACAACGGCCGGCCGAGCTTCGCCAAGCTGCGCGCCGAGGGGGAGCGCCACCCCGTCGAGCAGGTCGGCGCCCGGCTACGCGGCCTGATGTCCTGGATCGACCGCCCGCTCACCGACACCGCCTGACGGCGGTGATCATGGCCACAATAATGACCGCCCCCGAGGTGAAAGCAGGATCCGGACTACGGCACGTGGTGCGGCGGATCCGGTGATGAGCTCGGGGTATCCGTTATCGCCGGGCCTGCCTGCGGCTCCCGTTGCTCTCGTACGTCCGCCAAGCTGCACTTCTCGCCCATGCTGCTGAGCAACTTCCATCGCACCACGTCCACACCCTGGCTCAGGGAGAATTCCAGAGCGCGGCACACCGTGCATTGTGGCCGCCAGAATCGCCACGTCCATCGTGACCAACTACAGAACCGGCACTGGCCCCGATCATTGACTTCGTGCTGTCCCAACAGAATGACCGCAAACGTGAGCAGTCGCACGGTGTGCTCGGCCAGCCCAGCCGAAGGCTGAGCACCGCGGAAGCGATTCGCCCACTGCTCCAATTGATGCCGGAGCGCGCGATATCTCGTCTCCCACGCGGTGCTCACGACACCGCGCTGGTTTCAGTACCTACACACAGCGCTCCGTTATCCTCGGCAATGAACTCCCCGTTGATGACCACGCGCTCGCTCTCATCGGCCCGGCAATGCAGCCGCCCACCGGCGATAATCAGCCGCTGCGCGAATATCCGTTGCTCGTGCGCGGTCGCGCTGCCTTCCATCACGTGCAGGGCCAGCGGCACCAGGTCGGTGTTCAGCCGGGCCAGCTCAGCCAGCAGCTCGCGGTCCTCGCGGATCACGGCATCACCTGCCCGGCCGAGCGGTCGCCGAAGACAGATACGTCACTGAGGCAGTATCGGATGCCACTTCGGCTCGTACCGTCGGCGTGACGCGGGCAATCCGTGTCTGTTCCTGATTCGCTCATGTGCTTGCTCCGCCTTCGTGCCCGTTGTGCATGGATGGCACCCAGCGCCGGGGGCAGCAAGACAGCCGGACGTCGGATCGTCCGCGGGGGACATCGCCTTGCACTCAACCCGGCGCTGGGGCCGTGCTGGATAGCCTGGTGTGCTTCACTTCCGGTGGTCGAGCGACAACTGATGGGCGTGAAACGCGGTCAATGGGGGGAGTCAGATGCCGGGTGATGTCAGGCTCGGAGCGGTCCTGCGGGAGTTGCGGATGGCGCGCGGGTTGACGCTGGCCGCGGTGGCCCGGCAGGTTTCGTGCACGGTGTCGCTGCTGTCATATGTCGAGTCGGGGCAGCGGGTGCTGCAGCCGTGGCTGGCGCAGGCGTTGGACCGGATCTACCTGACGGGTAGCGTGGTCGTATCCCTGGCGCGGGGGTCTGGCGGTACCCCGGATGAGAGCCCTGTTTCCGGGGTACCCGCGAGGGACGTGTTCGTGGTGGTGCTGCCGCAAGGAGGTGGCGTGATGCCCCTTTCCCGACGGGAGGCGTTCACCGCTCTCGGTCTCGGGATAGTGACTGGGGGGCTGCAAGGTGAGTTCGAACGAGCGCTGGACGGTATCGAGTTCAACAGTGATGTCCTGCAATTTTTCGACGATGCGTTTCGTGGTTTCAAGGAAGCTGCCCGGACGCTGCCACCGGCGCAGCTCATCGACGGGATGACGGGGAATGTCGCAGTCTTGGATGGGTTGCGCCGCCGGGCGATTGGCGAGGACCGGCACCGGTGCGGCACTCTGCAATACTATTACGCTGAAACGTTGAGCTGGCTGAGTGTGGAGGTGGGCGACCTACCGGGCGCTATGTGGTGGATGGATCGGGCGGCGCAGTGGGCGCAGGCCGCCGGCTGGCCGGGTATGATTGCGTGGGGTTTTGTCCGGCGTTCAGTGATGGTGATGAGCTTCTCCGGTGCGGGGATTCGCGTTGTCGACCAAGCGCGCCCTGTGCTGGGGATACCTCAGGTATCACCGCGAATGAAGGGGCTCGCGGCCAAGCAGATGGCCTATGGGTATGCGCTGGCTGGCAGCCGGGATAAGAGCCACCGCGCCCTTGATGCCGCGATGAACTGGCTGGCCCAGCCTGTTCGTGAAGACGACGCCGTGCTCCAGCGCAGTGTGGCAGATGATGATCTTTTCGCAGTCTACCAGACGACGTGTGATGTTTACCTCGGCTACGGGGAGCGGGTTATTCCGGTACTGGAACCTCGCATGCAGTCGCTGGTGAGATCGCTGCGCACGGCCACGATCACCCGGGCCAAGCTGGCGTCCGCCTATGCCAATGCCGGTCAGCCGGAAGAGGCGTGCCGGGTGGCGTGGGAAACCCTCGATGCTATTGAGCGGATCGACTCGCAATCTGCTCGCAACGAGTTGCGCCGCGCGGTGCCCGTCCTGAATCGGTGGCACGGTCGCAGTGATGTGCAAGATGTCGTGCACCGGTTAGGCCATGGCCTTACGGCTGACCAGAGATAGACGTAACCATTGTGCTGCGGGTATCGGGCAGTGAGCAGGTGCTGATGCACGTGAAACGCGGTCAATGGGGGGAGTCAGATGCCGGGTGATGTCAGGCTCGGAGCGGTCCTGCGGGAGTTGCGGATGGCGCGCGGGTTGACGCTGGCCGCGGTGGCCCGGCAGGTTTCGTGCACGGTGTCGCTGCTGTCGTATGTCGAGTCGGGGCAGCGGGTGCTGCAGCCGTGGCTGGCGCAGGCGTTGGACCGGATCTACCTGACGGGTAGCGTGGTCGTATCCCTGGCGCGGGGGTCTGGCGGTACCCCGGATGAGAGCTCTGTTTCCGGGGTACCCGCGAGGGACGTGTTCGTGGTGGTGCTGCCGCAAGGAGGTGGCGTGATGCCCCTTTCCCGCCGGGAGGCGCTGACGGCTCTCGGTCTCGGGATGGTGACCGGCGGGCTGCAAGGTGAGTTTGAACGAGCGCTGGACGGCATCCAGCTCGATGGTGATGTCCTGCACTCTCTCCAGGATGCGTTTAATGGTTTCAAGGTAGCTGCCCGGATATTGCCGCCTCGTCAGCTTATTGACGGAATGACGGGTGACGTCGCTGTGCTGGACGGGTTGCGCCGCCGGGCGACCAACGATGAGCGTCACCGTTACAGCACGCTACAGGCCCACTACGCCGAGTCGCTGAGTTGGTTGAGTGAAGAGGCGGGGGATCTGCCGGGCGCGATGTGGTGGATCGACCGCGCGTCGCAATGGGCGCAGGCCGCCGGCTGGTCGGGAATGACGACGGGGGGATTTGTCCGGCGCTCGATGATGGTTATGAGCTTTTTCGGTGACGGGCTTCGAGTTGTTGATGAAGCACGGCCGGTGCTCGATATGCCTCAGGCGTCACCGCGGATGAAGGGGTTAGCCGCCAAGCAGATGGCTTCCGGGTACGCGCTGGTAGGAAACCGTGATGAGAGCCGCCGTTCCCTCGATGCGGCGATGGACTGGCTAGCCCAACCGGTTCGTGAGGACGACGCCGCGCTCGGTCAGCTCATTACAATGAATGATGATCTTCTGGCTGTCTACCAGGCGACATGTGATGTTTACCTCGGCTACGGCGCTCGCGTCGTTCCGGTGCTCGAACCCTGTCTGGAGTCATTGGTCGGGTCGTCTTTCCGCAGGGCTACCATCACCCGGGCCAAGCTGGCGTACGCCTATGTCAATGCCGGCCAGCCGGAAGAGGCGTGCCGGGTGGCGTGGGAAACCCTCGATGCCATCGAGCGGATCGACTCGCAATCTGCTCGCAACGAGTTGCGCCGCGCGGTGCCCGTCTTGAATCGGTGGCACGGTCGCAGCGATGTGCAGGATATCGTGCACCGGTTGAGTACCTAGATCGATTGGTTCGGGCGACGCACCTGGTACCAGTTTTCCTGCCTACGCCGGTCGGGCCAGCAGCCGACAGCGTCGAAGGTGACGGGGACGTCGATGAGAGTACCGGAATAGTCGGTAAATGCTTGCTCGTCAGCGCGGGTGAAGTGATTGTATCGCACGTTGACCATCGGAAGTAGGTGGTCGGGAACAAGAGCAAGGTCACGGCGGAATCGACTGCTCCGGCCTGAGTGTTGACGTTCAATGGTGAACTGAGGGGGCTCGGCGGCGGTAGCGTCGACGAGACCGCAGTTGACCAGTAACTCAGCGAACGGTTTACGATCTGTGGCACTGCACGTTGCCGCGGCGCGGCACCAGGTCGCGCAGCTGATCGGGGCGCCGTCCCCAGACGAGATCGTCTTCACGGCAGGTGGCACCGAGAGTAACGCCATCGCCATCCTGCTACTCTCCGCCGCCATGACGAGTGGCACGAGCATGCGGGGGAAGCTGGTCCGGGACCGGATTCCGGAGATCATCCTGCAGGCGGGGCTCATCCCCGTCATCGAGACCGCGTCGCCGGAGGACTACGGCCGGTACGTACGCGCGAAGCTGGAGGAGGAGCTCGAGGAGTACCTGAGTTCCGGGGACGTGACCGAGGTGGCCGACCTCGTCGAGGTCTGCTTCGCCGCTGCGGCGCTGCACGGTGTCAGCCCGGACGAGTTGCTGGCGATCGCCCGGGACAAGCGACAGCAGCGCGGTGGCTTCGATGACCGGCTCGTGTGGATGGGGAACCTGCCGGGCGGCCACGAGCTACCAGGTCGCTCGTCGGATGGAACTCCAAGTGCCCGTTGACTTCATTATCGCAAAGATCCGCAAAAATCGGAGCATTCGCCGAAGCTGGACAGTTCACGGTGCGATCTTCTTAAGTGATTTTTATGGTCCCTACTGGTCCGGTAGAGCGCGTCTGGCGCGGGGTGATAGCATTCTCCGCAAGGCACGTTCCAGGGAGAGAGGTCGGTTTGGCATGGCGCAGCGAATGGTTCGCTTCTCGGATTTGACCAATAAGATCATCGAGGACGACGCGGCGGTCAGAATCATCGTCGAGCAGCATCCGGCACTCTGTGATGGCCCCGTGGAGATCGAAGCCTCGAAAGACGAGGTCGATCTCATTCGTAATGGTGCGCTGAGCGTCGTTGGCCTCAAGCTCTACCAGGGTGACGGTTCGGCGCCGGAAGCTGTCACGATGGAGATCGAAGCGTTCAACGGTCTCGCTGCCGGTATGGACATGGCGGGCATCATCCAGCAGGCGAAGCCGGCATACCTGCCTCGCAAACAGGTCAGACCGGCCCCGATGTCGACGATCGATAAACTGGACTACTCAACTCTGGAGCATGCGGGAAAGCCGCACCGAGGTAAGACCACAGAGGCTGAGAAAAATACCGTGCGCAATAACTTGGCTGCGGTCAACGATCAACTGAAGAGCGACGGCATCCGCACCATAGACCTGGACAACGCGGAGCACGTTGCGCGGTACGGTCTGGAAGCGTTGGCCAAGGATGCCGGGCACTTCTTGCAGTGACCGGCACGACGATCCGCAAGCCGGTGCGCGTGGACCCGGTGTGCTGCTTGCCGCGCCTCACTAGACTCGGCGATCGTGACCCGACCTGTCGTGTTGATCGCGGAGCAGCTTGCCCCGTCAGTGCTGGAGATCTTCGGCGACGAGTTCGACGTCCAGCACGTCGACGGCACTGACCGGCCGGCTCTGTTCGACGCGCTGGCTGGTGCCGAGGCGCTGCTGGTCCGCTCGGCCACCCGGGTGGACGCAGCGGCGTTGCAACACGCTCCGCAGCTCAAGGTGGTAGCCAGGGCGGGAGTCGGGCTGGACAACGTCGACGTGCCTGCGGCCACCGAGCGCGGGGTGATGGTGGTGAACGCGCCCACCTCCAACATCGTCTCGGCGGCCGAGCACGCCGTCGCGCTGCTGCTCGCGGTGGCCCGGCACATCCCGGCGGCCGACGCCAGCCTGCGCAACGGGCAGTGGAAGCGCAGTTCGTTCGGCGGCGTCGAGCTGTCCGGCAAGACCGTCGGCGTGGTGGGCCTGGGCAAGATCGGCCAGCTGGTCGCGCAGCGGCTGGCGGCCTTTGCAACTGAGCTGATCGCCTACGACCCCTACGTGGCTCCGGCCCGGGCCGCGCAGCTGGGCATCGAGCTGGTCGACCTGGACGAGTTGCTGTGCCGGGCTGACGCCATCTCGATTCACCTGCCCAAGACCCCCGAGACGCTCGGGTTGATCGGTGCCGATCAGCTCGCCAAGACCAAGCCGGGCGTGCTGATCGTCAACGCCGCCCGCGGCGGCTTGGTCGATGAGCAGGCGCTGGCCGGCGCGATTCGCAGCGGCCGGGTCGGTGGAGCGGGTATCGACGTCTTCGCCACCGAGCCGTGCACGGTCAGCCCGTTGTTCGATTTGCCGCAGGTGGTCGTCACCCCCCATCTGGGTGCGTCCACCACCGAGGCGCAGGACCGGGCGGGCATCGACGTCGCGCGCAGCGTGGTGCTGGCGCTGCGCGGTGAGTTCGTGCCCGATGCGGTGAACGTGATCAGCGGTGGGGTGGTGGGCGAGGAGATCCGGCCCTGGCTGCCGTTGACCCAGAAACTGGGTACCGTGCTGGCGACGCTGACCGGTCGCTCGCCTGACTCGGTGACCGTCGAGGTGCGCGGTGAGCTGGCCGCTGAGGACGTCTCGGTGCTGCAGCTCGCGGCGTTGCGCGGGGTCTTCACCGGTGTGGTGGACGACCAGGTCACCTTCGTCAACGCGCCGCGGCTGGCGCACGAGCGCGGGATCACCGTCGCCGTGGTCACCGCGCCGGAGAGCCCGAGCCACCGCAGTGTGGTCAGCGTGCGGGGTGCCTTCGCCGACGGTGCCGTCTGCTCGGTCTCGGGGACCCTGTCCGGGCCGGCGCAGGTGCAGAAGCTGGTCGAGATCGATGGCCGGCACTTCGACCTGCGCGCCTTGGGCGTGGCCGTCTTGATGGAGTACCCGGACCGTCCGGGCGTGATGGGAATCGTCGGAACGTTGCTGGGCGCGGCCGGGATCAACATTGAGGCCGCGCAGATCAGCCAGACGACCGCGGGCACCGACGCGATCATGATCATGAGGGTGGACCGGCCGGTCCCCGGCCAGGTGCTGACCGAGATCGGGTCGGTGGTCGGCGCCCGCACCGTCCGCTCCGTCACGTTCGGCTGATCTTCACGGGTCGTGAGTGCGTAACAGTGTTATAACACTGTTACGCACTCACGACCCGTGACCGGGTGGGTACGGTCTGCCAGTGCATCGCATCCTGCGCGGAGACCAGCCGGCCCGCGGCCCCCGAACTCTGCGACCCCGATTCGTCAGACGCAGCCGCCCGGCGGCTGTGCTGCTCGTGCTCACCGCGATGATCTCAGCCGGGATCAGTGGACCGGCCAGCGGCCGATCCGGGCCGCTGCAGCTCGCGGTCGGGCTGCCCCCCGCGGCCGGTCTGGCGCCGACACCGCTGCGGGACAAGATCGGCCCCCGACCGGGTGCCACGCCGGGGCCGGTGGCCGTCTTCATCGAGCTCACCCAGACCCCGGCCGTGGAGGTCTTCCACGCCGAGCGTGGCGCTGGGCACCCCGCAGCGGTCGCGGCCCGGGCGGCCGGTGCCGCCAAGATCCGGCTGGAGCAAGCCGCTGACCGGGTGCTCTTACTGCTGCGCCGCAGCAGCCCGGGCGGCACAGAGCTGTTCCGGACCACCAACGCCGTGCCCGGTCTGGCGGTGCTCGCCGACCCGGCCGCGGTGGGCGAGCTGGCTGGGTCACCCGACGTCCGCTCGGTGCGCACCATCGTGCCCAAGACCGCGATGAACTCCACCGCCGTGGTGCTGACCAGGACGTTGCGGGCCTGGCAGCAGACCGGGTTGCTGGGCGACGGGGTGCGGATCGGCATCATCGACGACGGGATCGACTACACGCACGCCGACTTCGGCGGCCCCGGCACCCGGGCCGCCTACACGGCGATCGACCGTACCATCGTCAAGCCGAGCTACTTCCCGACCGGCAAAGTGGTCGGCGGATACGACTTCGCCGGGGACGACTACGACGGCGGCGTGACCGGCGTGCGGGGGATCGTCCCGCAACCCGATCCCAACCCGCTGTCCTGCGGCGAGCACGGCAACCACGTCGCGGGGACCGCGGCCGGACTCGGTGTCGACGGCGCGGGCAGCATCTTTCGCGGCAGCTACCACGATTTGGACCCGGCGGCGCTGAACGCCATGCGGATCGGCCCCGGCACCGCCCCGCATGCGCAGCTGTACGCGCTGAAGGTCTTCGGCTGTCACGGTGCTACCGGCTTGGTCGCCAAGGCGATGGACTGGGCGCTGGATCCCGACGGCGACGGTGATTTCTCCGACCGGCTCGACGTGGTGAACCTGTCGCTGGGCTCGGACTACGGTGCCCCGGACGACCCGGACGGCCTGTTCGTCCGCCAGCTCGCTCGCCACGGGGTGCTGCCGGTGTTCGCCGCCGGCAACGGTGGCGATCTCTACGACATCGGCGGGGCACCGGGCAACACCCCCGAGGCGCTCACCGTGGCCAGCACCCGAGATTCTGCTGTGCTGCGCGACGGCGCCCAGGTCACTGTGCCCAGCGGCGTGGTCGGGAGCAAGGGTGGTCAGTACAGCCAGAACTTCTCCGGCTACGACAGCCTGGATCGCACCGCACCGGTGGTAGCGCTGACCGATCCGGCCAACGCCGACGGATGCCGGCCCTACTCGGCTGCCGACGCTGCCGCGGTCGCGGGCCGGCACGTCTGGCTGGAGTGGGACGACGACACCACCACCCGGCGCTGCGGCTCGACGGTGCGAGCCGACCACGCGCTGGCCGCCGAGGCCGCCGGAGTGCTGCTGTCCTCGGCGAGAGAGCAGTTCGCCGCGGCCATTGCGGGCAACGCAGGCATGCCGATGTTCCAGTTCACCGGTCCGGACACGGCGGCGCTGCGCCCGGCGCTGGCGGCCGGCACGCTGGTGGTGCGGCTGGCGGGAAAGTTGCGGTCGTCGGTGCACACCGACGACCCGCGCATCACCGACACGCCCAGCGAGTTCAGCTCTCGTGAGGTGCGGGGCCCCGCCCTCAAGCCGGACGTGGCGGCACCTGGTGACACCATCGCGTCGGCGCTGACCGGCAGCGGGTCGGGTGTCCTGGTGGCCAGTGGGACGTCGATGGCTTCCCCGCACGTCGCCGGGATCGGGGCGCTGGTCCGGCAGGCGCATCCGGACTGGAGTGTGGCCGAGGTCAAGGCCGCCGTGGTGAACACCGTCGGCGCCGATGTCTACTCGCGCGACGGCCAGCAGGGTCCGATCGCGGCACCGAACCGGGTCGGTGCCGGGCGGGTGGACGCCGCGGCTGCGGTAAGCAACCAGGTGCTGGCCATGGTCGAGGACGATCCCGGGCAGGTCAGCGCCGACTTCGGTGTGGTGCAGGCCGCCGGTCCGGTCGCCCTGATCAAGACGATCAAGCTGGTCAACAAGAGTACGACTCCGGCTCGGTACGCGGTTAGCTATCAACCGATCACCACCATGCCCGGGGCCAGGTACCAGCTCTCCCGCGAGGTGGTGGACATCGCCCCGCGGGCGGCCACGGCGCTGACTGTCACGCTTCGCATCGATGACCCGTCCGCGTTGCGCCGGACCGCCGATCCGACCATCGTGAAGACCCAGCTCGGTGCGGCCCGCCAGTTCGTCGCCGACGCCTCCGGCCGGGTGGTGTTCAGCTCACCTGATGCTGCCGGGCTGCGGGTGCCGGTCTACGCCGCCCCGAGGCCGGTGGCTGACCTCGCGGCGGCGCCCAGCCTGCGGTTGCTGGGCGAGCACCGGCCGGCCGCGCTCACCCTGTCCGGCCGGGGAGTGGACCAGGGCAGCGGGGACGCCGCCTACCGTTCGCTGATCAGCGTGCTGCAGTTGCAGACCGAGAGCGGGCAGCTGGCTGACTGCACGGGCGTGTTCGTGGCGGGTTGCACGCCGAACGGGACCGCCCGAGCCGGTGACATCCGCTACGTCGGGGTGGCCTCCACCGCGCCGCTGGCCGTGGCCCGGGGCAAGCCGGGCGATGCGTTGCTCGCATTCGGGATCACCACCTGGGCGGACTGGTACAACGTCGGCAGCAACACCATCCCGTTCGTCGACATCGACACCACCGCCGATGGGCTGCCCGACTTCGAGATCCGCGCCGTGAAGCTGGCCGGGACCGACGTGCTCGTCGCGGCGACCATGGACCTGCACGCGCCGCCGGAGTCGCCACCGGTGCAGGTGCTGCCGGTCAACGGGCAGTACGGGGACGTGGACTGCGCCGTCTTCGACAGCAATGTCATCGTGTTACCGGTGTCGCTGGCCGCGCTGGGGATCGACCCGCTGGCGGTCACCGCGCCGATCAGCTACACGACGTCGGTCGCGAGTTTCTATCCCGGCCCGGTGCACCTCGGTAAGGTCATCGACAGCACCGGCCCGGCGTCGTTCGACGCAGTGCGGCCGGGACTGTGGACCCAGGGTGTCGGCGATCCCGCGGTGAGCTACCTGGCGCGTCCGGGGACCGCGCTGCTGGTCACCCGGGATGCCACCGCCGCGGTGGCCCAACGGGCGACCCGGCTGCTGGTGCTGCACCCCGGTAATCCCGCCGGCCGCCGGGTGCAGCTGGTGGCGGTGTCGGCCCCGGAGTCCGGGCCGGTCGATGCGCCGGAGGGTCCTGCCGTGCCGTTTCCGGTGCCCGCCGCTCCTGCCGTGCCCCGTCCCCCACAGACGCCCGCTGACCAGGTGCGCTCGGCCGGTTCATGATGTTCGACAGCACGGTTACGCCTTTCGCGTATCCATCGTGCGGTACCCGGTGTCGCTGCGGGTAACCTTCCCGCGGCAGAGGGTCTCACGGCCGGGGCCCGTGCACTGGAGGTGGTTCATGCGGCTCGCGGTGATCCCTGGTGACGGGATCGGTCCGGAGGTGATCGGTGAGGCACTCAAAGTCTTGGAGGAGGTCGCCCCCGACGCGGTGACCACGCCCTACGATCTCGGCGCCGCCCGCTGGCACGCCACCGGGGAGCTGCTCCCGGAGTCGGTGCTCAACGAGCTGCGTCAGCACGACGCCATCCTGCTCGGTGCGGTAGGGGACCCTTCGGTGCCCAGCGGGATCCTGGAGCGCGGGCTGCTGCTGCGGCTGCGTTTCGAGTTGGACCACCACGTCAACCTGCGGCCGGCGCGGCTGTATCCGGGGGTGCGCAGCCCCCTCGCGGACCCCGGCAGCATCGACATGATCGTGGTCCGGGAAGGGACCGAGGGGCTCTACGTCGGCAACGGCGGGCTGCTGCGCAAGGACACCCCGCACGAGATCGCCACCGAAGTCAGCGTGAACACCGCGTTCGGCGTGGAGCGGGTCGTGCGTGACGCGTTCACCCGGGCCGCGGCGCGCCCGCGCCGGCACCTGACGCTGGTGCACAAGACGAACGTGCTCTGCTACGCCGGATCGCTGTGGTCGCGCGTGGTGGAGGAGGTGTCGCTGCAGCATCCCGACGTGTCGGTGGCCTACCAGCACGTCGATGCCGCCACCATCCACCTGGTCACCGACCCCGGCCGGTTCGACGTGATCGTCACCGACAATCTGTTCGGCGACATCCTCACCGATCTCGCGGCGGCCGTCACCGGCGGGATCGGCCTGGCCGCCAGCGGGAACCTCGACGTGACCCGCCGTAACCCCAGCATGTTCGAGCCGGTGCACGGCTCCGCCCCGGACATCGCCGGCCAGAGCATCGCCGACCCGACCGCGGCGGTGCTGTCGATCGGCCTGATGCTCGCCCACCTGGGGCTGGACGAGCCGTCCCGCCGGGTCGAGGCCGCCGTGGCCTTCGACCTCGCCACCCGCGATCACACCCACCCCGGCGGTACCCGGGCCATCGGCGACCGCTTGGCCGCCCTGGTCTCGTCGAGTCAACGCGTCGAACGCGCCGGCCTGTAGCGGCTGGTTATTTGGTCCCATTCCGGTCTGTCTGGCGTTATCGTCTTCATACCTGAGCCGCTCGTGCTCGTGATCATGGAGTTGGTCATGGAGTGGTACCTGAAAGTGCTTCGCCAGTACGTCGATTTCGCCGGTCGCGCTCGGCGGAAGGAATACTGGATGTTCACGCTGGTCAACGTGATCATCTCGATTGTGCTCGCCATCGTCGACAGTGCGCTCGGGTTGGGTTCGAACAGCCTGTTCTACTCCGGCCCGTTCAGCTTGGTCTACGAGCTGGCCGTGTGGCTGCCGAGCCTGGCCGTGGGTGCCCGCCGGCTGCACGACACCGGCCGCAGCGGCTGGTGGCAGCTACTTGTGCTCATCCCGGTGATCGGCTGGATCGTGCTCATCGTGTTCTTCGCCACCGACGGTGAACCGCAGCCGAATGCCTACGGATCAAACCCGAAGACCGTCCCGGGTGAGGCTGCAGTCTTCTCCTGACCAGGAGGGTGTGTCCCACGTTCCGGCTGCTCGGCCTTCGGGGAAGGCCAGGTCGTAGCTGAGACAGTCCAGGCGGTGTACCAGCGGCTCCAACTGCTCGGGGGCCAGCGTGATCTGATCACCGTTCTCGGTGGCCACAGTGATCCTCGCGACCTGCATGGTGACGGTGAGCGGCGCGGCGTCGCCGTCGGCCTCGATCGTCCACTGTTGCTGCATCATGATGCCCTCCGACCCGATCCGGCACCTGGTAGCCGGAATACCGGCACCGTTGCGGGATAATCGGCAATACTTCGACTGAGTGATGTCAGATGCGTCTGATGTGGCGTCGAGTCCAGGGTTCGGACACGGGAAGGGGTGTTGGGCATGCCGCGAGGACGGCGGACGGTGCGGTCCCGCCGGGTGGCCGGTGAGCTGCGCCGGTTGCGGGCCCGGTCCGGGCACAGCTGCAAGACGGTGGGGGAGGCGCTGGGCATCTCGGCCAGCAAGATCAGCCGGATCGAGACCAACCGGATCGGCCTGCAGTCCGACGAGGTGGCCGCGCTGCTCGGCTTCTACCAGGTCGCCAAGCCGCTGCGGGAGGAGTTGTTGGACCTGGTCCGCCGGGCTGCTGAGCCGGGCTGGTGGCAGGTGCAGGGCTCCCGGCTACCCGAGCTGTGGCAGGAGCTCATCGACTTCGAACGCTCCGCGACAGCGATCACCAACTACGAGCCGCTGCTGATACCGGGGTTGTTGCAGACCGCGGACTACGCCGGGGTGCTGATCTCGGCCGCGAACCCGGGCTTGAGTGACGACGAGGTGGAGGCATTGGTCGCCGCCCGGGCCGCGCGGCAGACCCTGCTCGGTCGCCCGCGCCCGCCCCGGCTGCATGCACTCCTCGAGGAAGGCGTGCTCCGCCGGGTGGTCGGTGATCCCGGGCTGATGCGCCGCCAGGTTCGGCACCTGGAGGACGCCGCCACCCGGTCCAACGTCACTGTCCAGGTGGTGCCCACCGCCGCGGGCGCGCACCCTGGGTTGGAGGGGCCGTTCGTCATCCTGGAGTTCGACGGTGATCCGACCATCGTGCACTTGGAGACTCGCCGGGGCAGCGCGTTCCTGGACGAGGACGAGGACATTGCGGAGACTACGATCGCGTTGCAGCACCTGCAACGGATCGCGCTCAGCCCCGACGACTCGTTGGACCTGCTGGTCGAGATCGCCCGGGGGCTGGCCTGACGACAGCGAGGACGGCCATCATGACCGCACAGCTGCGCCACCCGGCGTGGCGCAAGAGCAGCTACAGCTCTAGCCAGTCCAACTGCGTGGAGGTCGCGGCGCTGGGCTGGCGCACCAGCAGCTACAGCTCCAGCCAGTACAACTGCGTCCAGGTGGCGCTCGGCGGCCCCGCCATCGGGGTCCGCGACTCCAAGGACCCCGACGGCCCGGTGCTCGCCGTCCCGTCGGCCCGCTGGTCGTCGTTCCTGCAGGCGATCGCCACCGGCGACGTCAACAGCTGAGCACCAGTCAGGTCGCCGGGTTCTCGTCCCAGGTGAGCCTGCGGTACGTGGTGGATGCCTGGTCGTCCGGTGCGAAGTCGCGAGCCGGCTGTCGGTGAGCGCCCTTCGGCCAGACTCGCACGGCCCGGTAGCGGTAACCGCCCTGGTCCGCCGCCTCGCATTCCATCTCGACGACCTGCCCGATCTGCCGCCCGGAGTATCCGGGGAGTCGATGACGCCCCAGCTTTCAGCTACAGCAGAGGAATCCTTGACAAGTTCCGCGCTATCACGGTCCGCATGGAGACCCTTCTATGTGCCACCGAGATTGACGATGTGCCCGCCAAGCAGCTAGCGGAAAATATTTCGTCCTACGCTACGTCCGGCCGGGGCGATCATCGACCGAGTGGCCGCCTACCCTGGGGCGGCGACCGTAGTCATAGCGAGAGGTGATAGCCCTGGAAACCAATAAGCCCGTGCGCAGAAGAATCCTACCTAAGGCCGAGGGTTATTCATGGCGGCTCGTGTTGATTACCGGCGGAAGTGTATTGGGTACCGTCGTGCCAGGACTCTTCGGTGCAGGACCGACCGAAGCTTTGTTCGGGTCCATCTTGGTCGGGCTGCTCAGTGCGTTCTTCACTGGTGAGCGCCCAGTCACACGAGTCAAGGCGCTCGTCGCGTTGACACTCACCCTGATTGCGGTAATTTTCACGGTTAGTGGCTTTACGGTGGCCGATCTCGTCCACGGCCGGTCGGTGCTTGGTGATAGACCGTACACCTTTCCTTCGCTCACGGATGTCAAAAATCAATATATCTTCGCTGGGCTGGCGGACTACGACCGCGATGGTAACGTCGATATCGTGGCCAGGGATAACGCGACCGGTCTGCTGTTGCTTCACCCGGCAACGGCACCAGCAGCCGCCCTGACCCGTCGATGCAGATCGGCAAGGACTGGTAATGCTGTGCTACCCAGGGTACCGACGAAGTTGCTGAGAGTTAGCACATGGCGTTCCTGTTCGAACGACGCATAGGAGGCGGTACAACGTGAGCAGGCCGCCTTGGGGAGCGTCGTGGACCTCGTGAGCGGGCTTCAGCCAGGTTCACTGCGTCGAGGTGGCGCTGGGCGTGCCCGTCATGGTGTTGCTGTCAGCCGGTTCGGCGGCCGGTGCTGCGCAGCCCGCCGAGCTGTCCTGACTTCGGTGCACTGGGCGACTTCCACCGCCGAGCGCACCATTGGTAGCCGATCATCGGATCATCCCCGCCGCAGGTAGTGTTCCAACGCCTCGCGGGCCAGGGCCGAGACGGTCTTGCCTTCCCGTTCAGCGGCATCCACAGCTTGCCGGTGCAGCTGATCGGGGATTCGGAAGGTCACCTGTGGAGAGTGGGTACGCCCACCCGACAACGATGGACGGCCTGGGCGCACGTCACTCGGCGTCACGGGGATGTTCTCATCCACGATGTCAGTGCGGGCTCGCTGGACGTACTCCCGGGTCACCCGGTTGCCGTGGCGGTCCCGAAGATCCTCTCGATCCAGGTTGACGTCGGGTCCGTTGGTGGGCTGCTCACTCATTGTTCCTCTTGCCTGGCATGGTTGTAGTAGGGACGGAACTCCGCTCAGCGGTGTCTCGGCAACCTGCCTGTGCGGGTCGTGATCAGAGCGTTGTGCCGCCTCTTGCGCTCCGGAATGTGTATCATTGGTGTATGGGTCGCACCAACATCGAGATCGATGATGAGCTCATCGCTGAGGCGATGCGTAAGCACGGGCTGCGCACCAAACGGGAGGCCGTTGATCTCGCACTGCGCCGACTCGTCGGTCCTCGACTCTCTCCGGAGTTCTTGGAGAGCTTGGAGGGAATCGGCTGGGAAGGCGACCTCGACGAGATGCGCCGATCAAAGATTGACGACCTCGGGTGGAGTTGATCGACAGCTCGGCGTGGATCGAGTACCTGCGGCGAACCGGCTCGGCCGCCCACCTCGAAGTGCGTCGGCTGATCAGGGAGGACCAGTCGGTCATCGTGACAACGGAACCAGTGATCATGGAGTTGTTGTCCGGCGCGACCAGCGATCACGTCGTCAAGCAGCTCGAGAAGCTGATCGGCGGTCTGCGCCTGCTGCCGGTCGACGCTGCCTTGGACTACTACGATGCAGCAACGATCTACCGGACCGTCTGGCACAGCGGCCGGACGGTCCGCAAGCTGATTGACTGCTTGATCGCCTCAGTCGCGGTACGCACGGGGGCGACCTTGGTGCATCGGGACCGTGACTTCGACGTTGTCGCGGAGTGCCTATCTGACCTGCGGGTCCGCTCGCTGGTCAGATAGTGGACCGACCGCTGCGACCGCAGGTGTGGCTTTCCCCACTGAGCGTGCGCAGCCGTCACATGACGTCGAACTCGCCGTCCTTGGCGCCGAGCACGAACGCCTCCCACTCCGCCGGTGTGAAGAGCCAGGGTCTCGGAGTCCACGGGTTTCTCGGAGCTGCGCATCCCTCTCCGGGTGACCGGACCTCGGTGTAGCGGGTGACCTGCGGTCCGCTGACCATGACCGTAGGTCACTGCGTGCATGATCTACGGTCGAGTCGATCACCGAAAGGCCGCGGCCCACCTCGGTCCGATCTCGAGGCAGCCACCGCCGGTCGCCATGCGGAGCCGGCCCCGTGGGCGTTTCGCGCCACCCTGGCGCGATGGGGACTGTCCCGGTCGTGATCACCCATGCTTCGCAGCGACAGTCCTGCGTGCGCTGAGCGCGACGTCAGGGCTGCTCGGACGGCTCCGGACAGCGCTGGTATCGCGCTCGGCGACAGTGGCGCGGCCGAGCGGGCGCTGTCCGGAGGGCGGCGTCAGGCGGTAGCCCGACGCACGTCGGATTCGCCGCGGTACTGATCACGGTGACCGCGCCTCGGCGGGCCGAGAGCACCGGGCATCGTCGTCACTCTGCGTGCCGATCGAATTACCCGGGTGGGGATGGTGGGAGATGACTCCCGATGCGATGCTTCTCGTGATCAGCCTTGCCGAGGGGACGCATGAATCCGCAGGATTCCTGGTTTGCACGGGCACGCGGCATGGCCGCGGCACTGGTGTCGGAGATGTCGGCGGACTCCGACGGGCAGTTCTCCGCCTCGGTTTACGAGACCGGCCGGCTGGTCGCACTGGCTCCCTCCCTGCGGGGACACCGTGAACGCGTGCACTTTCTGCTGGATCACCAGCACGCCAACGGCGAGTGGGGTGGCCCTGACCACTACGCGATCGTGCCGACGCTGAGCGCGACCGAGGCGTTGCTGCGTGACATCGAGCTGGGCAGCGGGCAACGCCTGCCCTACCCGGCCATGGTGAGCGCGGCCGAGCGTGGCCTGCGAGCGCTGTTCGCGCGGCTCGATGGTCGTGCCCCGATCCTTCCGGACACGGTCGCCATCGAGCTCATCGTTCCTGCACTGATCATCGACATCAACGAGCATCTAGCCGGGAAAGCCGGACTGGATTCGGTGGCTGACGGCCGCCTGCTGCCAGCACCGGACGGCGCGAACGCCGCACTGCTGGCGCGGCTGCGCGAGTCGGTGCACCAGGGCCGTGCGCTGCCCCGCACGTTGCTGCACTCACTCGAGGTCATCGGCACCCCGGTGCGAGGAGCTCCGTCGGTCGAGCCCAATCGGGGCGGCGTCGGATGCTCGCCGGCAGCTACCGCCGCCTGGCTGGGAGATGTGGCCGCCGGCGGCAATCACCATCCGTTCGTGCGTTATCTGGAGTCGGTGCAGGATGTGGACGGCGCGGTACCGGTAGCCGCACCGCTGGGTCTGTTCGAGCGGGCCTGGGTACTGTCCACTCTCGCCGAAGCCGGTCTCGGCAGCACCGCAGAGCGCAGCCTGGTGCAGAGCATCCATACCGAGTTCGGCGAGTGGGGCGTGGCCGGCGGTCCCGGCCTGCCCCCTGATGCCGACGACACCGCCACCGCTCTCTACGCGTTGGCCCGCTACGGACGTCCGCGTTCCCCGGCCTGCCTGTGGGCCTACCGGGCGGGTGCGCACTTCAGTTGCTTTCCCGGTGAGCGCACGCCGTCGACCAGTACCAACGCGCACGTGTTGCAGGCATTCGGGGCCTGCTTGACGCCGGACCTTCCCGAACGTTCCGATTATCTGCAGGCCATGGCGAGGCTCACCGGGTGGCTGGCCGATCACCAGGACGACGACGGGAGCTGGCGGGACAAATGGCACGCGTCGCCGTACTACGCGACCAAGTGCTGCGTAGTGGCACTCGTCGAGCACGGCGGCGCGGCAGGCGCTGCCGCGGCGTCCCGCGCGGTGCGGTGGGTGCTGGACTTGCAGCGCCCGGACGGATCCTGGGGACACTGGGTGGGTACTCCCGAGGAGACCGCCTATGCCCTGCAGATCTTGGTGCGGGCGAACGATTCCGGAACCGGTGACGTGATCGCCCGAGCCGCGGCGCGTGGCTGTGCGTTCCTCCTGCGAGCCGGCGGGCACCACGAGCACCCGCCCTTGTGGCATGACAAGGATCTCTACACGCCGATGCGGATCGTGCGGGCCGAGGTACTGGCCGGGTTGCATCTCGCCCATACCGACCGGCGGGTGCGCGCATTGCTCTCGCGGGGCGCGGCGACATGAGTTTGCGGGAGCTCCAGCTGGCGATGCGACCGCTGCCGTTTCTGGACGCATCCGCGCGGTCGCCGGGCGGGGTGCTGGAACTGCGCACCCGGCTGACGCGGCGGCTACTCGTGTGGCATCCGGACGTCATCGAGGAGATCTTCCGGCTGGATCAGCGGCTGTGCCATCCCGGCAGTCGCAGCCTCATCCCGCTGCTCGGTCGTCAGTCCTTGCTGTGGGCGGACGGCGCCCGGCATGCGGCGTACCGGCGGGTGCTCGGACCGCCGCTGCGCGGACGCAGGCTGCTGGACTATCACCGGATCATCGCCGGCACGGTGGATGAGGCCGTCGATGAGCTGATACCCGGGACGGTGATCACCCTGTCGCGGTGGACCAGGCAGCTCGCCCTCCGGATCGTCGCCAGGATCATTCTCGGCCGGTCCGATGCGGAGCTGCTCGCGGCGTTCACCGCCTGGATCGACGACGCGCTCGGCTCACGTCCCCGTAGCCTCGCTTACCGCTGGCTGAGAGGCGGTCTGCCCCGCTCGGGCGACGAGCTGGACCGATCGCTGGTGCGATGCGCGAAGGACAACCCGAGTGCGCAGCCATCGACGCTGGCCGGGCTGATGCTGGCCGCTGACGGTCCGCTGGGACGCCTCGATGATGCCGAGTTGCGTGACCAGCTCGTCTCGCTGCTGTTCGCCGGTCATGAGACCACCGCCTCGGCGATCGCGTGGACACTGTATTGGCTGGACCGGCACGAGAATCTGCGCCATGACGTGCTCGCTGAGCTGGTCGCCGCCGGCGACGGCTCGGACGCGGCCCAGGTCCCGCTGCTGCAAGCCGTGCTGCAGGAGGTCCTTCGGCTGACTCCACCGGTGCCGGTGGGGGCGAACCGGGCGCTGGCTGAGGACGCCGTGCTGGGTGGCCGGCCACTCGCCGCCGGGACCGTCCTCACGCCCAGCAGCTATCTGGCGCATCGCCGCCCCGAGGTGTTCCGGCATCCGCACCGGTTCGACCCGAGCCGTTTTCTGGGTGACCGGGTCGCGGCCCAGCATTTCTTTCCGTTCGGTGGGGGAAGCAGGCGTTGCCTCGGTAACCAACTGGCCCAACTGGAGGTGCGGATGGTCACTGCAGCCGTGCTTCGCCGCCGCGAGTGGAGCTGCGTGAACCCCGGCGCGGGCATTCCCGAGTTACGCGGTCACACCATGGCACCCGCCGCACGGCTGCGGATGAGAGTTCTGCGATGCCGCGAGTAGCCGGCGCGTCGACCTGGCGGGACGTCGCGGTGTTGCACCGGTTCGAGTTCCCGCTGCCGGTCTGCTACGCATGCCAGGCGAGCTGGGGCGCCTGCTTCGCAGCCGGCGGCGTCCCAGGGCTGCTCGATCCGCCCGTACTGGCCGCGGTCGCGGCGAACCTGCTGCTCATCCCGTCCGGGCTCGCGCTCAATACCGCCGTCGACGTTCGCACCGACGAGCGCAATCGAGACAAGAGTTATCTGGCCGCCGCGGTCACCCGATTCGGGCGCACCCGCACCCTTCGCTGGGTCGCCGCCGAGATGGCCGCCGGGCTCGCCCTGGCCATCGCGATCGCACTGTGGTCGGGACGGTGGCTCGTCACCGTCGCAGCGGCGCTGAGCATCGCGGCCCACCTACTCTACAACCTCGAGCCCGTGCGGTTGAAACGCCGGGGATTCGCCGGAGCAGGCGTATTCGGCCTGTCCATGGCCACCTTGCCAGGCTTGCTGTCCTACTACGCGATCCAGTCCGGTCTCGAGGCGACGATCTGGCTGATCTTCGCCGGTCTCGGAGTACTGATCGCCGGGCGCATGACGTGGTGGTCAGTGCCCGATCGCGCCGCCGATATCGCCACCGGTATGACGACGCCCGTTGTACGGTACGGCGTCACCCGTACGCTGGTCTTGTCCAGCCTGATCATGCTCGCCGGGCTGGTCCTGCTGGCCTGGGGTCTGTGGTCACGATACGGACCCGTCTGGATGGTGCCGCCGGTAGCGGTGAACGCCATGGTGCTCGGCGGCGCGCTCGCCCTGCTGCGCCCTGCCGCGGCGATCACCACCAGCGGCGTACTGAAGCGAACGATGCCGCTGGTGATGATCGCCGACCTGCTGCTGGTAATCGTCCCCTTGACCGCTGGATAGCCGGGTCACATGACGTCGAACTCGCCGTCCTTGGCGCCGAGCACGAACGCCTCCCACTCCGCCGGTGTGAAGAGCAGCGTCTCGGAGTCCACGGGCTTCTCGGAGCTGCGCATCGCCACGTAGCCGTCCGGCAGGAACGCGATCTCCAGATGCGGGCCTGGCAGCTCCTCCGAGCCCGCCGCGCGCTGCCATACGACGTTCGACAGGTCGAACGTGCCGCGGAGGTGCTTCTTGTCATCGACGATGTCACTCATGGGGCTCACGGTAGCGAGTCGCCCGGGAGCCCGTTGACCCCACCTGGTTGCAGCGTGGCTGAGCCCGAGGTCGCACTGGTGTGACCGGGTGTGCAATACTCTGCTTGTGCTCTGCCGCAGAGTGACCATTATTGCTGAGCGCGTCGGGTAACGACCAGCACCCGACGCGCAAGACCTTCCGCGCCTGCGGGGGGTCTTTTTTGTTGCCCGCTACGGACTCAGGAGTGCTTGCCGATGTCCCGCACCACCCCCGCCGGCACCCCGCTCGGCGACGATTTCCACCTGTACGACACCACGTTGCGCGATGGCGCCCAGCGGGAGGGCATCTCCTACTCAGTGGCCGACAAGCTCGCTGTCGCCCGGCTGCTGGATGCGCTGGGGGTGGGTTTCATCGAGGGTGGTTGGCCTGGTGCGCTGCCCAAGGACACCGAGTTCTTCGCCCGGGCCGCCGCTGGTGAGCTGCACCTGTCCCATGCCGTGTTGGTGGCTTTCGGCTCCACCCGGCGGGCCGGTCTGGCCGTCACCGCCGATCCGCAGGTGCAGGCGCTGCTCGACTCCCAGGCGCCGGTGATCACCCTGGTGGCCAAGTCCGACCGGCGGCACGTGGAACGAGCCTTGCGGGTGGACGTCGCGCAGGCTTGCGCGATGGTCCGGGACACCGTCGCCCTGCTCGTCGCCGAGGGTCGGCGGGTGTTCCTCGACGCCGAGCACTTCTTCGACGGGTACGCCTTCGACCCCGACTGCGCGCTGCGGGTGCTCGAGGCCGGCGTCACCGCCGGAGCCGACGTCGCGGTGCTGTGCGACACCAACGGCGGGCAGCTGCCGTTGCAGCTTGCGGGCACCGTCGCCGAGGTGGTGGCCCGCACCGGTTTCCGGGTCGGGATCCACTGCCAGGACGACACCGCCTGCGCGGTGGCCAACACGGTCGCCGCGGTGCAGGCCGGGGCTTCGCAGGTGCAGTGCACCGCCAACGGCTACGGCGAGCGCACCGGCAACGCCGACCTGTTCGCCGTCATCGGCAACCTCGCCACCAAGCTCGGAATGCCGGTCCTGCCGGAGTCCGGGATGGCCGAGCTGACCCGTGCCGCACATGCGTTGGCCGAGATCGCCAACCTCACGCCCGACACCCATCAGGCGTACGTCGGAAGGTCGGCCTTCGCGCACAAGGCGGGTCTGCACGCCAGCGCGATCAAGGTGGACCCGGAGCTGTACAACCACCTGGATCCGACCGCGGTCGGCAACGCACAGCGCGTGCTGGTGACCGAGATGGCCGGCCGGGCCAGCATCGAGCTCAAGTCAGCCGAGCTCGGGCTCGATCTGGCCGGCCGCTGCGCGGAGGTCACCGCGCGGGTCAAGGAGCTGGAGTCCCGGGGCTGGTCCTTCGAGGCGGCCGACGCCTCCTTCGAGCTGCTGGTGCGT
Source organism: Pseudonocardiaceae bacterium (assembly GCA_050700055.1). Classification (GTDB taxonomy): domain Bacteria; phylum Actinomycetota; class Actinomycetes; order Mycobacteriales; family Pseudonocardiaceae. The sequence goes on from JBOHGE010000002.1 coordinate 157,297, forward strand.
CGTGAGGTCGACGAGGTGGCGCCCGCGCCGCCGTTCGCGCTGGAGTCCTACCGGGTGGTGGTGGACCATCAGGCCGACGGTGCAGTGGTCGCCCAGGCGACGGTGAAGGTGCACGTGGCGGGGGAGCGGGTGATCGCCACCGCGGAGGGCAACGGGCCGGTCAACGCGCTGGATGCGGCCGTGCGCCAGGCTCTGGATGCGCACGTGCCCTGGCTGAAGACCGTGGAGCTGGCCGACTACAAGGTGCGCATCCTGCCCGGCATGCATGGCACCGACGCGGTGACCCGGGTGCTGGTGGACACCAGTGACGGCACCGGGACGTGGACCACGGTCGGCGTCCACGGCAACGTCGTAGAGGCATCCTGGTTAGCCCTGCTCGACGCCCTCACCTACGCCGCCCTGCGTCACTCCACCCCACCCCCGCATTCAGCGGGCTCAGCGGGGTAATTCGGCTCCGGTAACCCCGCTGAGCCCGCTGAATGCAGGGGGGTGCCGCGGCGGGCGAAGGCGGGGGCGTGTTCGGGGAGAGGGCCGATGCCTACTGCGGTGGCGGGTATGGCCTGTAGTGCGGGGAAGCGTTGTAGTAGGCGGATCGGTAGCGGCAAAGGGCCGGTTCTGGCCAGCGTGATGTCGCCGGCGAGTACCGGGCCGAGCAGCCTCGCGTGGATGACCCGCTGCACAGCCTGGGTCAGCGCCGCAGGTACCCACCGCCGTAGCTGCACCCGGTCGAGGTGGCGACGGGTAAGCGTGCCCCGGCGCAGCGGTTCGGCCAGCAGTCGGGCCGCTGCCACGGCGTCCTGGATAGCCAGATTGATACCGACTCCGCCGACCGGTGACATCGCGTGTGCGGCGTCGCCCAGGCAGAGCAGCCCGGCGGTCGACCAGCGGCGTAGCCGGTCCAGCCGGACGTCGAGCAGTGCCACATCGTCGAAGGAGCGCACCTCCGCCATCCGATCGGCCAGCCACGGGATCATCTCCGCCACCCGGAGCCGGAACGCCTCGATGCCCTCGGCCCGCAGCGTGGCATTGGAGCCCTTGCGGATCAGGTAGGCGCACTGGAAGTAGTCGCCACGGTCGATGAGCGCCAAGCCCTGGCCGGCCCCGACGCGACCGGCCACACCTTCCAGATCGTTTTCGCGGCGAGGGAGCCGGAACCACCACACGTCTATCGGCACCCCGAAGAATCGGGCGTGCAGCCCGGCGGCGTCGCGAAGTACCGAGCGCCGCCCGTCGCAGGCCACTGTGAGGTCTGCCCGCAGCTGCCCGCAGCTCCCGTCGGCCGACTGGTACCGCACACCGACAACCGTGCCGCCCTCGATGATCAGTTCGGTTGCCTCGGTGTTCATCCGGAGCGTGAACGTCGGCTCTGCTCGCCCGGCGCCGGCAAGCAGATCGAGGAAGTCCCACTGGGCAACGAAGGCCAGGTGTTTGTGTGGACCCGGGATCCGGCGGAAGTCACTGATTTGCACGTGATCGTCGCCGACCTGGGTCCGGAGCCGCTCGACCAGCCGATGTGGCAGCTTTGCGAACTGTTCACTCAGGCCGAGCTCGTCGAGCAACGTCAAGGTGCAGGGATGGACGGTGTCACCGCGGAAGTCGCGCAGGAAGTCGCCGTGTTTCTCCAGCACGGTGACCGCCACGCCCGCCCTGGCCAGCAGCAGGCCGAGCATCATGCCGGCTGGGCCCCCGCCGACCACGCAACACGTCGTGCGTTCCATGACCGATTCCTTTCAACATTTGTTGAATAACGTCCATGGTACATTCGATCTGACCGGAGGTCGAGACGGTTGTCAATCGTGAAGTTCACCGGGTCAGCAGAGTCGGGGTAGCCCGCCAACGACCTAAGGTGCACCGAGTGACTCTCGCCCCCCCGCTCAGCCCTTCCCAGCCTCTTGCCCCGCCGCTGCCGGTCGCTGCGGTGTGCTTCGACGTGGACGCGACCCTGGTCGACTACGAGTCATCCACCCGTGCCGGGCTGTGCGAGCTTCTCGGCACTGACGACGCCTGGGTCGACTGGTGTGCGCTCAGCGACGGGCACTACCGGCGCTACCTGGCCGGGGAGGTCGACTTCGACACCATGCGCCAACAGCGCACCAGGGACTTCTTCGCCGGTCGGGGGGAGTTCCTCTGCCCCGGTGAGGTGGTGCGGCGGGAGGAGCGCAGAGCGGCTGCCATGCGCCGGGCCTGGCGGTTGTTCGACGACGTACTGCCATGCTTGAAGGCGCTGCGGGCGTTGGGTCTGCGACTGGCCGCGATCACCAACGCGGCGGGCGACTACCAGCGCGCAAAGCTCGGCATGCTGGGGCTGGGGACCACTTTCGATGCGGTGCTGATCTCCGGTGAGCTCGGCGTGGCCAAACCGCATCGCGCGATCTTCCGGCGAGCGTGCTGCGCTCTCGGCGTGCTTCCCGCTCAAGCGGTGCACGTGGGGGACCGGCTCGACACCGATGCCGAAGGTGCCCGAGACGCCGGGCTGCACGGCGTGTGGCTGGACCGCTCCGGCTGCGGCGTGCTCCCGCGGACCACCGGGATCTCGGTGATCGCGCGGCTGGCCGAGCTTCCCGCGTTGGTCACCAGGCTCGCCGGGTGAGCTACCGGCAGCCCGGTGGCGGGCAACCCGGTGGAATGTTCCACTGCCGATCGACTACGATCTCTGTCCGGCGCTGTTTCGGGACCAGCCAAGGGTCCGGAGTCGGCCGCTGGTGGGGTATGGTGTAATTGGCAGCACGGCTGATTCTGGTTCAGTCAGTCTAGGTTCGAGTCCTGGTACCCCAGCGAACGTTCCATCGCGTTCTCGCGGCCCCGTCGTCTAGCGGCCTAGGACGCCGCCCTCTCAAGGCGGTAGCGCGGGTTCAAATCCCGTCGGGGCTACACTTTCTGACCTGCGCTTTTGCGCAGGTCTTCCGCGTGCACCCAGCTTCGTCCCGGCGGACCGGGCGGCAGCGTCGGGGTCGCGCTCGATCCAAAGGACTCGCTGTAGCATCGTAGTCAACCTCTCGCCAGACACCCTGTTGCGGACCTGGCGTCGCCTCCGCCGGTCAGGTTGGCGCGACTCGCTCAGCGGCTCGGTCCGGAACTCCGCATCGGCGGGAAGCGGAATTCAGCGAAGCTGTTCGCTCCGGTGCTCGCGGTCGCCATCCCGGGTATCGACTCACTGGTAAACATGCTTTGGCGCCACGTCACAGCCGGTTGTGCAGGGCCTCGGCGGCGACCAGCAGGTCAGCGGCCCAGCGGGCGCCCGGCCGCCGGCCGATTCGCTCCACCGGGCCGGACACCGACACTGCGGCCACCACGTTGCCGGCAGCATCGCGAACCGGGGCGGACACGCTGGCCACCCCGGCCTCACGCTCGGCCACGCTCTGTGCCCAGCCCCGCCGGCGCACCTCCATCAGGATCCGCTCCCCGAACACCGCCTCGCTGAGCACGGCGCGTTGGGTGGCCGGGTCGGCCCATGCGGTCAGCACCTTCGCGCCCGATCCGGCGGTCATCGGCAGCCGGGCTCCCACCGGGACGGTGTCGCGCAGACCGCTCGGAGGCTCGGCGGCGGCCACACACACTCGGACCAACCCGTCCCGCCGGTAGAGCTGGACGCTCTCTCCGGTGAGGTCGCGCAGCCGGGGCAGCACCATTGCGGCGGCGGTGAGCAACGGATCGAGTGCGCCGGTGCTCAGCTCTTGCAGGGCGGGGCCGGGGCGCCACCGTCCGTTGCTGTCGCGACGCAGTAGCCGGTGCACTTCCAGCCCTACCGCCAACCGGTGTGCGGTGGCTCGGGGCAACCCCGTGCGAGCACACAGCTCAGCGAGACCGCAGGGATTCGCGGCGACGGTGCGCAATACTGTCATAGCCTTGTCCAGCACACCGATACCGCTATGCTGTCCCACAAGACGATACTAACTTCCCGACATATGAGAAGTCCAGCTCGGCGGGAGGAAATTCGATGGGACGCACGCTCGCAGCGAAGGTCTGGGATGCCCACGTGGTGCACCGGGGCGGTGGTGACAGCGCGGCACCCGACCTGCTCTACATCGACCTGCACCTGGTCCACGAGGTCACCAGTCCACAGGCGTTCGACGGTCTGCGGCTGGCCGGGCGGACGGTTCGCAGGCCGGATCTGACCATCGCCACGGAGGACCACAACGTCCCGACCACCGACATCGAGCTGCCGATCGCCGATGAGGTGTCGCGCATCCAGGTGCAGACGCTGCGCCGCAACTGTGTGGACTTCGGTGTGCGGCTGCACCCGATGGGCGACGTCGAACAGGGCATCGTGCACGTCGTGGGACCCCAGCTGGGCTTGACCCAACCGGGGATGACCGTGGTCTGCGGTGACTCCCACACCTCCACCCACGGTGCCTTCGGCGCATTGGCGTTCGGCATCGGCACGTCGGAGGTGGAGCACGTGCTGGCCACCCAGACCTTGCCGTTACGCCCGTTCCGGACCATGGCGATCGTGGTGAGCAGCCACGACGGCACGCTGCCCGCCGGTGTCACCGCCAAGGACATCATCCTGGCCGTGATCGCCCGGATCGGTACCGGTGGTGGGCAGGGGTATGTGCTGGAGTACCGCGGCAACGTGATCGAGCAGCTGTCCATGGAAGCCCGGATGACGGTCTGCAACATGTCGATCGAGGCGGGTGCCCGGGCCGGGATGATCGCGCCGGATGCCACCACGTTCGGCTACCTGGCCGGTCGACCGCACGCTCCCAAGGGTGCACAGTGGGACGCGGCGGTGCAGTACTGGCGCTCGCTGCACACCGACGACGACGCCGTTTTCGACGCCGAGGTCCACCTCGACGCCGGTGCCTTGGCGCCGTTCGTGACTTGGGGCACCAACCCGGCGCAGGGTTCGCCGCTGTCGGGGCGGGTACCCGATCCCGAGCAGATCACCGACGACGGCGAGCGGCTCGCGGTGCGCAAGGCGTTGTCTTACATGGACCTGGTGCCCGGTACCCCGCTCCGCGAGATCGCGGTGGACACGGTATTCCTCGGGTCCTGCACCAACGGCCGGATCGAGGATCTGCGGGCGGCCGCCGGAGTGCTCGCCGGGCACCGGGTACACGACGGCGTGCGCATGCTCGTCGTTCCCGGCTCGATGCGGGTGCGCGCCCAAGCCGAGGCCGAGGGTCTGCACGAGGTGTTCATCGCAGCCGGTGCCCAGTGGCGCTCGGCGGGCTGCTCGATGTGCCTGGGGATGAACCCCGATCAGCTCGCCGCCGGCGAGCGTTGCGCGTCGACGTCCAACCGCAACTTCGAGGGCCGCCAGGGCAAGGGCGGCCGTACCCACCTGGTCTCCCCGCTGGTCGCCGCCGCCACCGCCATCCGCGGCACCCTTTCCACCCCCTCCGACGTCGAGTCGTGAGTGGCAAACAGTGTTATAACACTGTTTGCCACTCACGAGCAGGGAGCGCAGCGCCATGCAAGAGTTCACCCGGCACACCGGCGTCGGCGTCCCACTGCGTCGCTCCGATGTGGACACCGATCAGATCATCCCGGCGGTCTATCTCAAACGGGTCAGCCGGACCGGTTTCGAGGACGGGCTGTTCGCGGCGTGGCGTGCGCACGAGGACTTCGTGCTCAACCACGAGGCATACCGCAGCGGCAGCGTGCTGGTTGCCGGGCCGGACTTCGGCACCGGCTCCTCGCGTGAGCACGCGGTCTGGGCTTTGATGAATTACGGGTTCCGCGTGGTGATCTCACCGCGGTTCGGTGACATCTTCCGCGGTAATGCGGGAAAGCAAGGTCTGCTCGCCGCTCAGTGCACCCGGGAGGACGTCGAGCTGCTGTGGAAGCTGCTGGAGACCGAGCCGGGCACCGAGGTCACCGTTGATCTGTCGGAGCAGACCGTGCAGGCCAAGGATCTGACGGTGGCTTTCGTCATCGACGGCTACACCCGCTGGCGCCTGCTGGAGGGATTGGACGATATCGCGCTGAGCCTGCGCCACGCCGGTGAGATCGACGCGTTCGAGGCCCGGCGGCCGTCCTGGCTGCCCACGACCACAGTGGCCGTTGAGGACTGATCGTCGGCCGGATTCTGTTGCGGGGCAGCACTGCGTGACCTCAGCGGAGGGGATTGCGGGTGTGGCGCATGGTGTTCTGACGCTATCCGCCATACGGTGGCTCGCAATGGCCCCGCTCAGGTGGCCGGGATCGTGCTGTGGGAGGCGGAAGTGAACAAGACTCAGCTGATCGACGCCCTCGCGGAGCGCCTTGGTGACAAGAAGATCGCCGCCGCTGCGGTGGCCGGTCTGGTCGATCTGGTGGTTCGGGCTGTCAACAGTGGCGACAAGGTTACCATCACCGGTTTCGGTGTCTTCGAGAAACGGGCCCGGGCCGCACGGATGGCGCGTAACCCCCGCACCGGGCAGTCGGTGAAGGTCAAGAAGACCAACGTGCCCACCTTCCGTCCGGGCACGCTGTTCCGTGAGGTCGTGAGCGGGGCACGCAAGCTGCCGCGGGTGACCGGCAGTGTCAACGGGGCAGCAGCGACGCGCCCGGCAGTCTCCACTGCTTCGGGCCCGGCGACCAGGAAGGCACCGACCGCGCCCGAAGCGCCGTCTCCGGCGGTGCCGTCTCCGGCGGTGCCGTCGCCCGAGGCTCAGGCAACCGTGACCGAGGCGACGACCAACGCAGCCAAGGCCACAACCAACACAGCTAAGACGCCCAAGGCAACTAAGACGCCCAAAGCAGCCAAGACTCCCAAGACTCCCAAGGCAGCCAAGACGCCCAAGGCATCGAAGAAAGAGCCCAAGGCCACGTCGAAAGCGGCCCCCGCAGTCCCCGCCAAGGTCACCGTCAGGAAGGCGGTCAAGAAATCCGCCGCCACGAAGTGAGCCGGTTCAGCCCAGCGGGTCGGGATAGTAGTCGGCGGTCAGCAGGGACTCGGTGCCGAAGAACAGCGCCCAACAGCTGCCCTTGCTGCTGGGCACGCCGTCGGGGTCAAGCCCGGCCGCTGTGCTGAGCTTGCTGACCAGATCGGGAATCACCCCGCCTTGGCTGCATATCACGGCCGGGCCGCCGGGTCTGCGGGCAATCTCGACGAGCGCGCTGACGCTGGCTGCAGGATCGGTCAAGTAACCCTGTTCGCCCAACCGCGGTTGGGCGATGACCGGCACCCCGAGGTCGGCGGCGAGATCTGCCACGGTCTGCCGGCACCGCAGAGGTGGCGCGGAGTATACTCGCTGCGCTCCGAACAGCGGCAGCAGCGCCCGCAGCGCACCGGCCTGCCGCCGGCCTGGTGCGGTCAGCGGGCGAAGGTCGTCGTCGCCCTGCCACGTCGCGCGCTCACCCGCCTCGCCGTGGCGGACCAGCAGCACGGCATGGGTGGCGGCAATGGTGCTGTCGAGGCCGGCCAGCAGCGTCCGATCGTGCTGGTGAGTGAGCAGGCTGATTGCTTTGGTCACGGGCAGCCAACACAGCTCGTCGACCTCCGCGCTGGGGTGAAAACTGCCGCTGGTGGGACGCGCCGCCCAGTAGTGCGCCACCTTCACACCCCCGGTCACCGGATAACGCGTGTGTCCTAGCCTGGCGCCGAGCACGACGGTGTGCCCGGTCTCCTCGGTCACCTCGCGGACCGCGGTGTGCGGCAGGGTCTCCCCAGCGCGCCGCTTGCCCTTGGGAAGTGACCAGTCGTCGTAGTGCGGCCGGTGCACCAGCGCCACCTCGACGTCGCCCGACGGTGACCGTTGCCACACGACAGCACCCGCGGCGACCAGTCCCGGCATAGTGTCACTCACCCCTGCTCACTCACCCCTGCGGTGCCGGAGGATCTCCTGCACCTGATGGTCTCGGACGGTGGAACCGTCGGTGGGGGAGACGCTCCACGAGCCATCGGGCTCCAGGATCCAGCATCGGGTCGCCGGGTCCAGCGCAGAGTCGAGCATCGCGTCCAACTCGTCGGTCACATCCTGGTCCGCCACCCGGACCAGTACCTCGACCCGGCGGTCCAGGTTGCGGTGCATGATGTCGGCACTGCCGATCCAGTACTCGCCGGCACCCACGAAGTGAAAGACCCGCGAGTGCTCGAGGAAACGCCCCAGAATCGAGCGCACCCGGATGTTGTCCGACAATCCAGGACGTCCGGGGATCAGTGCGCAGATGCCGCGGACCACCAGGTCGGCGGCGACACCCGCCAGCGCCGCCCGGTACAGCGCATCGATCACCTGCTCGTCGACCAGCGAGTTGACCTTGATCCGGATTCCCGCCGGACGGCCCGCCTGAGCGCGGGCGATCTCGCCCTCGATGCTTTCCACGATGCCGCGCCGGACGCCGTAGGGCGCCACCAGCAAACTGCGGTAGGAAGTCTGCCGCGCGTAGCCGGTCAGCGTATTGAACAGGTCGGTGAGGTCGGCACCGATGGTCGGCTCGGCGGTGAACAATCCGATGTCCTCGTAGAGCCCAGCGGTCTTGGGATGGTAGTTGCCGGTTCCGATGTGGCAGTACCGGCGGATCTCCGGACCCTCTTGGCGCACCACCAGTGAGGTCTTGCAGTGCGTCTTGAGTCCCACCAACCCGTACGCCACATGCACCCCGGCGCGTTCCAGCGCCCTGGCCCACTTGATGTTGGCGTGCTCGTCGAAGCGCGCCTTGAGCTCGACCAGCGCGACGACCTGCTTGCCCGCCTCAGCCGCGTCGATCAGCGCGTCGACGATGGGGGAGTCACCGGACGTCCGGTAGAGCGTCTGCTTGATCGCCAGTACCTGCGGATCGACCGCGGCCTGCTCGATGAAGCGCTGCACGCTCGTGGAGAACGAGTCGTAGGGGTGGTGCACCAGCACGTCACCGTCACTGAGGGTGGCGAAGACGTCCTTGGGTGTCTCACCCTCACCGAAGGCGGGGTGCGTCGCGGGGATGAACGGCTCGTCCTTCAACTCCGGGACGGGCAGTGCGTTGACCTGCCACATGCACGACAGGTCGAGCAGGCCGGGCACCTCGACCACGTCGTGCGGATCGACGTCGAGCTCGCGCAGCAGCACCTTCAGCACGCGCTCGCTCATCGTGTCGGCCACCTCCAGGCGTACCGGTGGGCCGAAGCGGCGCCGCGCCAGCTCCCGCTCCATCGCCTTGAGCAGGTCTTCGTCCCGGTCCTCGTCAACCTCGAAATCAGCGTTGCGGGTGATCCGGAAGATGTGCCAGTCCACCACTTCCATGCCGGCGAACAGCTCGCTGAGATGGGCTCCGATCAGCTCCTCGAGCGGGAGGAACACGGCAGGTAGCGATCCGCGCTCGCTGTGGTCACTGTCCACCCGGACCAGGCGCGGGACATTGTTGGGTACTTTGACCCGGGCGAAACGCTCGATGCGACTGTCCGGGTCACGCACCATCACGGCCAGGTTCAGCGACAGACCGGAGATGTAGGGAAACGGATGCGCCGGATCCACCGCCAAGGGGGTGAGCACCGGAAAGATCTGATCGGAGAAGTAGCCCGACAGCCGTAACCGCTGCGTATCGTCGAGGTCCGACCAGGTGACGAAGGTGATGCCATGCTCGGCGAGCTGCGGTGCGATCTCGTCGAGAAACACCCGGGCGTGTATCTCGGCGAGTTCCCCGCTGCGCATCGCCATCCGGGCCAGCTGCTCGCGGGGGGACAGCCCGTCCGCGCTGCGCACCGACAGCCCGGCCTCGTACCGGCGTTTGAGCCCGGCGACCCGGACCATGTAGAACTCGTCGATGTTCGAGGCGAAGATCGCCAGAAACTTCGCCCGCTCCAGCAGGGGCTGGCTGGCGTCCTCGGCGAGGGCGAGTACCCGCGCGTTGAAGTCCAGCCAGGACAGCTCCCGGTTGAGGTAGCGGTCGTCGGGCAGGTCGGTCGCCGAGGGCACCGGAGTCGCCGCCGGCAGGGCGGGCAGCACCGGCACCGTGGTGCCTCGGGTGGACGTGGCGCTGTTGGTTGCGGTTGGGTGGCCGGTGTCCTCGTCGGGCGCGCTCACCCGGCCAGTGTCCCGTACTCGGCGCCGGCCCGCTCGTGCGCGCATACCAGCGTCGGCGTCACGAGCGCAGTAACGCCGCCCAGGTGAACCGGCCCAGGCCCAGGTGGCACGCCATGGCCAGATCGCCCGCGGTGTCGACGTCGCACCGTAGCCCCGGCCAGAAACCAGTGAGCTCGCGAGCCCCCGTAGCCCGGTGCGCCGCCGCCGAGCCCGGCCCGAAGCGGGGCTTCAGGGGCTGCCCCGGGGGGGCCAGCAGCAGGGTCGTTCCGGTGCCTGCCCGGTCGGTGCAGAAGGCCCGGGCGCCGGCGGCCAGCCCGGTGCGGACCGCGCCGTCCAGCTCCTCCGGACGCAGTGCCGGCAGGTCGGCCGGCAGGGCCCCGACCATCGCGGTGGGGTCCGCCGCGCGCAGCACCGCCTCTCCGTATTGCAGCGCCGGGTTCAGGCCGGCGGCCGGCCGGTCGAGGATCGCCTCCACCCCGTCCGCGGCCAGCGCGCTGCGCACCACCTCGTCGGAGCAGATCGCCACCGTCCGGCGCACCGCAGCCGCGCTGGTCGCCGCGGCCAGGGTGTCTCGGGCCAGTGCGACCACCAACCGGGCGTGTGCCTCGGCCCCGCCGCCGGCCGTGCCCCGCAGCCGGGTCTTGGCCCTGGCGAGCGTTTTCACCGCAACGAGCAGATCCACCTGCACGCACCCATCCTCCCGCTCTTGTGCTCCATCCTGGACCGGCGCTGGACCTGCGATCCGGTAGCAGGGAAGACTCGGGTCCGACGATCAGTACGAGGAGGATGGCGTGGCACGCGAAGGCCCTATGCCCCTGCCGGTGCAGCGAATCGCGGTGATGGGCGCGGGCTCATGGGGCACCACTTTTGCCAAGGTGCTCGCCGACGCCGGCCGCGATGTCGTGCTCTGGGCTCGCCGGGCCGAGGTGGCCGACGCGGTGACGCACCGCCAGGTCAACCCGGACTACCTGCCTGGGGTGCGGCTGCCGCCTTCCTTGCAGGCCACCGAGCATGCCGAGGACGCGCTGGACGGCGCGGACGCGGTGGTGCTCGCGGTGCCCAGCCAGACGCTGCGCGACAACCTGGATGACTGGCACAAGTCGATCCCACCGAAGGCCACTCTGGTGAGCCTGGCCAAGGGTGTCGAGTTGGGTAGCCTCAAGCGGATGAGCGAGGTCGTGATAGACGTCACCGCCGCCGGCGCCGACCGGGTGGTGGTGGTGTCCGGCCCCAACCTGGCCCGCGAGATCGCCGCCGAGCAGCCCACCGCGAGTGTGATCGCCTGTACCGACCACGACCGTGCCGTCGCGGTGCAGCACGCCTGTGTGACCGGTTACTTCCGGCCTTACACCAATACCGACGTGATCGGCTGCGAGCTCGGCGGTACCTGCAAGAACGTCATCGCGTTGGCCTGTGGGATGGCCGTCGGGCTGGGCTACGGGGACAACACTTTGGCGACCTTGATCACCCGGGGACTGGCCGAGATGGGACGGTTGGGGGCCGCATTGGGCGCCGACCCGATGACCTTCACGGGCCTGGCCGGTCTGGGCGACCTGGTGGCCACCTGTACCTCACCGCTGTCCCGCAACCGCTCCTTCGGCTACCGGCTCGGGCTGGGCGACACCCTCGAGCAGGCCCAGCAGACCACCCACGGGCAGGTGGCTGAAGGTGTCAAGTCCTGCTCATCGATCCAGGAACTGGCCGCGCGCTGCGGCGTCGAGGTGCCGATAGCCGACGCGGTGCGCCGGGTGTGCGACTGCGGTCAGTCCCCCCGGGAGATGGCCGGTGACCTACTCGGCCGTACCCCCAGACCGGAGTGACAATTCCCGCTCACCGTTCAGCAACAGGGTGACGTGCGGGCGGACAGTGGGCGGCGGGGTCCCGGCTCGGGGGTGGGGCGGGTGGTCGCAGGGGTGCAGTCGAACAGCGGAGCGGTGGCCGGGTCGACCGGCTCGGCCGGCGCGAGCAGCTGGAAGTGCCCGGCGTAGGGCTCCCGGGCGTAGATGGCGTAGCTCTTGGCGCACACCGCGGTGGGCACCCCGCGCAGGAACATGTGCTCGTCATCGTCGAGCACTGCCTTGAATGGCCCGGGGTAGATCACCGCCTGCCCGTGGTCGCGGCACTCGCCCTGCTTGCCTTGGTAAGCCACCACGGTCACCGCGCGGAATTCGATCCCCTCGACCACCTGCCAGGGCGTGGAGTCCCGCTTGACCAGATGGATGCCGTAGAAACCGGCCTGCTCGAAGGCGGCCAGGAACGCCTCCTCCTGGAACGCCCCGGAGACGCATCCGCTCCACAGCTGCGGATCGGCGCGCAGGTGCGGGGGTACCTCGACCGCGCTGACGATGTCGGAGATCACCGCCCGGCCGCCACGGCGCAGCACCCGGAAGATCTCGGCGAACAGCTGTTGCTTGTGCTCGGGAGCGACCAAATTGAGCACGCAGTTGCTCACCACCACGTCCACCGAGTTCGCCGGCACCAGTGGCTGCTCGGCTCGTAGCCGTTGTTGCTCGATCTCCAGCGCGGTCAGTGACGCCAGGTCGGTGACCGGGTGGGCGGCGAGCCAGCCGCCGAGGGCTTCGAGGTCCAGGGCGAGGTCCTGGATGCGGCCCTGGCGGAACTCGACGTTGCCGTAGCCGACCTGCTCGGCGACCGCCGGGGCGGCGCCCCGGGCCAGCGCGAGCATGTCGTCGTTGAGGTCCACGCCGATCACCCGGCCGGTCGGACCGACCACCTGGCAGGCGATGAAGCAGATCTTGCCGCCACCGCAGCCCAGGTCCAGCACGGTCTCGCCGGCTGCGAGGTACCGGCTGGGATCCCCGCAGCCGTAGTCGCGCTCGAGCACCTCGGCCGGGATGGCCGTCAGCAATGTCGGGTCATAGTCAACCGGGCAACACAATTCCGGTTGCACCTCTTGGGCGCCGGCGCTGTAACGCTGCGCAACCGCCTGCTCCACTCCGGAGAGGGCAAATACGTCGGTCATCGGCACTCCTCGACGATAACGTGCTACCAGCCGCCACCATCGTCAACTTCGGATGAGGGTTCCAGCAACCTTGGCTGAGAATATGCCCACCATACGAGACGATGTCTAATAATCGGTGGTGCGTGCGGGGAGTGACGGAGCGGTCCGGCCAGTCGCGCCCTAGGCTTGACCCTTTCGGGTCAAGCCTAGGGCGCGACGGTAAAGATCGGGAACTCTGTAACGCCGCACGTCCTCGACCGTCCCTTCGTAGATTGCCAGCAAACCGATCTCGCGCGCTAGCTCGAGTTCTGAGGTGTTGACGCCTTCTTCCGTCAGGTCGCGGGCATCGACGGGCGTTCGCCCGAGCCGCCGCAAGGCTTCAACAGTTGTTTCCAGTTCGGGGAATTCTTCAACGAGAGCTTGCAGTGCTTCATCGCTGACTACGTCTAAGCTTGGCACGAGCGCCCGCGGTCTCACTATGGATCGACTGTACTGATTCCGAAGCTCCTCCGCCTTCTCCCAGGCGACAGCTTCATGGAATAGCTGCGACAGCGACCTAGGCCCATGGTCGCCCTGGCCATCCGCGAGTCGATTCCAGACCCAGTTGCGAGTGAAAGTCGTCTTCCCGCCCTTCATTCGCTCGCCGACGAGAAAATTCCAGGCCCGGAAAACGTCCATGTTCTCCCACTCGGCAACGTCGAGGCCGATATCAAGCGACTCCAGGGCTGTCGAGAATGATTGACTACGAACAGCTTGCTTCAATACCGTCTTGAAGTAATCTGCTTGGTCGCGCCACACGAGTTGCACCGAACGGCCGAACAAATGACTCTTGTTGTCGAAGCGAAGTTGCTGCCAGATGTCAGCCCGCAGCATGATCTTGAACGCGAGCTTGGGCAGTCGTGTTTCGATCTCGGTGGAGAAGCCGAGCAGCCCTTCGACCGCACGAGCCCGTCGGGTACGACTCTCGGTACCTCCGAATCCTGTGTCGAGTCCGTCGAAGAGGAGCAAGCGTGTCTTGGCTTGGCGCTCACTGCAATCCTGGAGCCATCGCGCGGCGAGCAGGCCCGCATCTGGATGTGCGAGCATCGCGCGAAGAGCATCAACAACCTCTAGCTGCGCGTAACCCCCGTCGCTCCTAGTGAAAACTGTCACATCGAGGGCGAATCGTTCTGGGGGTGCCACCCTGTCCTCTGGCAAGAGTCCCAAGTAGAGAGCGAGTGCAATGTAGCACGGCCAGAAAGATCGCCACGACTTCCCGGTGTTCTCAAACTCGCCTTCAATAACCGAGAACCCGTCTGCGCCCAGGACCCACGGGTACTGAGCCAAGAAGGTTTGTGGGCAGCAGATGGGAACGGGGGGAGGATTCGCGGTCTCCAGTAGCCAACGAAATAGAGCCGTCTTTCCTGTTCCCTTTCTTCCGATCACTAGCGGAACTCCGGATGAGAGAGCCTGGCTTGAGACCCGGGTGATCACGTAATCGTGAACAAGTGTCTCCTGTGTCTCCGCTGCACCTGTGGAGAAACGCAGTTCGTCGAGCAACTGTGGCTTGTTACCCGTAGTGGCCGCAGATGGCACGTCCTCGTCGCCAATGGGCAGTAATTGCTCAAGCCAGTCCACGACGGGCGAGTACGGAGGCCAGTCTGACGGTTCGCCTGATACGGTATCGCGGAAAGCGACTTCAGGAGAGTAAGACACCGCGTGAACGAGTTCTTCCGCAATGAGGGGGCCAGCGGTATTCGAACGTCTCTCCGCTCCGGGAGCTAGCCACTCTTCAATCCACTCAAGTGCGCGAGCCGCTACTCGCGCTGCCGATGGCCCGGGCGGCAAAGGGCTTATGAGAAAACGTGGCTCCGGAGTGAGATCGATTCCATCGTGACTCCGTCTTGAGCGCGCATTGAGAAGAGCGCCTACTAGAGCCCCGGTTCCTCTACGGGCTTGCAGATGCGGGAAGAAGCACACTACTGCCAGATCGGAGACATCGAATAGGAGGGGTGCGTTTGCGGGGGAGATTCCGGTTCTGGCATCGAGAAGAATGATATCTGGCTCCAGTGAGGACTCGGCGGCCAGATCAAGCATTCGATGTAATGGATTGGCTGACTCGCGGTACCAGATCTCGGGGTCGATAAGTCTAAGTCGTTCAGCGTAGACTGCGTCCACCCGGCCCGCAGGGAGGCAATACAACTCGACTTCGTCGGCAACTCGTTGAATGTGATCCCGGATATCGGGGTCTTCGCCGCGCTCAAGCTCTAGAAGCAGGGAAACGGAGCCTTTGTCGTCATTTTGTTCCGGCAGGCCAAGGAGGGTGGAGAGGCCAGGTGCTTCGAGGTCCATATCGATGCATAACACACGGCGACCACGACTCGCTAAGGTTCGAGCAGCGCTCACCAACGCTGTGGTTCGTCCAACTCCACCACGTAGGCTGTAGAAGGTCGCGACTGCAGGTCGCGTTAAATCGGCGTCAAGGTCGCTCGCGAAGAGGAGTTCACGATCCGGCTCTGGCCTCGCTAGCGCTTCAGCCCACAACGGGAGGTAGGGATCCTCGTTGAAGGCGGACCCGTACCAACGCTCCTCCTCGGACGTGAGCAACTCGGCAGTTTCGACAAGATCCTCGATGCCGCGGAGAAGGGTAGAGCGCCGCCGCTCGTCGTTGTACTGACCGAGAGCGTCATGAACGACGCGGACCATAACGCCGCCAAAGCTGGATTGGCTCACCACGATTCGCGAATCCGGCATGGACGCGTCAGCTGCGTTTCTCGCGATTACAGATCGCAGCTGCGCAAGATCTACCTCCTGCATCTCACGACCGCCTTCTGCCTCGAGCTGAACGAGCGTATCTTATTCGAGTTGCCACCATTGCAGCGAGTTCTGTCGCACCTCGCAACAGATTGTCAACATCGACCCCCAGCGGGAGTGCCGCCTCGTACCTTAAGGCGGTTTTCCAGAACTGGATGAACTCCCGCTGGTGACCCGACAAGTCCTGGAATCTTAGTCCCGCTGTGTCCCATAGTCCAACAAGATCGTGGCCCGTGGTGCCGGATCGTGAGAATCTCTTTCCCTGACGGTCCAAGAGAGTCTTCAGGCGACACTCGACCACATAGCCAGCAAGGTAGACAGCCGCGCAAGAATGTCCGTGCTGCCGCAGGAGAGCCGACTCCCTCGCTCTGGCGCGAGCGACGTCTTCCAACACTCGCTCTCCTTGCTCCCCTCATCAGACCCGCACACATGCGCTAGGCGGCTTCGTTGGCTTAGTAAGCCTAGCCCGAGAGCAGTCAGAGCGATCTGGCGGACCTGGCTCTTGATAAGCGTCGCCGGCTCCCGCCACCACAACGACCATCGCCGGCCGCCTCGTCTGCATCAACGGCGTGCAGGCGCCTCCGGCATGCCCCGGACGCTGGGGCCGAACGGAGACCAAGAGGCTGTCTCCAAGCCGTCAGCTACGGCCACTCGCTGCATGATCCGCGATGCCCGGTCGAGCCGCTCACGAAGTCAACGTTACCGTTATTGCCGAGGTCAGTAGGCTGACTTGCAGCTCATTCGAATGGATACCTCTCACGAGGTGTCCATGGCGTTCGAACAGCACTGTCGAGTTCAGGTACGGAGAGCCGGTAGATCGTGTCGCAGACATCCGTGACTGTCGAGGGTCTTGAGGCGCTGCTGTCGGCGCAGGGCTGTGCGCTGCTGGACCGGCTGTCTCGCCAGGAGCCCTTGGTGGCGGACTCGATCCGGCTGGGCGCGTCGTTGCGTGCGCAGTTCGCCCCGGAGCTGGTGGCGACCGCGCTGACCCAGCATGAGCTGCGCCGAGCGGCGGCGAGCAAGTTCAGTAAAGCCGGCCAGATGTTGTTCACCCGCCCTGGTCTGGAGCAGTCCTCCGCCGAGGTGGTTTCTTGCTATCGAACCCGCCGGTTCGCGGGTCTTGGCCGTCTTGCCGATCTGTGTACCGGGATCGGGGGTGACCTCATCTCGATAGCCGATCAGGGGGAGACGCTGGCCGTGGACTTCGACGAGGTGCATCTGCGGATGGCGGTGTGCAATGCGCAGGTGTACGGCGTCGCTGCCGGTGTGCGGGCGGTGTGCGCTGATGTGCGGTCGGTGGATCTGGCGGGGATCGACGGGGTGTTCGTCGATCCGGCCCGGCGTAGCGGCGGGCGGCGGCTGCGCACCGGCCGCAGCGAGCCCCCGTTGGACTGGTGCCTCGGCCTGGCCCAGGTCGTGCCCGCGGTGTGCATCAAGCTGGCACCGGGACTGGACCGGGATGCCGTGCCACCGGGCTGGGAGCTGGAGTTCCTCGCCCAGGGACGTGACCTGAAAGAGGCGGTCGCCTGGTCGCCCGCGTTGGCCACCGCGGCTCGGCGAGCGACGATCCTGCCCGGCGGGCACACCCTCACACCTCGCGACGGTGCGCCGGTGGCGGCCCGCCCGCCTGGCGCGTTCCTGCTCGACCCCAACCCCGCGGTGACCCGCGCCGGCTTGGTCGAGGAACTGGCTCGGGCCACCGGCTGCTGGAAGATCGACGATCAGATCGCCTTCCTGTCCGCCGACCAGCCGGTGCACACCCCCTTCGCCCGAACCCTGCGGGTGATCGAGTCGGCCCCGTGGAGGGACAAACAGCTCGCCGCCCGGCTGCGCGCGCTGGACATCGGGGCTGTCGACATCCGCCGCCGGGGCCTCGCCGGTGACGTCGCGCAGCTGCACCGCCGCCTCAAGCTCCGCGGCACCCGCCGCGCCACCCTGGTCATGACCCGCATGCTCAACCAGCCCTGGTCCCTGATCTGCGTCGACCCCGACCAGCCAGCGCCCGGATAGTCACCGAACGCGTCGACGACGATGCCTCACAGGGCGGGTGTCCAGTTCCAGGGCCGAGGTCCGTGTTTACCGCGTAGGCAGGCGACGCGGAATTCGGCTTCGCTGCGGGCGCGGGGGTGTTGGGCGAGGTAGCAGGTCATGTGCAGCTCGCGGATATCCCGCAGTATCTCGAAGCCCTGCCAGGTGGTGACGTCGTGGCTGTAGTGGCGGCAGAAGTCTTGGCGGCCTCGACCGGGTCGCCGGTAGCCATTGTCAGGCTCGCCAGCTTGGTCTGGGAGATCGCCCGCGAGCGGGCATAGCCGGCGGTGTGCCCGGCCACCGCAGCCGCGAGCCGTTTAGTGGTTTCAGCAGGGTCACGGCCCAGCATCGCCAGATCGAACAGGGCTTGCCCGGTGCATTGGGCGTGGGTGGCGGCGTTGTAGTAGGTCATGAACGGCGGGTCGTCGGCCGGGGTGGAGTGGACGAAGTGGTCATCGGTGGTGCCGATCGCGATCAGCGTTTCGCGGATCCGTCGCATCTTGGCCAGTGCCCGGCCGCGGTAGGTGTGCAGCATGGTCCGCTCGGTCGGCGTGAGCCGATCGGCACGGACCAGGGCGTGCTCGATCAGGGTGAGCCCCTCGTCGGGCCGCCCAGTCCAGATCTCCTGTAGCGCCAGGTTTCCCATGACCTGGGCTCGCAGGTGCCAGTCGTCAGCCTGCTCGGCGCAGATCAATGCGAAGCTGAACACTCGACGGGCCTCGTCATGGGCGCCGACGTCGAAGGCCATGAATGCAGTCAGATCAGCGAGATCGCCGACCGCGCTGAGCAGTTCGGTGCGCAGCCGGGCCGGGCAGGTAACGTCCAGCAGGCTGGCTGACCAGCGCAGCTGGGCAAAGACGGCGGCACGGCCCAGCCCGCCGCCGTAGGCGGAGTCCCATGACGCGAACACCTGTGTGGCGGTGCGGATTTGCTCGATCTCCGTGGTGCCGACTCGCCCGGGGATCGGGGTGGGTTCGCTACCGTCCAGCAGGGCTGTGATTGGTCCCAGAGCGAGGGCGCCCACGCCCAGAGTGGTGCTGTGGAGGAACTGCTTGCGGTCCACGTCTGCCAGCCTCACTACCGCGCGGCGGGTGTTGATGAATCCCAACGCGGCGTCCGTGGGGACACCAAGGATCGCCCGCAACGCTTCACGATACAACTTGCTTGGCCAGCGGATGAGGCCGCGCTCGATCTTGCCCACGTAGTTGGCGTCGAGTTCCACCATCTTCTCGTGATGGTCCCAGAGGTAGGCGTTGACCAGCTCGGCGAGTTCCTGCCGAGACAGACAATCGTCGGGGTGAGTCGGCGAGGCGGTGCGTTCCCGCGCCGTACGAAGTCGATCATTTGCGGTTGTCAAAGGTCGGCCTCCTGATAGGACGTGATGTGCGCCATCCTGACACAACGCGTGGTCAAGCCACCCCGAATGGCCCGGGCGGGAGAGTGCGAATCCTCCCTCGAATTATCCCCTTGGCATCCCGCGATCCCCTGATCCCAGGACGTCTTCTCAGCCGGGAGACTTAGATCATGTCGGGCTCAGCGGCGACGGCTGCGCCGGTGTTTCCCTGAAAACCGGACGGGGCCATCGCCTTCCACAGTGGATCTAGGAGCGCAACCGTGCACCATGTTTCGCATGATCGGCGAATTATCGGCGAGCTGAATCCGTCCGCCTGTGGTGATCGGATGATCATCACTCGGGAGGACGCGGGTAGTGCGTTGCGCGATCTGTTCCTCGCCAACGCCGATCGTGGTGACAATGTCGCCAACGACCAGCTCGTCGAGGCTCTGGCGCGCCGGATGCGCGCTCTGCGAACCTCCGGTGAGTGACCGCTGCGGCCGACGGCACGACAGCGCAGGACTGGATCGATCTGGCTGCGTTGACCACACCGATGTCGAGGATGGACGTGACACCGCAACTGTCGGCCCGCACACTGGCCTGGCTGGCCCACCGACCTCGCGCCCGCGAACTGGTCGGCTCTGTATGGGACAGGCTCGCCGAGCTGGAGCGGACCGGCCACGACTTCGGCGCGATTGCTGCCCTGCGGTCCGTCGTGGTGCACCACCAGCCCACATCAGCGGGTCGATGCCGTACTTGCCGCCGGGGAACATGGCGTCGCCTCTGGCGCCGCCGGCTCTTTCCCTGCGTCGCTTGGGTGCAGATTCACTTCGAGCTGCGATCAGCAGCGCGGCTACGGGATGGCAAGGGCGACCATGCATAGGGACACGTTGTTCGATGAGCGGTACCCGCCGAGTGAGCAGATTCCCCGTCGCATCGAAGCCGTGTTCATTTCCGTGCCAGGCCATTACGGCGACGTCGTCTCCATGGTTCAGTTCGTGCCGGTGGGATGACCGGGCGTGGGTTGTGGGCGAGGTGACCGGTCGCGGGTGGTGGCCGGTCCTGTGGGTCCGAGGGTGGTCGGTTGCGCCCGGGCGTCCGGCTGGTGGTCTGTTCTGGTGCTGGTTGGTGTCGGGGGGCCGGGGTGTCTGTTACGGATGTGCCACTGGTGGCAACTTCGGGCCCGAAGTTGCCACCAGTGGCACATCCCTACACAGCGATAGTTCTTCCGCGGATCTCACTGACAGTGACATTTCAGCCGGAGACTCCTTTGATATGTGGATGAGAAGCCCGGGTGTACTTGCTGACCTCGCAGAAGCCCCACAGGTTGACAAAGTCCAGACGCAGACGCTCAAAGTCGTCCGAGATCCCGCACGGAACTTCCGATCGCGTGACGCTACTGGCTCATGACCCATCGTCACAGTCCGCTCCTCGGGTACCACACTCGCGAAGGATACGGATGGCGAGGTCACGGAAGTCGTCGTACGCGCGCTGGGCGGCCTGGGCATGCCCACCGAAAGCGCCGTCAGCCGGTTTCAGTGCGAACATTGGCTTCCTTGCCTCCTGCGCAAGTGGCATGAGGCTGTGGTAATGCTTGAGCTGGGCGAGGCAGTACGGATCAGGTTCCGGAAGTGGCCGGCTCTCGCCGAGTACGTCGTCGTGAAAGACCTCGGGGATTCTCGTGATCCACCGCTGGTAGGCTTGCACGGGCCGATTCAGCCGCACCCCGTGGCCGAGCACGACGTAGCCGAGCGGTGCCATGCTGCCGCCTGGAAGCGGTCGCTCGGGATCGCCTAGTTCGCCGAGCCGCTTGCGCCACCCATCGCGCCATTCACGGAGCGTGGGGCCAAGGTTGCGCAGTCCTTGCAGGCTGAACAGGTCGGGGGCGACCGGGACCACGACCTGATCGGAGGCGACCAGCGCCGCACGGTTGATCGCGCCCAGGCTGGGCCCGACATCAAGGAGCACGATCTGTGCGCGGTGCTCCTCGGCGGCGGCCCGCAGCACCGTCCAGAATGCGGCCGTGACAAGGAAAGGGCGCAGCCGTTTTCCGTCGAGACATTCACGCCATTGGCTGCTCAATTCGTCCTCGAAGCGGGACAGCGAGAGATCACCGGGCAGCAGCGCAAGCCGCTCGTCGGTGGTCGGGCTGGGTGTGACAGCTTTGATCACCCCATCGTCATCGACGAACGGACGGATTGCCGACCAGATCGTGCGAGGCTCGTCGCTGTTCCACAGCTGCTCGACCTCATCCTCGTCGAGAAAAGCAGCCGTGAGATTCGCCTGCGGGTCTAGATCGGCCGCGACGACGCGGTGCCCCAGGTCCGCGAGCATCCAAGCCAAGTGATACACCAGCGACGTCTTGCCGACGCCGCCCTTATTGTTGAAGAACGTGATGATCGGTGGTGTCATGGCCGCCTCCGGATGATCACCGAAACGTATGAGTCCTTGACCGTGAACTCGGGCGGCGGGTTTCCATTCGCCTTGAGTGACCGGTGGGTCGACGGCAACCCCATGCCGAATCGCTGCACATAGCCGAGACCCCGGAGCAGATCGGCGAGTGCGGGGTTGCGGTAGTCGGTGATGCCGGGCTGGCCGAAATTGTCCGCTGAGACGATCCCGTACGGCCCACCCGGGCTGGTCACCTCGATGCGGTCGGAGTACCAGGTAATGCGAACCGGCGACGCAGTGTGCTCGTAGCTGCGATGCATCACGGCATTGCGGGCCACCTGCTGCAGCGCCACCAAGGGATAGTCCGCCGTCCGTTCCTCCTGGCGGCCGGACGTGAAGTCGACTGCTGTCGTGATGTTGAGTTCGAGCAACTCGTCCAGCTGGCGGAGCACGTCGAGCAACGTTCCGTCGAGCCGTTTCTCGTCCTTGATCGGCGCGTCCAGCCCGTCACCGTCGAGGCGGAGGAATTGCACATATGCGCCTGGTACAAAGGCTAACGGATCGACTCCTGCGGCGAGGACGCCCGCAGCGGTCGGGATGGAGTCCTGGCTCGTCAGCCGCAGAGCTGCCAGCCGCTGCTCGGTGGTCCGCTCGTTCTCCAGCAACACGTCACGGGGCAGCAGGGCGGGCAGAAGCACCGCGGTGAATGCGTAGGTGTCCAGGTCGGTCAGCGAACTCCCAGGAATGGGACGGGAATCGAATGGCAGATCGAGCGAGCGGCGGCGTTCATTCAGCCGCCGTTCCTCGTCGAGTGAGGCGATTGCTCGCCGCGGCCCCACCCGGATGTACACGCGACCCTTGAACCGCACCGGCGGTGTCAGAGAAGGTCGGACCTCGACGACGGCTACCTCGCCGCCGTCGACGCGCAGCTTCCGGACCGTCATCGTCGGCGGTGGAAGGATGGTGCCCTGGTCCCTGAGATCAGCCAGCTGCAGCAGCAGCCGGTCGGTGATCGGCGTGCCCAGCACGGCACCCTTGTCCGACACGCCGATGAAGAGCACCCCGGGCTCGCCGTAGCCGGGCATGTCGTTGGCGAAGCCACAGATCGCCACGCTGAGCTGTGCGGAATCGGCTGCGCTCGCTTTGCGCTCCACCCGATCGGACTCGAGATCGGTGAGCAGTGCGATCAGTTCCTGGTCCGGCAACGCCACATCGTGATCTTACGGGCTGCTGCGAGCCGGTAGCGTCTCAGGACATGTCGCGTCCCCTCGGGCTGCCCGTGGTGCGGTCCTCAGCCTTCGCGTTCGACAGCGCGCACGACTACGCCGAGGTGCTCGGTGGTCGGGTCCCCGGTTTCTCCTACTCGCGCATCGACAACCCGACCGCGACTGCGTTCGCCGCCGCGGTCGCTGCGCTGGAGGCGCCGGATACTCACGACATCGGCGCGGAGCCGTTCGCGTCCGGGATGGCGGCCATCTCCGCCACGTTGCTCGGCTACCTCGCGGCGGGCGACGAAGTGATCGCCCCGGCGGACTGTTACGGCGGCACCTGGTCGTTGCTCACCCGCTGGTTGCCGCGGTGGGGGATTCGCCCGGTACTGGTCGACATCACCGACGTCGCGACCGTCCGGGCTGCGATCACCCGGCGGACCAGGATGATCTACGCGGAGACCATCGCCAACCCCACCCTGTCGGTGCCCGACCTGCCCGCTGTCGCCCAGCTGGCGCGGCACGCCGGCGCTCGGCTCGTGGTGGACTCCACCTTTGCCACGCCGGTCATCTGCCGGCCGCTGGAGCATGGCGCGGACCTGGTGTTGCACTCGGCGACCAAGTTCCTGGGTGGGCATGCCGACGCCACCGGCGGGGTTGTGGTCGGCCGCCACGAGCATCTCCAGCCGGTGCGGGAGGCGCGGATCGACCTCGGCGGGTGCCTGGCCCCCGACGAGGCGTTCCTGCTGCACCGCGGGCTGGCCACGCTGCCGCTGCGGGTGGCGCGGCAAAGCGCGACCGCCGCTGTGCTGGCCGGCAGACTCGCCGATCACCCCGAGGTCCAACGGGTGCGTTACCCCGGATTGCCCTCGCACCCTCAGCATGGCATCGCCCGCCGGCTGTTCCGCGATGGACTGTTCGGCGGCCTGATCACCATGGACGTTCATGGTGGACGCAAGGCGGCGATGGCGTTGTGCGATGCGTTGCGCACTGTGCAGATCGCCTCCTCACTGGGCAGTGTGCACTCCAAGGTCAGCCACGCGGCGTCGACCACGCACCGTCAACTCGACGACACCGCACTCGCGGCGGCCGGGATCGCGCCGGGCCAGGTGCGGCTTTCGGTGGGCGTGGAGAATCCGGCGGAGCTACTGGCCGATCTGCTCCGGGCTCTCGACGCCGGCTGACCGGGGACTCTTGACTGCAAAGGGCTTCTGCTGGTTTGATCATTCACTGTGAGCAGCACTCCTTTCCTCGTCCGGCGGTCCCCCGTGGATCTGCGCCGGGTGGCGAGTGCCCTCTGTCCGCCGCGGTGACGTCATCAACCCGCTGACCGCGACTGTCTGACGACCCACTCTGACCGGGTTCTCGTGGTCGGCTCATCCGATCCCGCGAAGGAACCCCTCATGTACGCCGTCCCCGATTTCACCATCCCCGCTGCCGGCAGCGCGTATTCCGGCGGCCCCGCCAGCCTGGCCATGCGGTTGGCCGCGCACCCTGAGCGGTGGCGGCCCCTGGTCGGCTACCGCACTGACACCCGCTGGTACCGCCTGCTGGAGCGCACCGAACAGCACGAGGTGTGGCTGTTGTCCTGGTTGCCCGGCCAGGCCACCGACCTGCACGACCACGGCCCGGCGTCGGGAGCCTTCGCGGTCGCGGCGGGCACGCTGACCGAGCAGGTGATCGCCACCAGATCCGGCAGCCGGTCTCCGGTGGAGGTCACCCGCGAGCTGGCCGCCGGGCGCTGCCGCGTCTTCGGCCCGCATTACGTCCATCGGGTGGCCAACACCGGCACGATCGCCGCGGTGAGCGTGCACGTCTACACCCCGGGCCTGACAGTGATGAACTGCTACCAGCTGGAACCTGAAGCACTGCGCCACGTCGGGGTAGCGCACGCTGGGGTCGACTGGTGAGCCGCCCGCCCGGAGCACGCAGCATCGACCAGATACTGGCCCAGGCCCGGTCCCGGCTGCGGCGCCTCACGCCCGTGCAAGCACACGATGCCCTCGCCACTGGAGCCCTGCTGGTGGATATCCGCCCGGGTTGGCAGCGTGCTGTGGAGGGGGAGATATCGGGAGCCTTGCTGGTCGAGCGCAACCACCTGGAGTGGCGTTTCGACCCGGAGTGCGACGCGCGGTTGCCGCAGGCCACCGGCTATGACGTCCAGGTGATCGTGCTCTGCTCGGAGGGCTACACCTCCAGCCTCGCCGCCGACTCGCTGCGCAGCCTCGGTCTGCACCGCGCCACCGACGTGATCGGCGGCTTTCATGCCTGGTCCGCCCAGGGCCTCCCGGTTCGCTCACCCGGGGAGGAACCGGGGCCACCAGGTCACCGCGAGTAGGGTCTGGCGCCATGATGGGTGCCAGGCTGCGGGTTGCCGTCGTCTTCGGTGGTCGCAGCAGCGAGCACGCGATCTCCTGTGTGTCGGCCGGCAGCGTGCTGGCTCACCTGGACCGGACGCGGTTCGATGTCATCCCGGTCGGCATCAGCCCGGAGGGGGCCTGGGTGCTGGGCACCGATGAGCCGGCTGAACTGGCGATCCGGGACCGGGGACTGCCCACCGTGGACGGGGCCGCAGCGGGGCTGGTGCTGCCTGGTGACCCGACCAGGCAGCACCTGGTGCGCATCGCGGGCGATCGGTCCGGGGAGGTGCTCTCCGGGGTGGATGTGGTGTTTCCGGTGCTGCACGGGGCTTTCGGCGAAGACGGCACGATCCAGGGGCTGCTGGAGCTGGCCGACCTGCCCTACGTCGGTTCGGGGGTGCTGGCCAGTGCGGCGGGAATGGACAAGGAGTTCACCCGCAGACTGCTGGGCACGGCGGGCTTGCCGATCACCGATGCGGTGGTACTGCGCGGTGCTGACGCCACGCTGACCACCCAGCAGCGTGCCCGGCTGGGCCTGCCGGTGTTCGTCAAGCCGGCCAGAGCGGGCTCCTCGATAGGCATTACCAAGGTCACGGACTGGGCTGAGCTGCCCGCAGCGGTCGCCACCGCACGCGCGGTCGATCCCAAGGTCCTCGTCGAAGCAGCGGTGATCGGTCGCGAGATCGAGTGCGGTGTGCTGGAGTTCCCCGATGGGCGGGTCGAGGCGTCGCTGCCCGCGGAGATCCGGGTGATCGCTGAGGACGCTGCGGGCTGGTACGACTTCGATGCCAAGTACCTCGACGACGCGTGCGAGTTCGACATCCCCGCCAAGCTTGACGACGACGTCGCTGCCGCACTGCGGGCGATGGCCGTCGCCGCGTTCCGGGCACTGGACTGTCAAGGTCTGGCTCGGGTCGACTTCTTCGTGGGGCCAGACGGCACGTTGACCGTCAACGAGATCAATACAATGCCAGGCTTCACGCCGATCTCGATGTACCCCCGGATGTGGGCCGTGACCGGAGTGGACTACCCCACTCTGCTCTCCACCCTGATCGACACGGCGGTGGCCCGGGGGACCGGACTGCGCTGAGTCGGGCGGTCGGTTGGATCGGGCGAACGGCAGTGACCTACTCGTCGTCGGCTAGTTAGGCACAGCGAGCCTGCCCGAGATCGGCGCGGGCCCCGGTTTCTGCCGGGTGCGTGGTCCCGGTGGCTGGCGCGGAGGCAGTGCGATGTCCCCTTCACCGGGAAGCAGCGACAGTGTCGGCGAATGGGATGAGCCGGCGGACTCCCGGCTCATCGTCCGTCCCTACACCTGGACTCAGGGCCGGACCCGGCCGGTACAGGACCTCGCGGTCGAGACGTTGGTGTCCACCAGCGACGTAGGCCGAGACGCCGGCACGACCCACTCCGCGGAACACTCCGCCATCGCCGGCCTGTGCGTGGATGTCCGCTCGGTCGCCGAGGTCGCGGCACTGTTGGCGGTGCCGCTGGGGGTGGCGCGGGTACTGCTCGCCGACCTGATCGATACCGGCGTGGTGCACGTGCACCACAACCCTGCGGAGTTCGGCAGCTCACCGGGCGTGGCGCTGATGGAACGGGTGCTGGTCGGGCTGAACCGGCTTTAGCGCGATCAGCTCACCTCGCGCTGGGCCAAGGTGCCCGCGATCACGGTGGCGATCTGTTGCAAAGCCCCGCTTCCGGTGGTCGGGGGCAGGTCGATCACGACGTAGACGGGCCGGTCCACCGCAACCCAGATACTCGTGCCAGGGCTGGGCAGGGTGAAGAACTGCACCCCGGAGACCGCCAGTAGCCGCGACGTCGAGGCGAGGTCGGTGGGCCGGTCCAGCCCGCAGCGCAGCACCACCGGCGGCGCACCCCACGCGACCGCGCCCACCGGGGCCGGGGGGGCCAGCTGCCGCCGCTGCAGGACGCCGTGCTTGCCACCGTCGAGCATCTCGGGCAGGGCGGCCAGCAGCCGCGCGCAGTCCGCCGAGCCGGCCGCGGGGGCGGGAACCACGGCCAGCCCCACCGGACCCAGTGGCCGGCCCCGTACCTGCGCGGCGATGACGAGCACGCCCACCACGAGGGCCACCGGCAGGGCCAACGCGATCCCGAGCAGCCAGCGGGGGACACCGGCCGTCTCGGTCAAGACAGGTGCACGACGGGGCAGGTCAGGGTGCGGGTGATGCCGGCCACGTTCTGCACTCTGGCCACCACGAGCTGGCCCAGCTGATCCACGTCGACGGCCTCGGCCCGCACGATCACGTCATAAGGGCCGGTGACGTCCTCTGCGCTGGCGACGCCGGGCAGGCCGGCTACCGCCGCCGCCACGGCAGCGGCCTTGCCGACTTCGGTCTGGATGAGAATGTATGCCTGAACCACGGCGTGGCCCTTCGTCTCAGCGGCTCGATCGGAGTAGGAACGAAACCTACCCTGGATCGGGGGTGTGCCAGTGTGTCCTGCCAGTGGTAGCGACTCGCCGCCGCCCGAGACCGGCTCGGTAGCCGAGCTGGGCGAGTTCGGGCTGATCGCTCGGATCACCGCTGGGCGGAGCCCGGCACCGGGCGCCCTGCTCGGCCCGGGAGACGACGCCGCGGTGCTCGCCGCTGCGGATGGCCGGGTGGTGGTGAGCACCGACGTGCTTGTCGAGGGGGTGCACTTCCGGCTGGACTGGTCCTCGCCATACCAGGTCGGGCGCAAGGCGGTGGCCGCCAATCTGGCGGACGTGGCGGCGATGGGTGCGGTGCCCACCGGGCTGGTGGTCGGCCTGGCGGTGCCCGGTCACACTCCGGTGTCCACTGTGGATGGTCTTGCGGACGGCATGTGGGAGGAGGCCGGGCAGGCCGGCACGGGCATCGTCGGTGGCGACGTGGTCAGCTCCGCTGAGCTGGTCGTGTCGCTGACCGCGCTCGGCGACCTGCAGGGTCGGGCCCCGGTCACCAGGGCCGGCGCCCGGGCCGGCGACGTGCTCGCGCTGTGCGGCAGGGTGGGTTGGTCGGCTGCGGGCCTCGCCGTGCTGCGTCGAGGGTTCCGGTCTCCGCTGGCGGTGGTGGGTGCACATCGCGTTCCAGAGCCCCCCTACCGCGCCGGCCCGCAGGCCGCTGCGGCCGGTGCCACCGCGATGATCGACATCTCGGACGGCTTGCTCGCCGATGCCGGGCACCTCGCCGACGCCTCCGGAGTCAGCATCGACATCGACTCGGCGGCCCTGCCCGTGCCGTCCCGGCTGGTCGAGGTGGCCTCCGCGCTGGGTGCCGACGTGCGGCACTGGGTGCTCACCGGAGGAGAGGATCACGCGCTGCTGGCGAGCTTCCCCGCCGGCGTCGCGCTGCCCGCCGGTTGGACGGTGCTCGGTACGGTCCGGGAGGGCCGCGGTGTGACGGTTGACGGGCATGAAGTGCTCCCAGGGGGGTGGGAGCACTTCTCGTGAGTGGCAAACAGTGTTATGGCACTCAATGCCACTCACGAGTAGCCGCTAGGCTGCCCGCGTGCCTGCAGCTGTAGACCAGATCGTGGAGGCTGGCTGGGCCGGCGCGCTGGCGCCGGTGGCTCAGCAGATCACCGCCGCCGGGGAGTTCCTCCGAGCCGAGATCGCCGCGGGGCGGCGCTACCTACCCGCTGGGCCGAACATTCTGCGGGCGTTCAGCCAGCCCTTCGACCAGGTGCGGGTGCTCATCGTCGGCCAGGATCCGTACCCGACTCCGGGCCACGCGGTGGGACTGTCGTTCTCGGTCGAGCCGGACGTGCGACCGGTGCCGCGCAGCCTGGCCAACATCTTCCGGGAGTACCACGACGACCTCGGCCTGCCCATCCCGTCCAACGGGGATCTCAGCCCGTGGGCGCAGCGTGGTGTGCTGCTGCTCAACAGGGTGCTCACCGTGCAGCCCGGCAACCCGGGCTCACACCGCGGCAAGGGCTGGGAGGAAGTCACCGAGCAGGCCATCCGGGCGCTGGTGGCGCGTCCGGATCAGCCGCTGGTGGCGATCCTGTGGGGCCGCGACGCGCGCACCTTGCGCCCGATGCTCTCCGACGTCCCGTGTATCGAGTCCGCGCACCCATCGCCGATGTCAGCTGACCGGGGGTTCTTCGGCTCCCGCCCCTTCACCCGCACCAACGCCCTGCTCGCCGACCTAGGAGCCGACCCCCTGAACTGGGCCCTGCCCTGACCGCGTTCTGGGCCCTGACCGCGTTCTGGGGACAGAACGCACTAATGCGGGCGTTTTTACTGCGTTCTGGGCACAGAATGCAGTAAAAGGTCAGGAGCGGGTAACTTTGCCTGCTTTGAGGCAGGACGTGCAGACGTTCAGGCGGCGGCGCGCACTGGCACCGATCTTCGCCCGGACGGTCTGGATGTTCGGGTTCCACCGGCGATGGGTCCGCCGGTGCGAATGCGAGACCGACATGCCGAAGCCCGGTCCCTTGCCGCAGACATCGCAGACGGCAGCCACGTCAGACACTCCCTGGGTTCGTCGGCCGGTTTCCGCGCTAAGGGTAGCTGGGCGGCACGCGGCGTTGCATAGGGGGGATCACGCATGAGATGGGTAGTGTTCGATCCCAGCCTGAACGTAGGCGGTGAGGAGGAACGGCGGTGCTGCAGTCGCTGGACGGGGCAGCGGTCCGTCATTGGGCCGCCACCTGCTGTGATGCGCTCACCGTGCACCGTGACGAGATCAACGCGATCAACGTGTTCCCGGTCGCCGATGCCGACACCGGCTCCAACCTGTTGGCCACCATGCGGGCCGGCTTGGACGCGGTGCTGCGGGATCACGACCGGGATGCCCCACCGGGCAGCACGGCCGCGGTGCTGGCTCGCGGCGCGCTGATGGGGGCGCGGGGCAACTCCGGAGTGATCTTGTCCCAGGTCCTGCGCGGGCTGGCGGAGGCATTGGTCGGCGCCGCCTTGGATGGCGCAGCGCTGCGCGACGGGCTTCGCCGGGCCGATGAGTTGGCCACCGCCGCGGTGGCTGACCCGGTGTCCGGGACCGTGCTGACGGTGCTGCACGCGGCGGCACAGGCAGCCGCGGATGTCCGGTCCGACGACCTGGGCGAGGTGGCCTCGGCCGCTACCATCGCCGCAGCCGGCGCATTGGCCGAGACCCCGCGCCAGCTCGACGTGCTGGCTGCGGCGGGGGTGGTGGACGCGGGCGGCCAGGGCCTGGTCGTGCTGCTGGAGGCACTGTTGAACGTGGTCACGGAGTGTCCCGATGCGGGCGCGTCGGTCACCGCCGGGGTGACCGCGCGTCCGGCGCGGGCCCTGCACACGACCCGGGAGGGTGGGTCCACGCAGTACGAGTACGAGGTGATGTACCTGCTCGACGGCACCGATGAGGCCGGCGTTGCCACGTTGCGCGCCGAGCTCGCCGGATTGGGCGACTGTGTGGCGGTGGTCAGCACGGGCCGGAGCTTGGATTCGGGAGCTACCGAGCTGTGGAATGTGCACCTGCACTGCTGTGATGTCGGTGCCGCTATCGAGGCAGGGATCCAGACCGGGCGACCACACCGCATCACCGTGCTGCGCTTCGCCGACCAACCCCGTGCCAGCCAGACCAGCGAAGCGGACCGGTTCGTCACCGACCACGCAGTGCTCGCCTTGGTCTGCGGAGCTGGGGTGGCCGAGCTGCTGCGTGGGGAGGGGGCGCTCACCGCTCCCGCTACCTGCAACCCGACCGAGCTGCTCGCGGTTGTCGCCGGTACCCGCGCCCAGCACGTAACCGTACTGGCCGGTCCGCCCGCCGGGACCCGGGTCGCCGAGGCCGCAGCCGGCCATGCCCGCGACACCGGTCAACACGTGCTGGTCGTGCCGGCTGCGTCACCGGTGCAGGCATTGGCGGCGATCGCGGTGCACGACCCTGGCCGGCGGGCGGCCGATGATCTGGCGGCGATGACCCAGGCGGCGGCCGGGGTCCGCTGCGGGGAGTTGATCACGGTTGGTGCAGCCCCGTCGCGATGTTGCGGACCGGGCGATGTGCTGGGCGTGCTCGGCGATGAGGTCGTCCTGATCGAGGATGACCCGTTCGCTGCGGCTTGTGGGCTGGTGGGACGGATGTTGTCGGCGGGTGGGGAGCTGCTGACGGTGCTGCTCGGCCAGGACGCGCCCGCCGGTATCGACGACATGCTGATCAAGCACCTGCACGCCGTCCACCCGGATGTCGAGGTGGTGGTCTACGCCGGTGGCGTGCCGGACCGCGTGCTGCTGGTCGGCGTCGAATGAGCGGGGTCAAATGAGCGGGGTGGAATGAGCCGTGGCCGGGATGGGCGATGCGCTGGAGCGGGTGATCGGCGCGAAGTCAGCGACGCTGCTGGCCGAGCAGCTGGATGTGCACACCGTCGGTGACCTGCTGCGGCACTACCCGCGCCGCTACGCCGACCAGGGGCAGCTCACCCCGATCGCGGGCCTGGCGCCGGGGGAGGACGTCACGGTCGTCGCCCAGGTACGCAGCTGCAGCTCACGGCAGATGCAGACGAAGAAGGGGACCATCCAGAGTGTGGTGATCTGGGACGGTAACCGCACCCTGAACCTCACCTTCTTCAACCAGTGGCGCCTGGACCAGACATTGACCCCCGGCCGGAAGGCGTTGTTCGCCGGCCGGGTGACGACGTACGGCAAGAAACGTATCCCGCAGCTCACCCACCCGAGATTCCAGCTGCTCGACGGGGACGCCGACGAGGTCGCGGAGTTCTCCCGGCCGCTGATCCCGGTCTATCCCGCCACCAGGGACCTGCCGTCCTGGACGATCCAGCTCTGCCTGCGCCAGGTCGTCGACGTCCTGGATGACCCGGCTGATCCGCTTCCGCCGGCTCTGCGGGCCCGGCACCGGCTGCTGGGGTTGGGTGCGGCGTTGCGGGCCGTGCATCGCTGCGACGACCGATCCGAGATCGCTGCCGCCCAGCACCGGCTGAAGTGGGACGAGGCGATGGCGGTGCAGCTCACTCTCGCGCGGCGCCGTCAGGAGGTGGTGGGCCGGCCCGCGCCGGCCTGTCCACGCCGCGACGGGGGGCTGGCCGCCGCGTTCGACGCTGCGTTGCCGTTCACGTTGACCGCCGGGCAGCGGCAGGTGGGCGAGCTGCTGACCGAGGAGCTGACCGGTGCGCACCCGATGAACCGGCTGCTGCAAGGCGAGGTCGGCTCCGGAAAGACCGTGGTGGCGCTGCGCGCGATGCTGCAGGTCGTCGACGCCGGGCGGCAGGCGGCGCTGCTGGCGCCCACCGAGGTACTGGCCGGGCAACACGCCCGGTCGCTGCGGGACATGCTCGGCGAGCTCGGGCGGGCCGGTGAGCTGGGGTCCGCCGAGGTGGCCACCCGGATCGCCCTGCTCACCGGGTCGTTGCCGGCGCGGGCTCGCAAGCAGGCGCTGCTGGACGCGGCCAGTGGTGCGGCCGGGATCGTGGTGGGCACGCATGCGCTGATCTCCGACCGGGTGTCCTTCGCCGACCTGGGCATGGTCGTCGTCGACGAGCAGCACCGCTTCGGCGTTGAGCAGCGCGACGCGTTGCGGGGCCGGGCGGTAACGGGCACCAGCCCACACGTGCTGGTGATGACCGCGACGCCGATCCCGCGCACCGTCGCGATGACCGTCTACGGCGACCTGGAGGTCTCCGCGCTGCGCGAGCTCCCGGATGGCCGGTCGCCGATCGCCACCACGGTGGTGCCGGTCGGGGAGAAGCCCGCCTGGCTGGACCGGGTCTGGCAGCGGGTCGTCGAGGAGGTCGCCGCCGGCCGGCAGGTCTACGTGGTGTGCCCGCGGATCGGCGGTGCGGATGCCGCCGGTGAGGACACCGCCGGCGGGGAGGATGGCGCCCGCCCGCCGCTGGCGGTGCTCGACCTGGTGCCGCAGCTCACCGATGGTCCGCTGGCCGGGCTGCGGCTGGCTGTGCTGCACGGCCGGCTGCCCGGGGAGGAGAAGGACACCGTGATGCGCGCCTTCGCCGCCGGTGAGATCGACGTGCTGGTGGCCACCACCGTCATCGAGGTCGGGGTGGATGTGCCCAACGCCACCGTCATGGTGATCATGGATGCGCACCGGTTCGGGATCAGCCAGCTGCACCAGCTGCGCGGCCGGGTGGGCCGCGGGTCGCATCCCGGGTTGTGCCTGCTGGTGACCGATTCACCGCCGGGCACCGGTGCTCGGGAACGCCTGGATGCGGTGGCTGCCACCGCCGACGGGTTCGAGCTGGCCCGGCTGGATCTGGAGCTGCGCCGGGAGGGCGATGTGCTGGGCGCGGTGCAGTCCGGCCGCCGTTCCGGGCTCAAGCTGCTGTCACTGCTGCGCGACGAGGACCTGATCGGCCAGGCCCGAGACGCCGCCCAGCACCTGATCGAGGCCGATCCCGACCTCACCGCCCATCCCTTGCTCGCTCGCCTGGCCGCCGACCTGCTCGACGAGGACCGCGCCCAGTTCCTCGACAAGGTGTGATGCGAAGGGCCCGGCGTCGACGCGGTGCCGGGTTTGATCGCCGAGCTGGTTGAGAATCTGAATGCCAGCTCGGATGAGTCGCTGATCATAAAGGCCGGTATGGCTCATCTCAATCTCGTCATGATTCACCCGTTCCGTGATGGAAACGGTCGGATGTCTCGGTGCCTGCAGAGCCTCGTCCTCGCCAGGGGTGGGCTCGTGAGTCCGGTCTTCATGAGCGTCGAAGAGTATCTAGGTCGCAACACGCAGAGCTATTACCACGTCCTCAGGGAGGTGGGCGGAGGTGCTTGGCAGCCTGATCGTGACGTACGTCCCTGGATACGATACATGCTCACCGCTCATCTGCGGTAGGCGAGAACCATGGTGCGGCGGATCAATGAGAGCGAGCGGATATGGTCGGAACTGGAGATGCTGGTCGCCGCTCGTCGACTTCCGGAGCGGACGATCATGGCTCTCTTCGATGCCGCGTTAGGCTTGCGCGTGCGTAATAGAACCTACCGTTCGTACTTTGCGGACGGCCTGGAGGAGATAACCGAGGCGACGGCGACTCGGGACCTGCGGCAGCTTGTCGAAGCTGACCTGTTGATGCCAAGGGACGAACAACGCGCACGCTATTACGTTGCACTGTCTGTGCTGCGTCGCATCCGCGAGAACGTGATAGCGATGCGGGACAGAAGAGACGATTCTGACCCATTCGAGGGTGGTGGCTAATAAGGCGCAGCCTCATTAGGGCAGGCGACTTGCGGAGGATATCGTGAGATTCGGACTGCTCTGTCCGGCCAAGTGGTCTTGCAGGGTTGCGTGCCGGAAGTTGAGCCCCGCATCGAGTTCGAAAGCCAGCCCGAAAGTCAGGGCGGCTACGAGCCCGCCGAGGAACGCTCCCGCGAGCATGCTGGTCATGATGCGGGGGTGGTGGGCGCCCAGCGGGGGATGTGCCACGCGGCGAGATCTCGGGTGTGTTTCTGGTTCATCTGTCCAGCGATCCGTCCTCGCACAGGGTGTCGGCGACCTCAGTCCTGAGACTTCCTCGTCTCGCCCGGATGGCGCGTCTTCGCGCTGCCGAGCATCCCGATCAGCTGCCCGGTCTCCCCGTCGGTCAGTACCACGGTAGTACGGATCGCTCCGTCGAATGTGAGCCAAACCCGCCCGTCGCGGCCTAAACCCTGCCGCGTCACAATCAGTGTGCTCAGCTCGCCTTCCGGGGTGCGGCCTGGAAAAGCCGCACGGAAGGTCTCTGCGGGCGTGCTTCCGGAACTCGGGGATTCCGCAAAATGGTCCATGATCATGCAATGATCGTTGACCACAGCGGCCTGCCGCGGTCGGGCGTCCTGCCCTACCGGCAGTCGCCGTTCGATGCTACGGGCGGCTAGGACGGTTGCGGCGGTCTCGTGGTGCGCAGGCGGTCGGCCAGGTCGCGCAGCCGTGCCGAGGGGCGACCCCGGGTCAGCAGCTCGTCGACGAGCACGCGGGGCAGCCGGTGGTGCGCGGTCCATTCCGGGGCGGCCTGCTCCATGGTGAGCAGCGCCGACTCAGCGGCCTGTGGGTGGTCCAGCCGCAGCTTGGCGTGCGCGACATCGACCAAGTGCCGGGACCGGGACACCAGCGGCAGTGCCGAGTTTCGTGGCATCCTGCGGGCCACCTCCGCTGCTCGTACGTAGTCCTCGGCGACCACGAAACAATCCGTGGACTGCATGATCAGATTGCTTGGACCGAAAATCACGTCGTAATCCGTGCGATCAACCTCGGTGCGCTGTGCGACCGCACCAGCCTCGGCAAGCAGGTCGGCAGCCGCACCGGCTCGACGCTGCCGGGCAGCGGCGGTGGCCCCACGCAGCAGCACACCGCCATAGACCGACAGTTGCGCGGTGCTTGGCCTCCCCCTGGGCTGCATCTGCTCGGCGGTGGCCACACAGACCCGTTCGGCGTCGACGAATCGACCTTGGCGGATGAGCACGTGGCCCAGTGTGTAGCGCGCGGAGGCGACCCGTAGCGGATCCGGTGCTACGGCAGCCAAGCGCAGCGCCTCCCGGGCCGCGACGTGACTGAGGTCGGGCGCATCGAACCGGAGCAGCGTGCTCGCGGTGATCTGGTGGACCTGCGCGGCGAGATCGGCCGCATGACCGTCCCCGGCCGCGGCAGCTTCGTGCGTCGCGGCCGCAACCTCGGTCAGCAGCCGGGGCAGGATTGCGGCCAGCGTCCCGTACCGCCCGGACCAGAAGGCACCCCAGGCGTAGGTGATGGCGCGGGCCAGCTCGGTCAGGTCGGGCGCGTCGGCGCCATCGAGCTCGCCCAGGAGGCCGTCCACACTGGTGAGCGCGTTGCGGATGGCCCAGATTCGGACCTGGCCGTCGCCCGCGGAGGCAGCCGGGCGGCAGGAGCTCAGCAGCTCGGCGACGTCGACGTCCAGGACGCGAGCGATGCGCGCCAGCGTGGCGATCGAGGCTGTCTGCCGGCGGCCCTGTTCCAGCTTGCGGATCACGTCGACGCTGACGTCGGCCGCTGCCGCCAGGTCGGTTTGCGTGTAGGTGGGTCGGCGCAGTGCGCGGATGCGCTCGCCGATCGTCGGGTCGGTCATCCTGCACCTCCGCCATATGGAAACTTTGGACGGTGTCTCACTGCCCACGGTAGTTCCCGGACAGTCGGATGCTCCCGCCGGTCTGTGCCAGTCAGCGGGTGGGGCAGACGACGGCGGCGGCGCTGCCGCCGCGGCGGACCGGTTCTCCGACGGCGAGCACTTCACCGTGGGGGAGGAATTCCAGGGCGGAGGCGACGCCGATCTCTGGGGCGATCTTGATGGTGGGGTCCAGTGGCGAGGTGTCGCTGATCGCGAACTTGTGGCCGAGTGCCTCCAGCCCGGGTCTGACGGGTGCGGCGAGGAAGGCCGGCTCGGCTTGGGTGGTCGCGGCGTTGCGCTGCGAGGCCCGGGGTGCGGCGATCGCATCCGGCAGGCTCAGGCCGAAGTCGATCCGGTTGACCAGGATCTGCAACACCGTGGTGATGATCGTGGAGCCGCCCGGCGAGCCGACGGCGAGCAACGGCTTGCCGTCGCGCAGCACGATGGTCGGCGACATGCTCGAGCGGGGGCGCTTGCCGGCCGCCGGCAGGTTGGGATCGGGCGCGTCGCCCTGCGTCGGCGCGAAGTTGAAGTCGGTGAGCTCGTTGTTGAGCAGGAAACCCCGGCCGGGAACCACGATCCCGCTGCCACCCAGTTGCTCGATCGTGTTGGTGTAGGACACGACGTTGCCCGCACCGTCGGCAACCACGAAGTGGTTGGTGTGGTTGCTCTGATCGGGTGCCCCGACGCCCGCGCCGACCGGCGTGCAGGCCCGCGAGTCAGCGAACGGGTCACCCGGCGGGACCGGGCTGGTGGCGGCCTTCGCCGGCTCGATGAGACAGGCGCGCCGGCGGCCGTAGGACTTCGACAGCAGGCGCTGCTGGGGCACCTGCACGTAGCGGGAGTCGCCCAGGTAGCGGTTGCGATCGGCGAACGCGAGCCGGCTGGCCTCCAGATAGTGGTGCACCGCCTGCACCGGGCGCATCGCGGACAGGTCGACGTTGCCGAGCATGTTCAGCGCCATGCCGTCGGTGATGCCCCCGCTGGACGACGCCGCCATGCCATACACGTCGAGGCCGCGGTAGTTGACGTGGGTCGGGGCGGCGTCCAGGGCGCGGTAGGCACGCAGGTCCGGCAGGGTCATCGCACCGGGCCGGGCAACCAGCGTGGCGCCAGGAGCCAGTGGCACGTGCTGCACGGCGTTGACCAGGTCGGTGCCGATCGGGCCGCCGTAGAGTGCCCCGATGCCGCGCCGGCCGATCTCCCGGTATGTCTTCGCGAGGTCGGGATTGCGGAGCACCGAGCCCACCGCGGGTGGCTTGCCGCCGGGCAGGAACAGTGTCGCTGTGGAGTGGAACTGGGCGAAGCGCGTGGCGTTCTGCCGGGTCTGCTCCTGGAATGTCGCGTCGACGACGAAGCCGCGCTCGGCGACCCGCACTGCTGGCCGCAGGTTCTCGGCGAGCCCGAAGCGGCCCCACCGTTGCAGCGCACGCTGCCAGGTGGCCAGCATGCCCGGCACACCGACGGACAACCCGCTGTTCACCGCGGCCGGCAACGGCAGCGGCTGCCCGGTCGACGGGTCGAGGAACAGCGATGGACCGGCGGCGGCCGGTGCGGTCTCCCGCCCGTCGATTGTGGACACCCGGCGGGTACGCGCGTCGTAGTAGACGAAGTAGCCGCCGCCGCCGATACCCGCGACGTAAGGATCGGTCACGCCGAGTGTCGCTGCCACCGCCACTGCGGCATCGGCAGCGGTTCCACCGTGGCGCAACACCTCCAGGCCGGCCTGTGTCGACTCCGCGGTGTCCGACACCACCGCGCCTCCATAGCCCTGCGCCACCGGTGTCTTGGCGGCCGGCTGCAGCCGCGGCTCGACCTGCGCGGCGGCGGTGCCACCGGTGATCAGGCCCGCTCCGAGTAGCAACGCTGCGGCGAGCGCGATGCCGGATCGACGTGTACGCATCCGTTCCCCCAGTAATCGAGATCACAGGAATCGGGACCCAGGAATCGACGTTGCAGTGTGGGTTGTACCCGCACGATCGTCGCAACGCCAACGCCATGCCGCAATGCACTAACGGTTGGTCACCACGTCCGGTCGAGAGGAGCTATCACGGCCGGGGGTGGCAGGAACCCGCCGCCCCCTTGTCGGCGGGTTCCTGCCACCCGGTCGGCCGGCTCATGGAAACGCGGCTCACCGAAATCCTTGATGCCAACAGGCGTAGGGCAGGGGTAGCACACCACGAACCGTCGTCGGTGGCTGCGGGCTCGCCTGCGCTAACCTGCATGATCGGTGAAGCTGCGGCGAAATTATGGACGTGATGACTGAAGAGTGACTGAAGGGCCACTGAAACGGGGCTGAAGAAGGGGCGGCAGGCACCCGCCGCCCCCTAGTCGGCGGGTGCCTGCCGCTGGCTCAGCGTCGCCGCAGCGCAGCTACCCAGAGGCCCTGCGGCTGGACTTCCCCGACCTGGGCTACCTGGACCGGTGGCTCGGCCTGCAGATCGGTCAGCCCGTGGATCCGCTCTGCCGAGACAACTATCAGCCGGTCTGCCGAGACAACTATCAGCCGGGCACCCGTCTCCTCGGCGATCGCGGTCACGTCGGCTGCGGGCAGTCCTGGATTCACCGCCAACGGCACAGCACCCCGTCGCATCGCACCGATGAAGACGTTGACGAAGTTGCGACCGCCCGGCAACATGATCAGCACTCGCTCTCCGGGTCGCACGCCGAGCTCGGCCAGCGCAGCCGCTACCGCGGCGGCCTGATCGGCCGGCTTGGATGGGCTCATCGAATCACCGCGGGGGCGAATGTATGCTGTCACAGACAGTGACCTGACCCGAACGTGTAGTGATCAGGTCGTGCGTGAGCGGATATGATCTCGTCCACTGCTGCCTCCGCGATAGGGGAGAACTCGGGGTGGGCAGCATGCGCGTGACAACTGAAAAGCAACTGAAGCGCCACTGGAGCGGGGTCTGGAGGCACTGTGGAATTTATTGTTTTAGGGCCGTTGGAGGTTCTGGACCAGCATCGTCGTATCGAGGTGTCCAGCACCAAGGAGCGGCTGCTGCTGGCTGTGCTCGTGGTACACGCCAACCAGTTGGTGTCGGCCGAGCGGTTGATCGAGGTGCTCTGGGGCGCCGAGCCACCGGCCACCGCAGCGAACACCTTGCAAACCCACGTTTCTCACCTGCGCCGGGCGCTGGAGCCCGATCGCGCCCCGCGGGCTCAAGACGGCGTGCTGCGTACCCGCCGCCAGGGTTATCTGCTGGCCGCCGCTCCCGACGCGATCGACGCGGTGCGGTTCGAGCGATTAGCTCGTGCGGGTCGTGATGCGCTGCCTGCCGACCCGGAGCGGGCCGCCGAGACACTGAACCGTGCGTTGGCATTGTGGCGCGGCGAGCCACTGGGCGAATTCAGGTTCGAGTTGTTCGCCCAAGCCGAGATCACCCGGCTCGTCGAGCTGCATTCGATCGTGTTGGAGGATCGCGCTGAGGCGGAGCTCGCCCTCGGCCGCCACGCCGCGTTGTGCAGCGAGTTGACCCGTGCGGTGACCGAGTACCCGTTGCGAGAACGGCTGTGGTCCCAGCTCATCCGGGCTATGTACCGCTGCGGGCGCCAAGCCGACGCCCTGGGTGCCTATGCGCGGCTACGTGAGCAGCTCAAAGAGCAACTTGGAATCGACCCGAGCCCGCAGCTGGTCCGGCTGCACGAGGCCGTGCTCGCCCAGCTTCCCGACCTGGACTGGCGACCACCCGAGCAACGGAGGCGCGGGCCGGTCGAGGTGTCCGTGGCTGCAGTGCGCGCCGGTGGGCAGCCGATGGACGAAGCCCGCGATGCATTAGCAGCGCATGATTGGCAGCGTGCCGCCGAGCTGCTGTCCGCGGCGGATCGGGCGGGCGCACTGGCACCGCAGGACGTCGAGGGCTTGGCCGAAGCGCAGTTCTGGTTGGGGCACCACCGGGAATCGTTGTCCGCGCGACAGCGCGCGCACCAGGCATACCTACAGGCCGGAGAACAGCGCCCGGCTGCTCGGACCGCCGCCTTGCTCGCGATGCAACACGGGTTCTTCCGGCGTTTCTCGGTCGCCAGTGGCTGGTTTCATCGCGCGCAGCGGCTGCTGGAGAACGACTGCGACTGTGCCGAGCGGGGATACCTGTTGTGGGCGGCCACGCTCATCGCGCTGGGATCCAGCGATCAAGAGGCGGCCTTGGCCGCCGCCCGGTCGACATACGACATGGGCGCGCGACACCGCGTCGCGGAGCTGCAGGCCATCGGGATGGCTTACCAGGGTTTGGTTTTCGTGCACCGAGGGCAGATCGCGAAGGGGCTGGCCCTGCTCGATGAGGGGATGGTGATGGCCGTCGGCGGGGGGCTCTCGCAGCTTGCCGCCGGGCAGATCTTCTGCATGACCATCAGTACCTGTCATGAGCTGGGTGACTTCCGGCGAGCCCAGGAATGGATCGAGGCCATTGAGGACTGCTGTGCGCGCACTGGGCTGAACAGCTTCCCCGGTGACTGCGAGACCCACCGCATCGGAATCATGATCAGCCGGGGTGCCTGGGCACTGGCCGAGCAGCAGGCCCGCCGGGCTTGCACCGCCATGCAGTGCTTCGACCTGGGCCACGTCGGCCTCGCTTTTGCCGGCATCGGTGAGATCCGGTTGCGCCTCGGCGACCTGGACAGTGCCGAGGATGCCTTTTCCAAGGCCGAGGAGCTGGGAGCCAGCCCATTGCCCGGCCGAGCCAGGCTGATGCTGCTGCGCGGTTGCCCCGCCGGAGCCGCCAAGCTGATCAATTCGGCGCTGGCCGGTGACGGGTGGGACCGTTTGGGCCGGACCCGGCTGTTGCCGGAACAGGTGGCCCTCGCGCTGGCCGTCGACGATCTCGGCACCGCCCGCGGCGCGGTAGCCGAGCTGACCGAGTCGGCGCAGACCTACGGCAGCCAGGCGTTGGTCGCGGCGGCCGAGACCGCTCGCGGCGCGTTGCTGCTGGCCACCGGTGAGGACGACCCGCTGGGGCCGTTGCACCGTGGCGTCCAGTTGTGGCGTGCGGTCGGGGCGCCCTACGAGAGCGCGCGGACCCAGGTGTTGCTGGCCACCGCGCTGGATCGGGCCGGCCTGCTGGAAGCGGCACGGTTGGAGCTGGCTGCCGCCCGCGCCTGCTTCGAGCGGCTCGGTGCCCGGCTTGACGTCGAAGGTGTCGCCAAGCTCTCCGCTGGGTCGGGAGCCGTCGGCTGAGTCAGGCCGGGGCCTGGTGGATGGGCTCCGGCGTGGTGGCGGGCAGCTGGCCGCGGGCGGCGACGTCCAGCGCTGCGGCTGCGGTGGGTGGCAGCCGCAGCGTCCCGCTGCGGTCCAGCTTGGCCAGCTCGGCTCGAGCCTTGGCGTAGGCGGCGATGCGTTCGGCGTCGTGGTCGGAGTCCCGGGCCATGGTGAGTAGCTTGATCGCCCGCTGCACGGTGGCCCGCTCCGGCGCCGGGATGCTGGCCAGCCGGATGCGTTGCGCCGCGTCGCGTGCGGCGTGCCAGGCTTGCCATGCCTGCTCCACTGCGGTGGCGAAGCGAGCGCGGTGTGTGGCTGGTGGCTCGGTGGCGGTGTCCAGTGCCTGGGCTTCGGCGAAGGCGTCCACGAACCGGCCGGTGGACGGCACGGTGACATCGGCCAGCGCGGGAAGCCGCAGTACCGCAAGCGGATCGCATTCGAACTGGCCGTATTCACTGCGCAGCTGGGCGAACCGGGCCCGGGTGGTCTGCCAGTCCGGCACCGGCGGGTGGGCCGGCGCCACCGCCGGATGCTGCCGCCGGCCCACCCGCCGGCGACGGCGGTGCAGCCGGCGAGCCACGACGAACGCCAACGCGAACGGTGCGAGGGCCGTCAGCATGGCGATCGCCGCCGCGGCGGCGGCTCCGACGACGGCCAGCAGCGCGGCGCCCAGCAGCACCAGCAGCACCAGCAGCGGACCGAAAGGCCGCCGCAGCCGACCCCGGCGGTGAAAATGATGGTAGGTCTGTCTGCCCATGGCCGCGTCCTTTCCGGGTTGTCACATCCTTGATACCCGTTTTGGCGCTCGCCCGGGACAGCTACCGCGCCGGACAGATTTCAGCATGCCCGGCGACCCCCATCACCTGGGATGATGCAGGTGACGAACCGGTAACTGATCCGGTTGCGCGGAGGGGAGCTGGCACGTGTTCAGCAAGCTGCTGGTCGCCAACCGCGGGGAGATCGCGATCCGGGCGTTTCGCGCCGCCTACGAACTGGGCTGCCCGACGGTCGCGGTGTTCGCCTATGAGGACCGCAACTCCGAGCATCGGCTCAAGGCATACGAGGCGTACCAGATCGGCGAGAAAGGCCATCCGGTTCGCGCCTACCTCTCGGTGGACGAGATCATCCGAGCCGCCGAGCGCGCCGGGGCTGACGCCGTCTACCCCGGTTACGGTTTCCTGTCGGAGAACCCGGAGCTGGCCACCGCCTGCCAGCAGGCCGGCATCACCTTCGTCGGGCCGCCACCTGACGTGCTGGCGCTGGCCGGCAACAAGTCGCGGGCGGTGGCTGCGGCGCGTGCGGCCGGCGTTCCGGTGCTGGCATCCTGCCCCCCGTCCGCCGACATCGATCAACTGATGGCCGCCGCTGACGGGATCGGGTTTCCGATCTTCGTCAAGGCCGTCGCCGGTGGTGGTGGGCGTGGTATGCGTCGGGTCGGCTCACCTCGCGGCCTGCGCGACGCGCTGGTGGCGGCCTCCCGCGAGGCTGAGTCGGCCTTCGGTGACCCGACGGTGTTCCTGGAGCGGGCCGTCCTGGACCCCCGGCACATCGAGGTGCAGGTCCTCGCCGATGCGACCGGCAAGGTGATCCACCTCTACGAGCGGGACTGCTCGGTGCAGCGGCGCCACCAGAAGGTCGTGGAGATCGCCCCCGCGCTGAACCTGGATCCTGATCTGCGGGCGCGGATCTGCGCTGACGCGGTGGCCTTCGCCCGGCACATCGGTTACGTCAACGCGGGCACCGTGGAGTTCCTCGTCGACCCGGCGGGTGCCCACGTGTTCATCGAGATGAACCCGCGCATCCAGGTTGAGCACACGGTGACCGAGGAGATCACCGACATCGACCTGGTCGCGTCCCAGTTGCGGATCGCGGCCGGACAGACCCTGGCCTCCCTGGGGTTGTCCCAGGACGCAATCGTGCTGCACGGTGCTGCGCTGCAGTGCCGGATCACCACCGAGGACCCGGCCAACGACTTCCGCCCGGATGTCGGGACGGTCACCGCGTACCGTTCCGCCAGCGGGGCCGGGGTCCGGCTGGACGGCGGCACCGTGTACCCGGGTGCCCAGATCAGCCCGCATTTCGACTCCATGCTGGTCAAGGTGACCTGCCGGGGACGGGACTTTAGGTCTGCCCTGCTCCGGGCACGCCGGGCGATCGCCGAGTTCCGGATCCGCGGGGTGCACACCAACATCCCGTTCCTGCTTGCGCTGCTCGACGAGCCGGACTTCGTGGCAGGCAAGGTCACCACCTCCTTCATCGAGCAGCGGCCGCGCCTGCTCTCCACTCGGCAGCCCGCGGACCGCGGCACCCGGTTGCTGACCTACCTCGGCGACGTGACGGTGAACCGGCCGCACGGTGAGCCCCCCAAACTGGTCGCCCCGGCTAGCAAGCTGCCGCACATCGAGCTGGACCGCCCACCACCGACCGGATCCCGCCACCAGCTCCTCGCGCTGGGCCCAGCGGAGTTCGCGCGCTGGTTGCGGGCCCGCGGCAGCGTCGCCGTCACGGACACCACATTCCGGGACGCCCACCAGTCGCTGCTCGCGACCCGGGTGCGCACCACCGACCTCGTCGCCGTGGCACCCTACGTCGCCCGGATGACCTCGCAACTGTTGTCGCTGGAGTGCTGGGGTGGGGCGACCTACGACGTGGCGCTGCGCTTCCTCGCCGAGAACCCGTGGGAGCGGCTGGCAGCGTTGCGCGAGGCGGTACCGAACCTGTGCCTGCAGATGCTGCTGCGCGGGCGCAACACCGTCGGCTACACGCCGTACCCGACGGAGGTGACCGCTGCCTTCGTCGAGCAGGCTGTGCAGACCGGCGTGGACATCTTCCGGATCTTCGATGCGCTCAACGACGTCTCCCAGATGCGCCCGGCCATCGACGCGGTGTGCGAGACCGGCCAAGCCGTCGCCGAGGTGGCGTTGTGCTACACCGCCGATCTGTCCGATCCCGCTGAGCAGCTGTACACACTGGACTACTACCTGCGGCTGGCCGAGCAGATCGTCGCGGCCGGTGCCCACGTGCTGGCCATCAAGGACATGGCCGGCCTGCTCCGGCCGCCCGCGGCCCGCACCCTGGTGACCGCGCTGCGCAGCAGGTTCGACCTGCCGGTGCACCTGCACACCCACGACACTCCCGGTGGGCAGCTCGCCACCCTGCTCGCCGCGATCGACGTCGGGGTGGACGCGGTGGACGCAGCGACGGCCGCCATGGCCGGGACCACCTCCCAGCCGGCGATGTCGGCGCTGGTCGCGGCCACCGACCACACCGAGCGCAGCACCGGGCTGGACCTGCAGGCGGTCTGTGACCTGGAGCCCTACTGGGAGCTGGTGCGCAAGGTCTACGCGCCTTTCGAGTCAGGCTTGGCCTCGCCCACCGGGCGGGTCTATCACCACGAGATCCCTGGCGGCCAGCTGTCCAACCTGCGCCAGCAGGCCGTGGCGCTGGGTCTGGCGGACCGGTTCGA
Organism: Pseudonocardiaceae bacterium; assembly: GCA_050700055.1. Taxonomy (GTDB): domain Bacteria; phylum Actinomycetota; class Actinomycetes; order Mycobacteriales; family Pseudonocardiaceae. Next base: position 201,992 of record JBOHGE010000002.1, read on the forward strand.
GCAGATCGAGGAGGCTTACGCAGCGGCCGACCGGATGCTCGGGCGGCTGGTGAAGGTCACCCCGTCCTCCAAGGTGGTCGGGGATCTGGCCCTGCACTTGGTCGGTGCCGGTGTCGAGCCGAAGGACTTCGAGGCCGACCCGGCGCGGTTCGACATCCCCGACTCGGTGATCGGATTCCTGCACGGTGAGCTGGGTGATCCTCCCGGGGGTTGGCCAGAACCCTTACGCAGCAAGGCATTGGCGGGTCGTAGCGGTCCTAAGGGGATCGCGGAGCTGTCCGCTGAGGACCGCAAGGGCTTGCAGACCGACCGGACGCGGACCCTCAACCGGCTGCTGTTCGCCGGCCCCACCGCAGAGTTCGAGGAACATCGTCGGGCCTACGGGGACACCTCGGTGCTGCCCAGCCGGGAGTTCTTCTACGGGCTGCGTCCCGGCCAGGAGCACGCCGTGGACCTCGATCCGGGAGTGCGACTGCTGATCCAGCTCCAGGCGATCGGCGATGCCGACGAGCGCGGCATGCGCACCGTGATGTGCACCCTCAACGGCCAGCTGCGGCTGCTGCAGGTCCAAGATCGCTCCATCGACTCGACGGTCCCGGTTGCCGAGAAGGCCGACCGGTCCAACAGCGACCACATTCCGGCACCGTTCGCCGGCGTGGTCACCTTGCAGGTGTCCGAAGGCGACACCGTGTCCGCCGGGCAGCCGGTGGCCACCATCGAGGCGATGAAGATGGAAGCCGGCATCACCGCGCCCAAGCCCGGCACCGTCGCCCGGCTGGCGATCAAGGCCGTGCAGCAGGTGGAAGGGGGTGATCTGATCTTGGAGCTGCGCTCCTTGTGAGTGGCAAACAGTGTTATAACACTGTTTGCCACTCACAAGGAGGTCACCCGGCTCCGCCATTATGGAGGCGTGACACGGATCGTGGCGGGGGTGGCCGGCGGGCGGCGGCTGGCTGTGCCGCCGCAGGGCACCCGACCGACGTCGGACCGGGTCCGGGAGGCGGTGTTCAGCGCATTGCAGGCCCGCCGGAACCTCGACGGCGCCCGGGTGCTCGATCTGTACGCCGGATCCGGCGCGCTGGGGTTGGAGGCGCTGTCCCGCGGCGCGGCGCACGCCCGGTTCGTGGAGTCTGACCGGCGCGCGGCAGCTGTGCTGCGCCGCAACGTCGAGACGTTGGGGCTGCCTGGGGCGCAGGTGACGACTGGTGCGGTGCAGGCGGTGCTGCATGGTGACCCCGGCGAGCCTTACGACGTGGTCCTCGCCGACCCGCCCTACGCCCTGGACGAGGCGACGCTGGCCGGCGTGTTGAGCGCCCTGGTCACCGGTGGCTGGCTGGCCGGCTCGGCGCTGCTCGTGGTGGAACGTGCAGCCAGGGCACTCGAGCCGACCTGGCCCGATGGTGTGGTGGAGATCACCCATCGGCGGTATGGCGATACCGTGGTGTACTACGGTCATGCGGAGCGCGGTGTGTCCCGGCTCTTATGACCCCGCGACCAACGGGCACCTCGACATCATCGAGCGGGCCGCGGTCCAGTTCGATGAGGTTGTGGTCGCCGTTCTGATCAACAAGACCAAGAGCTGCCTGTTCGAGGTCGGCGACCGGATGGCCATGCTCAAGGAGATCACCGCGGACCTGCCCAACGTCAGGGTCGACTCCTGGCACGGGCTGCTGGTGGACTACTGCCGGGCCAACGGGATCGCGACGATCGTCAAGGGCCTGCGCGCGGTCAGTGATTTCGACTACGAGTTGCAGATGGCTCAGCTGAACTACCAGCTGTCCGGAGTGGACACGATGTTCATGCCGAGCAACCCCACCTACAGCTTCCTGTCCAGCTCACTGGTCAAGGAGGTCGCCACCTACGGCGGTGACGTCGGCCATCTACTGCCGGCCACGGTGCACCAACGCCTGATCAGCCGGCTCGCCCAGTCGTGACACGCCGCGCACCGCGCGCTGCCGGGTCTGAGCTGCCCGGGCGGGCACACTGATCACTCGTGGCTGACGACGCTGTGGTTGACGACACCAAGGAGGGGCCGGTGTACCGGGTCTTCGAGGCGCTCGACGAGCTCGTGACCACTGTGGAGGAGGCGCGCGGCGTGCCGATGACGTCGAGCTGCGTGGTGCCCCGCGGGGATGTGCTCGAGCTGCTCGACGACGTCCGTGATGCGATTCCCACCGAGCTCGACGATGCTCAGGACGTGCTGGACCATCGCGACGAGCTGGTGGACACCGCACAGCGGGAGGCGCAACGGGAGCGCGAGGAAGCCCGTACCGAGGCAGAGCGGACGGTGACCGGCGCCCGTGACGAGGCCGAGAAGCTGGTCGCCGAGGCTCGTGCCTGCGCCGAGTCGATGGTCGCCGACGCGCAGGCTGAGGCCGAGCGCATCGCGGTCACCGGACGCCAGGAGTATCAGGAGCTCACCGGACGGGCTGAGGCCGAGGCTGAGCGCATGACGGCGGCCGGCAAGGCCGGCTATGAGCGGGCGGTCGCCGACGGCCGGGCCGAGCAGGCCCGGCTGGTGGAGCAGACCCAGGTGGTGCACGCTGCCCGTGCGGAGGCCGCCCGGATCCATGATGAGGCGAGTGCGGACGTGCAGCGGCTTCGTTCGGAATGCGACGCCTACGTCGAAGGCACGCTGGCGGAGTTCGAGGACCTGCTCAACCGTACGTTGCGCGCCATCAGCCGGGGCGGCCGTAGCCACGGCATGGCGACGCCGGCCGCAGCGGGCCAGTACCGCGGCTGAGCCGGTCTGCCGTCAGCGCCGGGCTGCGGTCACTTACCCTTGAGTCCTGATGCCACGCCATGCCGATCGTGCTCGCCCCAACCCGTCCGCACCATGGGTGATCGACACCCGGGAGCTGGGCAGGCGTCCTGGGGCGATGCGTTCCTATCACCGGACGGTCCCGCTGCCGGCTGGGCTGGGGCTGGACGTGGTCGGGATCCCGCAGGGAGACGAGGTCGCGCTGGACGTCCGGCTGGAGTCGGTCATGGAGGGTGTGCTGGTGTCCGGCACGGCATCCGCACGGTTGACCGGAGAGTGCGCCCGGTGCCTGGATCCGCTGATGGACCGCCTGGAGGTCGATCTGACCGAGCTGTTCGCCTACCCGGACACGGCAACCGATGAGACCACGGATCCCGGCGAGGTCAGCCGGGTGGTCGACGACCTGGTCGACCTCGAGCCCGTGGTCCGCGACGCGGTGTTGCTGGCGCTTCCACAGGCTCCGGTGTGCCGCGACGACTGCCCCGGTCTGTGTCCCGAGTGCGGTGGCAAGCGGGCCGAACTCGGTACGGATCACTGGCATGACACAATGGACCCGCGCTGAAGCAGTGTCTCAGTGCTGGTAACTCCGGTGATGAAATACCTCAGCGGTAGCGAAGAGGAGAACGACTGACGTGGCCGTCCCGAAGCGCAGAATGTCGCGGTCGAACACCCGCTCGCGGCGGGCACAGTGGAAGGCTACCGCGCCGACTCTCGCGGCCTGCTCGAACCGGGCTTGCCGGCAGCCGAAGCCCCCGCATCTGGCCTGCCCGCACTGCGGGAAGTATGACAACCGCCAGATCGCCCGGCCGGCCTGACGCCGGCGACGAGACGAAGCCGTGGGGGACCGGTCTTCGCGGGGTCACGGTCCGAATCGGGCCCCGCTGCTTACTGCGCTCGGCGTGCAGATCGACGACGAGCTGTTGACGCTTGCGCTCACGCACCGCTCCTACGCCTACGAAAGCGGTGGCCTCGAGCCTAACGAGCGCCTGGAATTTCTCGGTGATGCCGTCCTCGGTGTCGTCGTCACCGACCATCTGTTTTGCGCTCACCCCAAGCTGCCTGAGGGGCAGCTTGCCAAGCTGCGCGCCAGCGTGGTGAACATGCACGCGCTGGCCGGCGTGGCCCGCGGGCTGGGTGGTCACGGTCTGGGCGAGTACCTGCTGCTGGGCCGGGGAGAAGAGCTTACCGGGGGCCGGCACAAGTCCAGCATCCTGGCCGACACCGTCGAGGCGCTGATCGGCGCGGTTTACCTACAGCACGGGATAGAGGTGGCCCGCCGCATGGTGCACCGGCTGTTCGACCAGCTGCTGATCACGGCTCCGCTGCTGGGCGCCGGTCTGGACTGGAAGACCAGCCTCCAGGAGCTCACCGCGAGCAACGATATGGGAGTTCCTGAGTACCGCGTCGTCGAGGACGGGCCCGACCACCTCAAGGAGTTCACCGCAACCGCCGTGATAGGTGGGACGGAGCGCGGAACGGGACAGGGTCGGACGAAGAAGGAAGCCGAGCAGCGGGCCGCCGAGGTGGCCTGGCGTTCGCTGTCCGAGCTGGCCAGCGGGAGCGCCCCGCCGGCGGGATAGGGCATCGTGCCGGAGCTGCCCGAGGTGGAGACCGTCCGGCTCGGCCTCGCCGAGCACGTCGCCGGACGCACCCTGGCCGCCGTCGAGGTGCGCCATCCGCGTGCGGTGCGCCGTCACCTCGCCGGTGAGCTGGACTTCGCCGCCCGGCTGGCCGGTCGGCAGGTGCACGCCGCCCGGCGTCGCGGCAAGTACCTCTGGCTGGATCTCGATGACGGTTCGGCGTTGCTGGCTCATCTGGGGATGAGCGGGCAGATGCGCGTCCAGCCTCCCGGTGCGGCCGACGAGACGCACCTGCGGGTGCGGCTGGCCTTCACCGACGGGGGACCCGAGCTGCGCTTCATCGACCAGCGCACCTTCGGTGGCCTCTCGGTGGAAGAACTCGTCGACGGCCTGCCTACCCCGGTGGCGCACATCGCCCGAGACCCGCTGGACCCGTCTTTCGACCTCGACGCGGTGGTCGCCGGGATCCGGCGACGGCGCACCGACCTCAAACGTGCGCTGCTGGACCAGACCCTGGTGTCCGGAATCGGCAACATCTACGCCGATGAGGCGCTGTGGCGCGCCCGGCTGCACTGGGCGCGACCCACCGAGACGCTGCCCCGCCCGCAGGCACGGGCCGCGCTGACTGCCGCCACCGAGGTGATGACCGAGGCACTGGCCGCCGGTGGCACCTCCTTCGACGCGCTGTATGTCAACATCAACGGCGCTTCCGGCTACTTCGACCGCTCGCTGGCCGCCTACGGGCGAGACGGCCGGCCCTGCCCGCGGTGTGGCACTCCGATCCGGCGGGAGTCCTTCATGAACCGCTCCGCCTACACCTGCCCCCACTGCCAGCCCCGTCCCCGTTCATGAGTGCGCTTCGGTGCGCGACCCAAACCCGTACCTCCGGCAGGCTCCACGTTCGTCCGACACTCTCAAACATTCGCCACCACACCACGTCCAGGCTTTGACCCATTCCAAGATCCAGTGCCTGATGCACAGTGCATCTCCGCCGTTTGTGCCACAAGTGCGATAGTCGCCCACAAGAATGACACTGCCCCCGCATGGTGACCTGGTGCTGACGCAGTAGCACGACGGCCATCGCCAAGAGTCGCACCGTGTGTTCTTCAAGCACGGCAGGCGATCTAGGAATATCGCTGCTGAGCCACTCGACCAGCTTCTCCAGTTCTTCCATGAGCAGCCGAGACCGCGTTACCCAAACGTTGCTCACGATCTATATTCAGATCCAACGGTGTACCTTGGAAAGGCAATCAATCCGTTGACGACCTCCCCCTCAATAACCGCGCTTCCCGTCCGGTTCGCCCGGCTCTGCAACTGCTCACCCGCCGCGATGAGTCGTTGTGCGTAGTGCTGCTGTTCGGCGACACTGGCGCTTTCGTCCATGATTCGCAGAGCCAACGACGCCATATCGCGGTTCACTCGTGCCAGTTCAGTCAGCAGCTCCCGGTCTTCGCGAATCACGATTGCGTCGCCTTCCCGCCGACTCGTTCATGCACCTGTTGAACCTGCTTCCGTGCTCGTCTCGATGACTGATGGTTGGCACCCAGAGCCGGGGCGAGCCAGTGGCTCGACGTCCCGGCCCTGGGGCCTGAGGAGAAGCTTGCTCAGAGCAGGGTCTGGCGGGAATGATCTGCTGGCGCCGCGGCGGTGCACTCCCGGCGCAGCTGCCCGGTACTACGCTGCATGCGACGTTGCTGATAGAGGCTGATAGAGGAGGTGCGGTGTCCGTTGACCACCGTTTCCCGCTGGACCGGTCGTGAAGCGAAGCTGCTCCGGGTGGCGCTGCGCCTGAGCGTCCGCGACTTCGCCGCGCGCCTCGGGGTCGGTGTACGAACGGTCAACAAGTGGGAAGCACGACAGGCGGACATCACCCCGTTGCCGTACATGCAAGAAGTGCTGGACACCGCCCTCGCGCGAGCCTCTGACGAGGCGAAAGCCCGGTTCGCCGACAGCGCGCTGCTGAAGCGAAATGACGAGCTGGTCGTCGCCAAGCAGGAGTACGCCCCGTCGCAGTGGGAATCCAGCCAGGCGGACCGTCTTGCCGCAGCCGAGCACCTGCGCAGCGAGCCAGTAGTGACCTCCGCGGACGCTGCTGGTGAGCTGGTCGACGACGCTGGGTGCGACGCGGTGTTCTCGGTGCCGTGGGACCATCGCGGTACCATTAAGGTGTCAGTCGCACTAAGCGGTGGTGGTAGCCCAGTGGAGCGTCGGCGTTTCGTCTTTGTGACCGGAGCAGCCTTGACGGTCCCGGCGCACCAATGGTTGATCCGTGACCCGGAGCCGCTGGTGTCAGGCTTCTCGGGCGGTCGGATATCAGCGACGCTGGTCGATCAGATCTCGGCCATGATCACTACGCTGCGGACGATGGACGATGCGGCAGGTGGTAGCACTGTGCTCCCGCTGGCGGAGCGGGCCTTTGGGTGGGTTGCTGGGCTGCTCGACCAGGCGTCCTACGACGAGCACACTGGCCGAAGTCTGCTTGTCGCGCTGGCTGAGCTTGGCCAACTGACCGGTTGGATCGCCCACGACGCGGGACAACCCGGACTGGGGCAGCGATACCACGTCGCCGCTTTGCGTGCCGCACACAGCGCCGATGACCGGCCGCTGGGCGCCCACATCCTTGGTTACATGGCCGATCAGGCGGTCCATCATGGTCGGCCCGCTGAGGCTGTCACGCTCATTGAGACCGCTACCGCTGGAATCCGCGGTGGCGAAACGCCCCGGCTGCTGGCCGAGTTGTCCCTATGGAAGGCCCGTGCCCTGGCCACCCTGCAGGACGGATCGGCGTGTGTGGCGGCCGTCGCGCAGGCGCGTACGCAGGTCGAGCGGTTTCGGCCGGACAGTGATCCGCTCTGGTTGTACTGGGTGACTCCAGCGTGGATCACGGCCGATGCGGGCCACTGTCTGCTGCAGCTGGGACGGCCTGACCAGGCGACGGCGCTACTCGATGAGGGAATCGCCATGTTCGACGAATCCTTCGCACGGGATCGGCAGATCTACCTGGTCCACCTCGCCGATGCTCTCGCTCGACCCGGCAAGCAGCGTGACCTGGAGGCGGCCGTGGACCGCGGGCTGGCGGCGGTGCACCTGGCTCAGAGTCTGACCTCGACGCGCGGCACCGACTGCCTCCGTGATCTTTGCCGGAAGATGCAGCTACACGCGTCGGTCCCAGTCGTAGGCGATTTCCTAGAACGGGCACGGGGGGTTCTGGCGGCGTAGTGGTGGCCTCATCAGTCGAGATGCGCAGGGAGTTACCCGTGGATTTCGCGATTCATCACGCCGCCATCAGCGTGATCGATATGGCAGGATCCGTAGCGTTCTACGAACAGTTCGGGTTTAGAGTCGTGTTGCACTGGAAGGATCCAGGCGGCAAGCTGGAGATCGCACATCTCAAGCTCGGCGCGACCTACCTGGAGATCTTCTGGTATCGGGATCAGACACCCGCGCCCGAGACCGCGGCATCCCCGACGACAGATCTTCCCCGGATCGGTGTCAAACACTTCGCCCTCAAAGTCGATTCGGTGCACGACGCCAAGGATTTCGTCGAGAGCCGCGGCATCGCGTCGAACGTCGACATTCATCAGGGCAGGACTGGTGTGACTTACTTCTTCATCAAGGACCCGAGTGGAATTCTGGTCGAGTTTCTAGAGGATAAGCGAGAATTCTGATGTCGCCCCGCGGCTTCGTGTTCCTCGCTCAGTCGGTGATGCGCGGCTCCTGGCGCAGCGGCGCGGTACTACGCTGTGTGCGATGTTCCTGATCGAGGGGATGCGGTGCCCATGACGACTGTTGACCGCTGGACTGGTCGGGAAGCGAAGTTGCTCCGGCAGGCGCTGCGGCTCAGTACCCGTGATTTCGCCGCGCACCTCGGGGTGGGTGTGCGAACGGTCAACAAGTGGGAGTCACGGCAAGCGGACATCACTCCGCTGCCATACATGCAAGAAGTGCTGGACACTGCGCTTGCGCGAGCCTGCGACGAGGCGAAAGCCCGGTTCACTGCCGTAGCGCGCGCTGACGTGCCCGAGCACGAGACCGCGCAACTATCAGGGCAGCCTGTCCGAGGTGTGATGTTGCCAGTCGTCGTCAACGGCCGACTGATGTTCATGCCGATCGACGCCGGCGCGCTAGCCATCGAATCGCTGGTCGGCCACCCTGATAGGGAGTCGCTGGAGCGGCTCGCATCTGCGGCTCGACAGCCCTCGCGCGAGCAGCTCGCCGATGTCCTCTGACGACAGGCAGGAGTCGACCCCCTACGGCTGGTGGCCGTCCTCGATAGGTGCCGACGTGGTCGCGGCGCGGTCAACGAGCTACGACGCCGTGCACACCACCGGAGACACCGTCGTCTGGCTGGAGACCCGCCCGGCCGAGGGCCGCACCGTGGTGGCGACGTGGGCACCAGGTGCGGGCACCAAGGACGCCACACCAGACGGCTTCGACGTCGGCACGAGCATCCATGCCTACGGCGGGGGCGCCTACACCTACACACCAGCAGGACTGGTCGTCGTGAATGCACAGGACCAGCGCCTGCACCTGATCGACCGGGACGGGGTGGCCCGCCCGATCACGCCACCCGGCGACGACCGGTACGGCGACCTACGACTCCTGGATGCCACGACGCTGATCTGTGTCCGGGAGCGGCCCGGTGGGCCCGACGATCTCGTCGTCCTGCCGCTGGACGGCTCCACACCACCGCGCCCGGTGCAGAACGGACATGACTTCTACGCCTTTCCCCGAATCAGCCGCGATAGGCGGCAGCTGGCCTGGGTCACCTGGGACAACCCGAACCTGCCCTGGGACGGCAGTGACCTCTGGGTCGCTGACCTGCTCGGTGCCGGCCTGGACGCCCGCCTCGGACCAGCCCGGCACGTCGCCGGCGGCCCAGCAGAGTCCGTCACCCAACCCGAATGGGGACCCGACGGCGCGCTGCACTTCATCTCCGACCGCAGCGGCTGGTGGAACCTGCACCGTGAGCGGGACCAGCGGGTGGAGTTGCTGCTGCCTCTGCAAGCTGAGTTCGCCGACGCTGCCTGGGAACTCGACTACTCCACGTACACGTTCCTGTCCGACGGGCGCATCGCCTGCCGCTACCGCCGGCAGGGGCGCGACCATCTCGGCATCCTCGACTCCGCCACGGGATACCTGGAGCCCCTGGCAGTGCCTTTCACGTCGATCAAGCCCTACCTGCGCGCCACCCGTGACCGGCTCGCCTTCATCGCCGCCGGCCCCACCGCCACTCCCGCTGTGGTCACGCTGTGCCTGCCCGACCGCTGTGTCGAGGTTCTCGCCAGCGACGACCCCGGCCTGCCTGCCGGCGACATCTCCGTGCCCGAGCTGCTCCGGGTTCCGACCGTTGACGGCGGCACCGTGCACGCTGGCTACTACCCGCCCACCAACCACGCCGTCACCGGGAGTCCCCAGCAGCGCCCTCCGCTGATTGTGCAACCCCACCCCGGCCCGACCAGCTACACACCGCTGCGCCTCGAGCTGCGCACCCAGTTCTTCACCAGCCGTGGCTTCGCTGTCGTTGCCGTGGACTACCGGGGCAGCACCGGTTATGGCCGCCCGTACCGCACTGCGCTTGACGGCCAGTGGGGCGTCCTCGACGTGCAGGACTGTGTCGACGTTGCCGCCTTCCTCGCTGAGCGTGGCACCATCGACGCCAACCGCACCATTATCAGCGGCGCCAGCGCCGGTGGGTTCACCGCTCTGCGAGCGCTCACCGCCGCCACCAACCGGTTCGCCGGCGGCGCAAGCTGGTACGGCATCACCGATCTCGTCACGTTCCGCGCCCACGTTCCCCGATTCCAACGCCACCATGCCGATCACCTCGCCGGCCCTTGGCCCGACGCGGCCCCTCGCTACCGAGAGCGCTCACCCGTCCACAACGCCGCTCGGATCACCCAACCCGTCCTGATCATCTACGGTCTCGACGATGACATCGTGCCGCCCGAGCAGGCTGAGGCGATCATCCAGGCACTGCGCCAATGCGGTGTCCCCGTCACCCAGCTTGCTTTCCCTGACGAGGGCCACGGACTGCGCCGCCCCGACAGCATCCACCGGGCGATCGAGGCTGAACTCACCTTCTACCGGACTCTCCTCACCCGTAACCAGTGAACTCGACACCTTGACGAACTGGTGGCTCTCCTACCACCCGTCCGCCCGACGTTTGAGCCGTAGCAGCGGCCTGGTACTACGCTGCGTGCGATGTTGCTGATTGAGGGGGTGCGGTGCCGTGACCACGGTTGACCGCTGGACCGGTCGGGAAGCCAAGCTGCTCCGGGTGGCGCTGCGACTGAGCGTCCGCGACTTCGCTGCCCACCTCGGGGTCGGTGTGCGAACGGTCAACAAGTGGGAGGCACGACAGGCGGACATCACTCCGCTGCCGTACATGCAGGAAGTGCTGGACACGGCCCTCGCCCGAGTTTCCGACGAGGTGAAAGCCCGGTTCGCTGCCGCGACGCGCGCTGACGTGTCTGGGCACGAGACTACGCAACTATCAGGGCCGCTTGTCCGTGGTGGGATGTTGCCAGTCGTGGTCAATGGCCGCTTGGTGTTCGTCCCGTTCGATGTCGACACAGTGGCGAGCAGTGGGCTCAACGCGCTCTTGCACGAACTGGCGGCTACTAGTGTGGCGGGGGATTCGGCCGTTTCTTCCGGTGAACGCGTGCAGAATCGGCATGTCACCGGCTCTGTCTTATCTGAGCTCGGCTTGCGCGGTGGTTCGCTCGATCTAACAGGTACCAACGAGAGCAGTCTTGAACTAGCGACGCTGCTGAATGATCTGACCGCTGATCGTTTTCCGATTCTCGGCAACGGTGAGGTCCGAGACGTTGGTGTATCAGCTTTTGACGGTGCATCGCTCGCCGAGCGTGCGGAGGTACTGCTCAGACTCTTCCTGGAACTGGATGACGAACTCGGCGGCGACGTACTCTATCTGCCGCTTTCGCGGTACGTCTCGCGGCTCGGCGCCAATGTTGGGCAGGAGTCGGCCGATGGCCTAGCTGTTTTTGGGCAGCTGAGCCAGATGGTTGGCTGGCTGGCGCTTGATGGTAATTGTCACGCAGCTGCCCGTCGTTATTTTACGACAGCGGTCTATGTCGCGCACGAGGCCCAGCAGCCAGCGCTCGCCGCCAGCTCGCTTGCCTATATGAGCCTCCAAGAGACCTATCGTGGGCGACTTGACTCTGCTCTCTGCTTTGCGCAGACAGCTTCCAGTGTCGGCAACGGCAGCTTGACACCACTCACCAAGACGATGCTGGGCGCTCGACTTGCCCGTGCCCATGCTGGCTTGCGTAACACTGAGGAATGTCTGCGTAGCCTCGACGAGATGCGTCAGGCCTTTAGTGATCTTGGGCAGCTTGAAGAGCCGTTGTGGATTTCGTACGTTGACGAGGTTGAGGTTGCGGCTCAAGAGGGTGCTTGTTATCTCGATCTCGGCATGACAACCGAGGCGAGTGTTGCGCTTACGGGAGCACTTAACGCCTTGACGGAGAAGGTGCCGCATCGTATTCGTGATCGAGTGCATTACCTGGTACGGTTAGCTCGGTGCTATTTGCTGCAACGCGAAGTCGAACGTGCCTGCGAGGTAGCTAAGGAGGCAGTGGAACTCAGCGGAGCGATTGGCTCAGCGCGCGTTGCTGAACGCCTTAGCGAGTTCCACGTTGCACTAAGGATATTCGCTGCTAGTCAACCTGCCCGCGAGTTCTGCGAGTTTTACGCTGGTGTTATGGCCCGGCGTTCCCCAGTAAGCTAGTTAGTTAGGCAAGAGTTGTCCCGTAGACCGCCCGGATAACTGCCGCGGTATCGGTCAAGTCGCGGAGGACGGCGTTGGCGTGAGCTGCCGTGAGTTCGTCCGTTGTGCTTTCACCGGTGGCGACGGCCACGGCGCGAACCCCCACCTCGCGAGCAGCCGCTACGTCAAGCGGTGTGTCCCCGATGACCACTACGCGGTCAGGTGCAAACATTCGGTCATACTTGCGCTGCGCGCGTTGCCACGCCTGGCGGATGAGTGGCGGACGGGTGTCGCCATCTGCGCCGTAGCCACCGACCTCGAAGTCTAAACGCTCCGTAAGTTCGAACACCTCGAGCTTCGTCAGTGCGATTGGTTTAAGGTTGCCAGTCACGACGGACTGCACCACGGTATGTCTCGCCAGAACCGTAATTGCCTCTGCGGCACCAGGCAACCGGCGCCCGGTGATGCGCATTCGCTCACGGAGTTTGTCGGCTGCTCTGGCAAGCGCCGCGTAGAAGTCATCAAGTTGGCTCTCAGGATCCGAGATGCCATGCAGCGCCAACGTCTCAGTCAGGATTGCCCGCTCGGTTCGGCCGGTCATGTTAGCCACCTCACGCAGCGGTTGCCCGGTAACCTCCTCAAATGCGAACTTGTAAATCTCGCGGCTGATCTCACCGACGGTAACCAGTGTGTGGTCTACGTCCCAGAGGATGAGTGCGGCCTGGTGGGGGCTCGTGCTCACGGGTTCTATGGTCTCATATTCGAGCAACCATCCAACGCTCGTGGCTGACCAACCCAAACCTTCTTGATCAAGTACTCGCCGAGAAGCCTGATGAGTTCCTGATCGACCCGGTTGGTGCACTGACCGATTGAAACCGCCATGTGATTACCAGTGGTGCGTTGTCGAGGTGTGATAAAGGTTTCTTCCGGGCGCGACGGGCAGCTGCACTTGTGCTGAGTGGTGAGCCGGACGAGGCAGCCACCGTCGGACTGGAGTCGGTTCAAGTGGCGAGGTTCATGAACTCGGTACGCACGGTCCGCGTGCTGTCGGACGTGGTGCGCAGCTTGGCCCCGTGGAGCCGCCGTCCCGCGGTGCGGGAGTTGCGCGAAGCACTGTCGGCCTAGCGCCCCTTGGACGTCAGAATCTTGACACTTGAGCCCGAGTTCTGCAGTCCCCCGCAATGCCCGCCCATCTCACACCTGACCGTGAACCGCCATTCGGAGCCGAATCGCGGTTCACAGCCGTCGCCAACCGCTATTCGGAGCCGAATCGCGGTTCACGTCGCGTTACTGATCAAGGTGACCCGCGTCTCGGCGGTCGGAGGCGCAGCCTTATTAGCTTGCAGCGATCCATTCCACCACTGTGCTGATCACGAAGGCTTGCCACTCTTGACTTTGAAGGACCAGGTACTGCGGGTCGTCGTGGACCGCGAAACCGTGCTGGGCGCCCTCGATCTCGACCAGTTTGTGCTCGACCTGGAGCTGGGAAACCGTCGCCCGTGAGGACTCGACCGGGACGAAGGTGTCCCTGGTGCCATGCACGATGAGCGTCGGCGCGGCGATCTCGCCGAGCACCAGATGTGACGTGATCCAGAACACCTCATTGAGTAGCGCGCGACCATGTTTGAAGCTCGGCGTGAAGGCGATGTAGCCCTGCTCAGTGAGCTGTTGCGCGACCTCGTCGTCGAGGTAGTCATGGCACCAGTAGGGCTTGTTGTCGATGGTTCGTTTCTTATAGTCGAGCTGCGGGTTGAGCAGCACCAGCCGCGTCACTTGGTCCGGGCACTTCGCCGCGTAGTAGGCACACAAGCCGCCACTGAACTGGCGCCGAGCAAGCTGACGTCTGACGCACCGGTTACTTCCCGGAGATGGGTGAGGGCCACGCGAATGTCGTTGAGGATCATGGAGAGCGTCAGTCCTTCTTGGCATCCCTCGCTCTCGCCGTGTCCGCGTAGATCGAACCGAAGTGACGCAACCCCAGCCTCTCCGAGCCCCGCTGCGAGCCGGGTGAAGAAGCCGCCCTCCTCTCGGGTCACCCCGCCGCCGTGAACGAGCACCACGGCGCGTGCCGGCGTGCCGTCCGGTGTGCCGACAGTGCCGGCCAGGTGCAAGCCGTCGAGGGTGCGGATCGCCGTGTTGGTTCCATTTCGGGGCATGGCGGCGTTCCTTTCGTTGGCCGATCACTTTGCTGATGTTAGGACTACGCGACAGCGTTGACGGTCCTGAAGCAACGCTGGACCGCTCTGCACGACGAGCGTCGGATGCTCGACGGCTACCGCGCTGGCCTGATCCTCGAGGTCGACACGGCCAAGATCGTCGAGGTCAATGCGGACCCTGCTCAAGCAGGATCTGGCGATCCTGCGGCTGCGGGAGGCCGACGGCACGCTGACCGACGAGGAGGCCCGAACGCTCGTCAACGCCGAGGCGGCCGAGGAGGAAGCCCTCGCGAACCTCACCGGGCCGACCGCGATCGACCCGGTGACGCTCAAGCCGGTACAGACCCAGCTCTACCTCTACGATCCCTCCGCCTTCGGTGGCGACGGGAGGGTCGCGATCGCCGTCGGCGACCTCGACACCGCCGACAACGTCTCGGTCCAGGTCCCCGGCATGGACACCGACGGCGGCAGCATCGGCACCGAAGCCGAGCGGGCTCTCAACGTCTACAGCGCCAGCCGGTGGGCCGACCGCCTCCATGGCCTCCCTGGTCTGGATCGGGTACAACGCGCCCGATAACTACCCTCGGGGCGAGGGCGGTACCGACGGGTTCGGGGTCGGAACAGAGGGCATGGCCACCAGAGGCGGGAAGCTGCTGGTCGGCGATCTCGACGGGCTGCGCGCCTCGGCCGACGGCCGGTCTCACCTGACCGTGATCGGGCACAGTTACGGCACGATCGTCGGTCATGCCGCCCATGATCAGCCGGTCGACGTCGACGACCTGGTCTTCCTGGGCAGCCTGGGAGTGGGCGGCGACACGACCATGCCGACGAGCTCCACGTCGACGAGGGTCACGTGTGGGCCGGGCGAAACAGCCGCGACCTGGTGGGCACGCTCGGCAACCACGGCGCGATCCATCCCGAGCTCCTGGGCGGGGCTGGTCTCGGTGACGACCCGGCCGAGGACGGTTTCGGCGCCAACCGGTTCCAGGCCGAGCCGACGACGCGCAAGACGTGGCGAACGGCTCGCAGTCCGCAGCTGTCTCCCGAGCAGGCCGACAAGCAGATGGCGCAGTACCGCGAAACCGTGCGCGGCGCGACCAAGGAGGTCGCTCGGGCACTGGCCGAGGCCGTCGACGGTGAAGTGAAGGGCGCGGTCGGGCACAGCACCCTGTGCACGGACGACGGTGCCGGCTGGGCCTACGACGTCACTGGCCGCGTGGACCCGCCCGCTGATGCGCTGCTGCTGTTCCGGGTCTCCAGCCCATGCCTGATCATTCCCGAGGAGCAGTGCGACTCCTATCCCCGCGACGAGCCGTCACCCGATGTCGTACCTATCCGGAAGTAGCGTTCGCAGCTATGTAGGTTGCGTTCCCCGACGCATCGCGCTCCCAGCGCCCGGCCGGTCCCAACGACGGTGCTCCCCCGCGCGGAGCAGGCGCGCGATGAAGGGCGTTAGCCTAGCGTTACGTCTTCACCGATGCCCCGGGTCGCTCCTGGGGCATCGGTGCGGACCCGGTGCGGAGAGGGGTTCGCATGACCGTTAACGCGTGCATTCCGTTCGGGCTGGTGGTGGCCGCTCGGGAGCCGGTCGCGGTGGCTGAGGTGGATCTGGGCGCCTTGGTCTATGACCCGCAGCGGCAGATCATGCTGGTTCGTGATGGTGGCACCGGCATGGTGGTGCCGTGGTGCAAGCACTCGACGGGCAAGACGAACACGGATAGCAACACCGATGCCAAGGGTGGGCGGGAGACTGACGAGGACTATACCGAGGACTGACGTGGTGGGTGGCTCGGTGCTGGTGTTGACGCGGCGGATGGACCCGACCGCCGATGTGGTAGTCGATGAGCTGAACCGCCGCGCCATCCCGGTGATCCGTTTCGACTTGGGTGAGTTCGTGGTGGCCGCAGAGCTGGTCGGCGCGCGTTGGGTCGGTCAACTGCGGGTCGGGAGCCGGTGCGCGCGGTTGGAGGACACGGTGGGCGTCTACTACCGGCGGCCTTCTGCGCCGACCGCCCCATCGGGTACGGATCCGCAGGTGGGTGCGTGGATCGAGGCTGAGGCGCGGTGGGGGTTGCGGGGGTTGCTGGTCGCCCTGCCGCGCGGGTTGTGGATCAATTGGCCGCCCGCCGTGCATGCCGCCGAGCACAAACCTTGGCAGCTCGTCGAGGCTGTGGCCGCCGGGCTGCGGGTGCCCCGCACAGTCATCACCAACGATCCCGACTCGGCTGCCGATTTCGCCAGCGCCGCGGCCCCGGTGTTGTACAAGGCGTTCCGCGCCGAGCCGGTGCGTCTCGGTGGGAGGACTCACCTGGTGTATGCCACCCCGGTTGATGCGCAGCAGTGCCGCAGCGACACCATCCGCGCGGCGCCGGTCATGCTGCAAACCCAGATCGATAAGGCGTTCGACGCGCGAGTGACCTGTGTGGACGGGCACGTTTTCGCGGTCGCTCCGCGCGGCGTGGACGGCACGGTCCCGCTGGATTGGCGGGTCGATCACGCCGCGAACCAGTGGCAGGTCGTCACCGTGCCCGAGCAGGTGCGCATCGGGCTGCTGGAGTTGCTGGATCGCCTGGGCTTGCGCTTCGCCGCTTGCGACTTCTCTGTTGATCACTCCGGGGCGTGGTGGCATCTCGAGGTCAACCCGGCTGGGCAATGGGCCTGGGATCACCCGCTGCGCGACACCATCGCCTCGGCCATCGCCGATGCCCTCACCGGAGAGACGACACCGCCGTGACCACCCACCGCACCACCACCGAGAACCTGCGCGCAACCCTCGTCGACCAGCTGACCCGCGCGGGATTCCTCACCGACCCGGCGTGGCGTGAGGTCTTCGGCGCCGTGCCCCGGGAGGTCTTCGTGCCCTACTTCTTCACCCCGTGGGCGGGTCGGCCCGGCTGGCGGCTGGTCGAGGACGACGACGAATGGCGCCACGGCGTCTACGCCGATGATGCGCTGGTCACCCAGCTCAATGGCGACGATGACGCCGCTGGGGCCGCGCGCCGGGGACAGACCGTGGAAGGCCGACCCACCTCGTCCAGCTCCGCGCCGGGCTTGATGGCCGCCATGCTGCACAGCCTGGACCTGGCACAGGGCATGACCGTGTTGGAGGTTGGCACCGGCAGCGGGTACAACGCCGCCCTACTCGCGGCGCGCCTAGGCGATGACGCTATCACCAGCATGGAACTGGATCCCGCTCTCGCCCACCGGGCCCGCGTCGCCCTGGCCGCCGCCGGGTACCGCCCCACGGTGGTCACCGGCGACGGGGAGGCCGGGCATCCGCCCAACGGCCGGTATGACCGAGTAATCGCCACCGTCGCGTCCCCCTGGGTGCCGGTCGCGTACCTGGAGCAGACCCACCCCGGGGCGCTGATCCTCATCCCGCTGAGCTTCGCCGGTCGCGGCGGGCTGATGGTCCTGCTGCGCCGCGATCAGACCGGCAAGGCGAGCGGAGCGTTCCTCGCCCAATACGGCGGGTTCATGTCTGTGCGCAGCGTCGCCGAGCCCACCACCCCGAAGATCCGCCCCGACCTGCTGGACACCGGATATCCCACCCAAGTACCGCCGGGTGCGCTCACCGACGCCCACCCGGCCGCGTTCTACCTCTCACTGCGTTGCCCCTGCCCGTATAAGACGCTGGGTTTCACCCCCGACGATAACAGCACCGGTCTGCAAACCTGGGGCCAGGGAGCTGACGGATCCAGTTTCGCTCTCACCACCATTGACGGCATCACGCATGTCGCTGCCGATGGTCCGCTGTGGGACACCCTCGAGACCGCCCACACCCAATGGCGCGCACTGGGACAACCCGACCGCGACCGTTTCGGCGTCACCGCAACTGAAGCGCGGCAATGGGTGTGGCTCGACCACCCCGACCATGTGATTACCGAACTGGGCGAGCTTTAGCTCATATGGGCGTGCTCACCACACGCGCCCCGCCGCAGGACAGCAACCCGACCAGCACCGTTGGGCAGAACGAGGGCGCTCTGCTTCCCAGCCCAGCGCGGCCGACTGACCGGATATCGAGGGCCTGGCACTACGCTGCGGGCGATGTTCCTGATCGAGGGGGTGCAGTGCCCGTGACCACGGTTGACCGCTGGACCGGTCGTGAGGCGAAGCTGCTCCGGCAGGCGCTTCGGCTCAGTATCCGTGATTTCGCCGCGCACCTCGGGGTGGGTGCACGAACGGTCAACAAGTGGGAGGCACGGCAGGCGGACATCACTCCGCTGCCTTACATGCAAGAAGTGTTGGACACTGCCCTTGCTCGAGCCTCCGACGAGGCGAAAGCCCGGTTCGCTGCCACGACGCGCGTCGATGTGCCCGAGCACGAGACCGGACGACGATCAAAGCCGGCTGTCCGAGGTGCGATCTTGCCGGTCGTGGTCAACCCCTCCGTTGCGGTCTCGGCCGACCTCTGGCAGATGGTCACCACGATCACCCCCGGAGTGGGGCAGGCAGAGCTTGATCTGGACAGGCTCGACAGGCTGATACCGCGCCCGGACGCCGACGAGCCGCCACGGCAGGTGGGTGCCTCAGACGTCGATGCCATCGAACGCGCCAGCGACGCCCTGCGGCGCTGCGACTTCGCACATGGCGGTGGCCTGGCCCGAGCGGCCACCATCGCCCAGCTGAGGTCGGTGCTGCGGCTGCGTGCGGCGCTCGCGAGCCCTGCGATCCGCGTCCGGCTCGACATCGCGGCGGCTGATCTGGCGATGCTCGCGGCGTGGTGTAGTTACGATGTCGAGCAGCACGACCAGGCGCAACGCTTGTGGATGGTCGCGCTGGAACTGTGCCGGCACACCGATCACCCCCGCGCCGCTGACCTCGCTGTGGACATCTTGCTGGACATGGCGCACCAGTCCCTGCACCTCAGGCGTCCTGACGAGGCACTGAGGCTGGTCGGGCTGGGGCTTGTCGTGGAGAACAACTCTCCTGCGGCCGTCTCCGACGCTACTCGGAGCTACCTGGCCAGCGTGCAGAGCTGGAGCTACGCCGTGCTAGGCGAGACCACCGCCTGTGAGCGGGCCTTGGGTCGAGCGGAGCAGCACTTCGCCGCCGTCGATCCGGGAACGGCGCTGCCGTGGGCGGCTCACGTCGACATGGCCGAATTCACCGCACAGCAAGGTCACACCTGGTACCTGCTCTCCGCCACCCAGCCCGACGCCGCGGCTCGGGCTGTGCCGCTGCTCACCGCAGCCACCAGCGCGTATGGCGACGACTACGCCTGCGCCCGTGCGGTCAACCTCGCCGGTCTCGCCGGCTCCCACGCCAGGGTCGGTGACATCGGCGCTGCCGTGAGTATCGGGCGCCACGCGCTCGAGGAGATCACCCGGATATCGTCTCGGCGCGCCTACCAGCGGTTGCGCATGCTCGATGACTGTCTCGCTGGGTATCAGACCGCCGACGTGGCCGAGCTGCGACACGACATCCAGACCGCCTGCGCCCCCTCGTGACGGTCCGCCGCGACAGTGGGGCACTACCTGGTCATGGTGAACTGGGTGCTGTCTGCGGCGCGTTGGGCCTTGATGGGTCCGGGGCGCGGATGCTGACGTCCCGGTCGAACGCCGTCTTCCACTTGCCCGCCGAAGCCGTGGTGGTGCGCTTGAGCAGCGCCACGCCGACCAACGAAGCGCGTGCCGCCCATGTCGTCTCGCTGACCTGCTGGATCGCCGACCACGGTGGGCCCGCGCTGGCCCCGACACCGCACCCGCAGCCGCTGCGGGAAGCCGGAGTCGTCGCAACCCTGTGGCCCTACCTACCCTCGCCGAGCGTTCCCAGGGCTCGGGACCTCGCCGGTGCGGTGCGGGAACTGCACCAGCTCGACGCCCTGCTGCCAGCGCTGCCCGAGCACCAGCCGATGGCTCGGCTACACGATGCCCTAGACCTTGACCGCACGCGGGACCAGCCGGTGCTGCCCACCGACACCCGCGAGTGGCTCCGCACTCGTGCCGCACGGCTCCACCATGTCTACGACATGACCGTGACCCCACGGGGACGCGGCCTCATCCACGCCGACGTCCAGCTCGACAACCTGCTCCAGGATCGTGACGGGCGGTGGCTGCTCATCGACTGGGACCGCGCCAGCCACGGCCCCCGTGAGCTCGACCTCGCCTTCGCTGTCCCCGACCACTTCCACGAGCCCGATAGCGACCGGACTGAGTTTAGCGCCGCCTACGGTTACGACGTCACCGCCTGGACCGGCTGGACCTTGATCCGCGACCTCACCGAACTGCACGCCCTCGCCAGCTACATCCGCCGCGCAGCCACCAACCCTGCCACCCGCGACGAACTCCACCGGCGCGTCGATTCACTGATCACCGACGACCGCAGCATGGTGTGGCGCAGCGTGTCAGGCTGAACGACCTCACGCAGGCTGGTGAGTCGTGGAAATATCGCGACGAAGTTGCGATATTTTCGCTAGGTGCCGGTGTGTATCCCCGATGGGTTCGTCCCCGGATCGAACGAGCGCTGCTCGACACGCCGGCGGTGTTCGTTGCCGGGCCCCGGCAGTGTGGCAAGAGCACGCTGGTCCGGCTCATTCGGCAGGACGGATACGTGACGCTGGATCGGGCGACCGTCCGTGCTGGAGCCGGCGCGGACCCTGACGGGTTCGTCGCCGGCCTGCCGGTTCCCGTGGCACTCGACGAGGTGCAGCGGGTACCGGATCTCCTGTTGGCGGTGCAGGCCGAGATCGATGAGCACCGCCAACCGGGCCGGTTTCTGCTCACCGGATCGGCGAACGTGCTGATGCTGCCGAAGGTTGCGGATGCGTTGCCTGGCCGGATGGAGATCGTCGAGCTGTGGCCGCTGTCCCAGGGTGAGATCGACAACCGGCCGGAGAGCTTCGTCGACGCGCTCTTCGAGACGGTGCTGCCCGCAGTCGTGGTCGCTCGGGTCTCCCGTGACGAGCTGTTCGACCGAGTGCTGTGCGGCGGATTCCCGGAGTCGTTGCAGCGTCCGGCGGACCGGCGATCGGACTGGTTCGAGTCTTACCTGACGGCTGTGGTCGAGCGGGAGGTTCGCGATCTGTCCAATGTGGGCAGCGTGGCCGAGTTGACGGTGATGATCCAGTTGATCGCCGCCCGCGCCGGGTCGTTGTTCAACCTCGCTGACGTGGCGCGGGGTGCTGGGCTTCCGCACAGCACGGCCCGCAACTACCTCGGCCTGCTGCGGGCCGTGTTCCTGGTGGTCGATGTGCCGGCCTGGATCACGAGCCTCACCACACGGATAGTTCGGGCACCCAAGCTGTTCCTGATCGACAGCGGGCTGACTGCGCACCTCCTGGGAATCGGGCGTGACCGTTTGGCGACCGAGCCACACCTCGCAGGTGGGCTACTCGAGGCATTCGTGGCGATGGAGTTCCGCAAGCAGATCAGCTGGAGCCGGATTCGGCCCGGTTTGGCCCACTTCAGAACAAGGAGCGGTGACGAGGTCGACTTGGTGCTGGAGGCTCGCGACGGCACCGTGGTCGGAGTCGAGATCACGTCGTCGGCCACGGTCCGCAGCGGCGACTTCGCCGGCCTGCGCGTGCTCCAAGAGATCGCCGGTCACCGCTTCCGGCGGGGCGTCGTGCTGTACACCGGGGCCGACGTCGTGTCGTTCGGGCCCAAGTTGGTCGCTGCACCTGTGCCATTGCTCTGGTCATGACGGCTCGGTCTACCGCGACGCTGAGCCGACTTGGCGGCGTGTTCGGGTCCGTTGCGCCAGCGTGGAGCTTGCGGCTGGTTCCCCGAGACACCACGCCGAGACCGCAGGCCGCCCCGGAGCGCGACATGATGGGCAGCGACACCGGAGGAGAGAGGTCAAGCATGAAGCTTCCTGTCACGCGGATCCAGGCGCGGAACTTCCGTTCCCTGGCTCGGGTTGACCTGCGGCTTGGCCCGCTGAACGTTCTCATCGGGCCCAACGGCTCCGGCAAGACCAATGTGCTCAACGTGTTGCGCTTTCTGGCCACGACAGTGCGTTTCGACCTGGCAGCCGCGTTGCAAGAGTGGAACGGCTTCGACCATGTTCAGCGCCAATCTGCCAGGCCCGGAGCCGTCGAACTCGTCATCGAGGGTCTGGTCACTGCGAATTCCAGCGAGAACGCGCCTGACGAGTACCTGTTGCGGCTCGCGCGGCGGAAGGGCAAGTCGATCTCACGCTATGAGGAGTTCACCTTCAAGCGCAAGGGCGGCCGTGGCCGACGCATCACGGTCAGTGGTTATCGAGTGACCATTGAGGAGGAGCAGGAGACCTTCTCCCACAACCTGGCGAGCAGCCTGACAACCGGGCTCGCGACCCTTCCGAAATTGTCCGACAGTGAGGGTGGGCTGGGGATCCGGAGTTTCACCGAGTTCCTGTCCCGGATACTCGTGTTCGAGCCCGACGTCTCAGCAGCGCGCCAGCCTGCCCGCGAATACGGAGCGACGATCGCCCCGGATGCCAGCAACCTAGCTGATGCGCTGAACCGCATCAGGACGCGTGACCCAGATTCGTGGGAGTTGCTTACGCAGGAGCTTGCGCGCTGCCTTCCGGGGCTGCGGAGCGTGCAGCTCGTACCGGTCGGAGGAGCTGCGAAAGCGGTGTCCGTTCAGCTCCGTGAGCGCGGGGTGGCCGCACCCATCGACCTTGCGGACGCCTCGTACGGCACCGTGCGGTTGCTCGCGCTGCTGGCAGCGCTGCATGAACCGGACCCACCTCCGTTCATGGCGATCGAGGAAATCGACCACGGCTTGCACCCTTACGCGATGGATGTACTGCTCGACCGGTTACGCGCTGCCAGCCGCCGGACCCAGATCCTGGCTGCGACACATTCGCCAACGCTAGTGAACCGGCTACGCCCGGAAGAGATCATCGTCTGCGACCGTGACCCGGAGACCGGAGCCTCCCGCATTCCCGCCGCTTCAGCCGACGAGATCGCGCGCGCCGTGGAAGCCTCCGACTGGGGCCCGGGGGAGTTGTGGTTCTCGGGCGTCATCCGTGGCGTTCCCGCATGACGAGCAGCCCCCACCCGCACAAGAAGGGAGCGGTACTCGTATTCGGCGAGAGCGTGAACGACTCGCAGAGCATCCGGCACCTGTTGATCGGCGCCAACGCGTCGCTTGCTGGTCGGGTCCGGTCCCTTCGTCGCCCGGTGTCGCTGACTCGTGACTCGAAGCCGAATGCCGTTCGCGACTGGGTCGATGAGTTGCGACGGACAGTACATGCCTTCGAGGCCAACGACGGCCGCGTCGCAGCGGTGATCGTGCACCGTGATGCGGACGGTCATGATCCCGAAGGTGCGGTCGCGGCGGAGCTCGCCCGGCAGCTCGCCACACTTGACGGGCACCCTGTGGTGCCTGTTCAGGCCATCGAGTCGTGGTGGTTTCTGTTCCCTGATGCGGTCGAGGCAGTCCGGCCTTGCGCTTGGAAGGGCAAGCTGTCGCGTCAACCTCGGAACGTCGAGCTCATCGATCGGCCGAAGAAGGCCCTCCAGCAGGCGACTCGCGGCGGGCGTGCGCCGGAGTACGCGGAGTCTGACTCCCCAGTGATCGCCGACTACATCAGGAAGTGGTCGCTCACCCCGCTTTGTCCGTGCAAGTCGTACGACCGCATGGTGACGTTGGCGCGGACTATCGTCTGAGCTACGCGCCTGCTCTACCCCGCACATGGAGCACAACGCCGAAGTGGCGCTGTAGCCGTGCCGCCTTCCGATTTCTGGCTCGTCAACGATCGGCGGTTGGCTTATCGGGTTCGCCGTCTCGGTGGGGTGATGGTTCGGTGCAGGATATCTGGGGTGTGGTCCAGTGCGCAGTCGCCGCAGCGACCGCCGTCGGGGAGCCGGTAGTACAGACAACAGCTGCGTCGGCGGAAGTCGTCGAGTGTGCCGGAGGTGCCGAGGGTGGCGGTGCCTGCCAGCGGGGGAGTATCAAGCAGCCGCAGGACCACCGCGACGGTCAGCGGGTCGTCCGCGTTGCCGCGCTGCAGCACTCGTAGCGTGCCGACCAGCGCGGATGCGACATTGCCCCACAGTAATCCGCGGGCGAGGGGTTGCTCGGCCCGGAACTCCTCAGCCAGCGGCTGGAGCAGGTCTCGGATCACGATGCGTTCGACCAGTGCGGCGATGTCGCGAGCGTCCTCAGTGGCGATCCAGCCACCGGGGTGCGGCACGCACGGCTCGGCTGTGCCGTCGGCGCGGAGCTGCCACTGCAGGAGGGCGGGTAGGTCGGGCACGATCCCGGCGGTCGCGAGGCACCCCAGGACCGGTGACCACAGCCGCGCCGCCATGCCTTGGAACAGGATGGACGCGGCGACCCGACGGTCCTGGGTGCCGAGCCGGCCCGCTGCGGAGCTGATCCGCTCGGCCACCGGCAGCGCCGCGTTGTCCGGCTGGTCCAGGTGCACGGCGAAGAACGGCCCGAATCGGGCCAGGGCGACGAGCGCCGCCGTCACCTGCGCTGGGTCGGCCCGGTGCAGCGGCCCCGGCCGGACGCCGACGGTCTCCCCGTCGAAGGTCACATCCTCACTGTCGGGCTCCCCGGCCTGAATTGCCACCGAAGATGCGCGCCTGGGCCGGCTGCTCGGTGGCGTCGGGTGATCGTCGTCCTCGATTCCGAGGCGTTCAGTGTTCTCGCCGGACGGTCCTCGGTGAGCAAGCAACGGGTGCGCCGGATCATGCGATCCGCCGAGCGGCTCGGCCGAGAGGTGCGCGTACCGTCGCTCGTGCTTGCCGAGCTCTACCGCGGACCCGGGCACAACCAGCTCGTCGACGCCTGTCTCGCCCGGGAGCGAGCATCCCTCGACACCCGGGACACCGATCGCGATCTCGCCCGGATCGTCGGCGGGGTGCTCGCCGCGGCACGAGCGGGTTCGGAGATGATCGTGAATGCGCACGTCGTCGCGCTCGCCGTCGAGGCAGGCGGTGGTGTGCTGGTCTCCGGCGATGAGGGCGACCTGTCCCGGCTGAGCGCGCCTTACCACCACGTGGCCGTCGAGGTGATCTGATGTGGGCGCCTCGGGTCGTTAGACCCCCACCGGCGCGGTCTTGCGCAGTGCCACCGGATGGTGGCTTCGCGTTCGCCCGGTAGCCAGATAGCTGACCTGCCCCGCGATCGCCACTGCGTGGCTGGCGAAACGCTCGTAGTAGCGGCCGATGAGCGCGGTGCGGGTCGCCGGTACCAACCCATGTGACCAGTTCTCGGCGAACAAGGTGCGCAACAGCTGGCGCAGCAGTGCATCGATCTCCTCGTCGGCCCGGGCCAGCCGGTCATCGGGCAGCGGATCCAGCTTCTCGATCGCCGTGGCGGCTTGCTGGGCAAGCCCACAGGCGAGCAGGCTCAGCCGGGCGATCACCGGACGGACCTCGTCCGGGACGGCCAGGTGCGGGTGTGCGTGCCGGGCGATCTGGGCGGTGTGCTGGGCCAGGTGGCCCATTCGCTGCAGGTCACCTAATGCGTGCAACGTCGCGACCACCGCCGGCAGATCCCCGGCGACCGGGGCTAGTAGCGTGGTGCAGCGCTGCTCCACATCATGGTGCTGGCGGTCCAGCTCGTCAGCACGAGCGATCACCAGGTCGGCGAGCACCCGATCAGCCTCGAGCAGCGCCGCCGACGCATTGATCATGATCTGGGTGGCCAGCCGACCCATCCTGGCAAGGTCGCCGATCAGTTCGTCCAGCTCGGCGTGGAACGCTGCCTGCATGATCCACACCTTCCTGATATCTCAACTGCGGATAGTTTTTCGACAGTGTTCCGCATCAGCGGATTGAAGTGCAAACATTGCTTCTGTTCTGAGGTTCATGGGGTGGGCTGGGTGGCCGCCGACTGTGCCCACTGCGGGTTGCCTGCGGCCAGGCAGCTCGGGCCATTGCGATCTTGCGGCCGAGCAGACGTCTCGCGATGGGGCGCAGGAGAGCACTTCGCCTACGTAAAGCGACCAGCTGGTGCGGTCCGCTGCTCCCAGCGAGCCGGCAGGAGAAGGGTGTGTCGATGGCTGATCTGGCCTACGCGCTGGTGTTCATCGGGGTCTTCCTGGTGCTGGCGTTGTCGCTGCGCGGTCTGGAGCGGTTGTGACCGCCGTGGAGAACGCCGTCGCGCTGGTGCTCGCGCTGCTGCTGATCGGGTACCTGAGCTACGCGCTGGTCCGACCGGAGAAGTTCTGACATGTCCACTACCACCGCCGGACTGCTGCAGGTCGCCCTGCTGCTCGCCGTCCTCGCCGCGGTGTACCGGCCGCTCGGTGACTACCTGGCCAGGGTCTACACCGCGAAGACCCATCTGCGTGCCGAACGGGTGATCTACCGGCTGGTCCGGGTCGATCCGGACGCCGATCAGCGCTGGACCACCTACGCCGCCGGTGTGCTGGGGTTCTCCGCGGTGTCGATCGTGTTTCTCTGCCTGCTGCAACGGCTGCAGGGCCGGCTGCCGCTCGGTCTCGGGCGGGGCGCCGTCGAACCCGGGATCGCGTTCAACACCGCGGTGTCCTTCGTTACCAACACGAACTGGCAGTCCTACCTGCCCGAGTCGGTCATGGGCCACCTGGTGCAGATGGCCGGGCTCACCGTGCAGAACTTCGTCTCCGCCGCGGTGGGGATGGCGGTGGCCGTCGCGCTGATCCGCGGGTTCGTGCGCAGCCGCACCGACCGGTTGGGCAACTTCTGGGTCGACCTCACCCGCGGGGTGGTCCGGGTCCTGCTGCCCCTGTCGGTCGTCGGGGCGATCGTGCTGATCGTCGGTGGGGTGGTGATGAGCCTGCGCGCCGGGGTGTCCGTCACCGGCCTGGACGGCACCTCGAGCACCATCGCGCTGGCCCCGGCCGCCAGCCAGGAAGTGATCAAGGAGCTGGGCACCAACGGCGGCGGGATCTTCAACGCCAACTCCGCACACCCGTTCGAGAACCCGAGCTCGTGGACCAACCTGCTCGAGATCTTTCTGCTGCTGGTCATCCCGGTCTGCTGACCCGCACGTTCGGCCGGATGGTCGGCAACGTCGCGCAGGGCTACGCGCTCGTCGCCGTGATGGGGCTGCTCTGGGCCGCGATGCTGTCCGTCACCTGGTGGGCCGAGACGCACCCGAACGGGGTCGCCACGCTGGCCGCCGGAGCCGCGATGGAGGGCAAGGAGGTCCGCTTCGGCATCCCGTCCAGCGTGCTGTTCGCCATCTCCACCACCGGAACCTCGACCGGGGCGGTGAACTCGCTGCACGACAGCTACACCGGGCTGGGCGGCGGGATGGCGCTACTCACCATGCTGTTCGGCGAGGTCGCGCCGGGTGGGGTGGGCACCGGGCTGTACGGCCTGCTGGTGGTCGCCGTGATCGCGGTGTTCCTGGCCGGGCTGATGGTCGGGCGCACGCCGGAGTACCTGGGCAAGAAGCTCGGGCGCCGGGAGGTCACCGCGGCGGCGATCTCGATCCTGGCGATGCCCGCGGTGGTGCTGCTCGGCGCCGGTGCCGCGCTGGCGCTGCCGTCCACTCTGGACGCGCTGACCAACTCCGGGGCGCACGGCCTGTCCGAGGTGCTCTACGCCTACGCCTCGGCGGGTAACAACAACGGCAGCGCCTTCGCCGGGATCACGGTGACCTCGGGTTTCTTCCAGTCCACTCTGGCGGTGGCGATGGCGTTGGGCCGGTTCGTCCCGATCCTCGCGGTGCTCTGCCTGGCCGGGTCGCTGGCCCAGCAGCGGCCGGTCCCGGTCACCGCGGGCACCCTGCCGACCACCGGCGTGCTGTTCGTCGCGCTGGTCACCGCCACTGTCGTCCTCATCGCCGCGCTGACCTTCGTCCCGGCGCTGGCACTGGGTCCCTTCGCGGAGGCACTGGCATGACCCTGGTCGAGCAACGCCGGCCCGTCGGTGTGGGTGCCTTCAGCGCTGGGCAGCTGGTGTCCGCACTGCCCGATGCGGTGCGCAAGCTCGACCCGCGCCACCAGCTGCGCAACCCGGTGATGTTCGTGGTGTGGGTCGGATCGGTGCTGGTCACCGTGCTGGCCGTGGTGCGGCCCGGGGTGTTCGCGAGCGCGGTGGCGGCCTGGTTGTGGTTCACCGTGCTGTTCGCCGGCCTCGCCGAGTCGGTCGCCGAGGGCCGTGGCCGGGCCCAGGCCGAGACACTGCGCCGCACCAGAAAGGAGACCGTGGCCAGGCGGTTGACGGGAGGCACCGCGGAGCGCGTGCCGGGAGCCGACTTGCGGCCGGGTGACCTCGTGGTGGTGGAGGCGGGCGAGGTGATTCCGGGCGACGGTGACGTCGTCGAGGGCATCGCGACCGTCGACGAGTCGGCGATCACCGGGGAGTCCGCCCCGGTGATCCGGGAATCCGGCGGCGACTTCTCCTCGGTGACCGGGGGCACCACGGTGCTGTCCGATCGGATCGTCGTGCAGATCACTTCTAAGCCGGGGGAGTCCTTCGTCGACCGGATGATCGCGCTGGTCGAGGGTGCGCAACGGCGCAAGACGCCCAACGAGATCGCCTGACCATCCTGCTGTCCACGTTGACGATCATCTTCCTGCTCACCGTGGTCGGGCTACAGCCGATGGCCGGCTACTCCGGGCAGCTACAGGACGTCATCGTGCTGGTGGCGCTGCTGGTCTGCCTGATCCCGACGACCATCGGCGCGCTGCTGTCGGCCATCGGCATCGCCGGGATGGACCGTCTGGTGCAGCGCAACGTGCTGGCCACCTCGGGCCGAGCGGTGGAGGCGGCCGGGGACGTGAGCACGCTGCTGCTGGACAAGACCGGCACCATCACCTTCGGCAACCGCCGCGCCACCGAGCTGATCCCGGTCGGTGGCGTCGGGCTGGTCCAGCTGGCCGCCGCGGCACGGTTGTCCAGCCTCGCCGACGGCACCCCGGAGGGCCGCAGCATCCTCGAGCTGTGCGCCGCCGAGCACCACCTGCCCGCCGAGCCCGACGAGATCGAGCGGGCCGCGGAATTCGTCCCGTTCAGCGCGCAGACCCGGATGTCCGGCATCGACCTCGGCATAGATCGGCAGGTTCGCAAGGGTGCGGCCGGCGCGGTGACTGCCTGGGTGCGTCAGCACGGGGGCACCGTGCCCGCCGAGGTGGAGCGGATCACTACAGAGATCTCCGAGGACGGGGCCACCCCGCTGGTCTGCGCGGAGCTGGTAGCCGGTCGAGCCCGGGTGCTCGGCGTGATCCGGCTGTCCGACGTGGTCAAGCCGGGCATGACCGAACGGTTCGCGCAGCTGCGGGAGATGGGCATCAGGACCGTCATGATCACCGGCGACAACCCGCTGACCGCCCGGGCCATCGCGGCGCAGGCGGGGGTGGACGACTTCCTCGCCGAGGCCACCCCCGAGGACAAGATGGCGCTGATCCGGCGCGAGCAGGAGGGTGGCCGGCTGGTCGCGATGACCGGCGACGGCACCAACGACGCCCCCGCACTCGCCCAGGCCGACGTCGGGATGACGATGAACACCGGGACGGCCGCGGCCAAGGAAGCCGGCAACATGGTCGACCTGGACTCCGATCCGACCAAGCTCATCGACGTGGTGGAGATCGGCAAGCAGCTGCTCATCACCCGCGGCGCGCTGACCACCTTCTCCCTCGCCAACGACCTGGCGAAGTACTTCGCGATCATCCCCGCGATGTTCGCCGGGATCTACCCGCAGCTGGACAAGCTCAACATCATGCGGCTCGCCACGCCCGAGTCGGCGATCCTGTCCGCGGTGGTGTTCAACGCGCTGGTCATCGTCGCGCTGATCCCGCTGGCGCTGCGCGGGGTGCGCTACCGGCCGTCGTCGGCGGTGTCGCTGCTGCGGCGCAACCTGCTGATCTACGGCATCGGGGGCGTCGTCACCCCGTTCGTCGGGATCTTCCTGATCGACCTGCTCGTCCGTCTCATCCCGGGGATCTGATGCTGACCACATTGCTCCGCCAGTCCGCAGCGGGCCTGCGGGTGCTGCTGGTGATGACCGTCCTGCTCGGCCTGGCGTACCCGTTCGCGATCTACGGGGTGTCGCGGATCCCTGGCCTGCGGGCCGAGGCCGAAGGGTCGCTGGTCGTCGTCGACGGTCACGTAGTCGGCTCGGAGCTGATCGGAATCGATCCGGTGGCCGCTAATTCCCAGGATATGTATTTTCATACCCGGCCATCGGCCTCTTCAGGGGGAGTGCTGGGCTCGGGTGATCCGTCGGTCTCCGGCGGGTCGAATCTGGCCGGTGACTCGCCCGATCTGCTCGATACCGTGCGGCAGCGGCGTGCCCTGATCGCCGCCCGGGACGGTGTCGCGCCCGCAGACGTCCCCCCGGACGCCGTGACCGCTCCAGCGTCCGGGGTGGACTTCGACATCAGCCCGGCCTATGCCCAACTGCAGGTGGCCAGGGTCGCCCGGGCCTCGGGGTTGGCCGTTGACCAGGTGCGGGCGCTGGTCGCTGAGCACACCACCGGGCGTGTCTTGGGATTCGTCGGCGAGCCGGCGGTGAACGTGCCGGCACTGAACCTCGCCGTCCACCGTGCCCACGCCGGTTGACCAGCGGTGAACACGTCGAAAGACGACACTGGAACCGTGCCTGAGCATGGTGCCACTCGCCGTGGTGAGCTGCGGATCTACCTTGGCGCCGCAACCGGAGCCGAGAATGCCTTCGCCGTGCTCGGCGAAGGCCGGCGACGAGCCGGCCGGGGCGGGCCAGGCGGTGCTCGCGCGACGCCGGCAGCGGGCCGCTGAGGAGGCACTCGCCGCGCAGCGCCGTGCCGAGATCACCGAGTTGCACACTGCCCTGCTCTCCGCGGTCGGACACGACCTGCGTACCCCGCTGACGTCCATCAAGGCCGCGGTCGGCAGCCCGTGCGAATCGGAGCTGTGCGCCATGAGAAGGTGACGTGTTAGTCCGTCAGCGAGTTCCGGTTCCCCCACCCCCCTCCCTGCGTTGAAAGCAGGCGGCTATGTCTACGACGATGGCGATCCTGGATGGTTACACCGTCGAACCGAGTGGCCTCGGTGTTCCGCCGTACTTGTCGACCTATGTACGTGACGCGTACTCAGCCCTGCGGAAGGCGTACCCGTCTGCCGACGTGCGATACCTGACCATTGATGACGTCCGCTGGTGCCTGAACGGTGGTGCGCCTTCCGTCGCACCACCCCTGTCGGATCCCCGGACCTACTCCGCGACAGTGAATCGCAACCGGGCCATCGACGTCCTGGGTGATGTGACCGTTGTGGTGGTCGTGGCCGGCGACGCAGTGCCGTCGGTGCACCTGCACGCTGAGAACGCAACGACTGACGAACTTGCCCGGGCGCTCGCTTGTGTCCGGGGGAGCCGAGTTCTCCTCGGCCCGCTTGCTACTTACGCGCTAGCCGAGCCAGCCGCCTATGCCGGTCTGTTCGACGCTGTCCATACCCATACGATCACCTCCGGGGACGTGTTTCTCGGGAGTAAGCAAGCTGCCCCCTACGATCGGCTCCGGGCTGACCGGGACTCTTACGAGGGGTTGGTTGCCCAGCTGCGTTGGTGCCCGATCGCCGAGATCGAACTGTATCGCGGCTGCACACGACGTCAGTTCTGCAGCTTCTGTAACGAGCCAGTCAAGGCACCACTTGTCGACTTCCGGAGCATCGACGATGTCCTGAACGAGGTCATGCTGTTGACCATGGCCGGCGTCCGCAACTTCCGGCTGGGTCAGCAGACTTGCTTCTTCTCCTACCAGAACCGCGACGTCGACGCTATCGAGCGACTGCTCGTCGGCGTCCGCGACCGCTGTCCCGACCTTGAGGTGCTGCACATCGACAACGCCGATCCCTTGGCGGTGGCCTCTCCGAACGGTTTACGCATCGCCCGGCATGTCGCCGCCTACTGCACCGAGGGAAACTGCGCTCCGATGGGTGTGGAGACGTTCGACCCGGCTGTCGTCCGACGCAACCTGCTGACCTGTAGCCCTGAGATCCTCATGCGAGCGGTGGGGCATATCAACGAGGTCGGCGCCGACCGCGGTCCGAGTGGTTTACCAAAGCTCCTGCCGGGTCTGAACCTCGTCTATGGGCTTCCGGGCGAAACTCACGCCACGCATCTCGCGAATCTCACCTGGTTGCGACGGATCTATGATTCGGGGATGCTGTGCCACCGCACCAACGTCAGGCAGGCCCGGGCGTTTCCGGGAACGCCCCTCGCGGAGGAACGGATGTCCCAGTCAGTACCCTCGGCGGAGCACTTCGTCACCTGGAAAGCTGACATCGACCACATCTGGGACGAGCCGATGAAGCAGAGAGTCTATCCTCTGGGGCTACGGCTGACCGACTTGCACTCCTTTTTCGTCAGCAACCTTGGAACGTGGTACCGCCGGTTGGGGTCCTACTCGATCCAGATCCTCGAGCAGGGCGCTTCCGCACCGTTATACGACACGGCGGATCTGACGGTCACCGGGCATGCTCCGCGTTTCCTGTATGGTGATTCCTGTGTCGCCTGACTCCGCAACTACGGTGCTCGCCGATGCGCATGCAGCGTTGCTCGAGATCATTCACGTCGGCATACTTGTCCCCTGGGCAAATGCTATCGTGGAAACCGAGCTTCCCCGGCTTGGGCTCGACCGTGTGGTCTTCCACTATGCCCGGTTGGTCCCTGCCAGTCGCACCACTGCTCTCGACCGTCGGTTCCTGCGAGAGCTGACCTCGGCGGTGCCGGAGTCCCTGGTGGAAGTGTCACGACTTCCGTTGACCACGACGCTGCTGGCCTGCACGTCCGCTGGATTCACCGAGGGAGAGGCCGCCTCGCTCCCCGTCGCGACCGCTTTTGACGCTCTTGTCGTAACCTTGAACCGAATGTCGATCGACCGGATAGCGCTGATTACGCCGTACCCGCACTGGCTCACGGCGATCGAAGCTCGTGCTTTTGTGAGGCGGGGAATCATGGTAGTCGCGCAGTCGAGTTTGGACCAGGACGACGGGTACTCGAAAGTCGGTCCGGTGGAGGTTCGTAGTTTAATCAATCGGATCGGCCAAGCTGGGCTGGCTCGTGCCCGAGCGATCGTACTGTCCTGCACGGGCTGGCCGACACTCAACTTGCTCGCCGAGTTCGAAGGCACCTTCGGCATGGCGGTGCTGTCCTCCAACCTCGCGATGGCGATACACGCGATGACCAGCAATGAGATTGGCCGGTAGTATGAGTGACCAGATTTTTGCCCCCCGTTTTTCCGCACGATTATTCGGCGTTGCGAGTCGCATTTCAGCGCTTCCGGAAGTCCGCATTGCGGTGGAGGCGAACCATGACGAAAATCGATGGTGGCCGACCTCTATCGCCGATCCTCGAATACGCATGCTCGTCGCCGGCTGGTCAACGCGGATCTCCTACTCCATGGTCGACACTTATGCGCGAGTGGTCACCGAGACGAACGCTCTCGGGTTTGCGAAGCTCATGGCTCTAGATGACGAAGAGCTGGCACGTCTAGTCCACCCACTCGGCCTACCGGTCGCGCGGATCGGTTACCTACGGTCGTTGGCAGATTTCATAGCCCGCGAGCAGGACGGTATGCTCGATTCCGAGGCCGACAGCCTTATTCGCAGATTTGCGGCACAAGTGAATCATGCGTCGTTCAAGGTGGCGCAGTGCGCGGTACTCTACGCGCGCGGCTACCATTGCGGCATCATCCCAGTGGACTCAGGAATGGTGACCAGGCTCGGACCGGCCCTTGGTGTAGCCTTACCGCGAAGTCCGATAGCCCATGAGACTCTGCGCACATTACTGCAACGTTGCGTTACCGACCGAGCCCGAGACTACCGAGAGTTGATCGAGCAGAACGGGTACCACATCAGTATCCCGGTGGTCGCCGAGCCCACCTGGTGGATGCATCTCGTGCTCATCTACTTCAAGCGGCTGCACCTCAATCGGCCTAGCCCGAGATTATGCCCGCGTCGGCCGATATGTATCGATGTGATCGACTGCTCGCATGCCCAGCTGCGGGGCTTTTGAACACCGAAGAGGAGATGCTCCGTGAGCCGACTCGGCGTGGTGGGTAATATTTCGATTGATCGCGGCGATCAGGACGGAATCTCGGGTACCACCATCGGTGGCGCAGCGCTTTACGTTGCGCTCGCCGCGGCACGGGCCGGACTCGCGTCCCGACCGCTCTCGGTAGTGGGAACCGACCTGAACGTGATTCGATACGACCCGCTACTCGGTATTCTCGACCTGTCAGGTGTCAGAACCGTTGCCGGTAGGTCTGCGGTCTTCACGCTGTCCTACGACACCGATGGGGTACTCATCGGCGCCGAGGCTGATTACGGTGCCTCGGCGCACCTCACCGCCCACGCCCTTGAACAGATCCGTGGCCGGCGCGACGGTTACTACCACGTGTGCTGTCGGCGTCCACTCGACATCGCCAGGGTGCTGAACCTTCTGGTACACGCTGTCACGCCGTTCAGCCTTGACTTCTTCCTACCCAGCGCCGCTGAGTCGATCACAGCGGCGGCAAGCGCATTGCCGATGGCGAACCTGGTCTTCGTCAACACCGCTGAATATGATCTTCTGGCCGACGCTGTGCCGATTCGTGACCTTCGGGAGGTGCTCGTCACCGACGGGCCACGCCCAGTTCAGCTGATCCGCTCTGGTCGTTGCGTAGCTCGGTTCACCCCGCCGCGAGTCGCGACCGTCGACGTGACCGGTTCCGGAGACACCTTGGCCGGCACGTTCCTCGCTGCCCGGGCTGCCGGGCTCGATGACGCAGTGGCGCTGGAGTCGGCCGTGCGCGCGGCGAGCTACCACGCGACACTACCTGCTATCCAACTCGGCAGATAATACCGAACATTTGTTTGAAGTCATGGAGCGAGACCGTGTTCTATGTCGCACATCGCCTGTTCGCGGCGCATGATCGCGTTCTTGGTGCCCTGATCGCTCAGGAGCTTGGCTCGGCGGTCGGGATGAACGAGGTGTTCCTTCCGTTCTGCGATACCGACGAGGAGAACCTTGTCGCCGAGGTGAAGGGCCGCCGGCTGTTCGAGCTGGACTGCGAGCGCCTCGCTTGCCTGGACGGCATGCTTGCCGTCCTGCACGGTCCGAGCTTGGATGACGGCGTGTGCATGGAGATCGGTTACGCCGCAGCGAGCGGTGTGCCCATCGTTGTGCTCACCACCGACTTTCAGATTTACGGCGCCTCGGAGCACGGTGCAACACTGCACTTTCCTGATGCCCTGGTCGAAACTGTGGTAACCGAGATCGTCCGCATCGATCGTTCCGCGGTGCTGGTCGACGCGGGGAGCCGATTCGAGGCATTCCGGGATCGGAACTCAGGCCAGCTCACCACCGCTGTCCGTCTCGCTGTCGACCGCCTCGTCCACCACGCCCGCTCCCCATCGGAGCGCGAGCCGGCGGCACCCGAGGACGGAACGCTCGCTGTCTGCGAGCGGTCCCCGTATTACACCAGCGCCGATTGGGCCCGGATTGTCCGGCTGCTGAGAAACCGTGATTACCGCGTGTACGAGGCCGAGCGCTGCGGTGTGGCGAACCCGTTGGCTGCAGCGCGCCGCGACTGGAGGGAGCTACTGAACGCCGGGCTCCTCGTAGTCGACACCAGCGGTCCGGAGACACCCTGCGGCGCCGCGGTGATCATCGGCGGCGCGACAGCCCTCGCTCGGCGAATCATCGCTTGGCACCCGACGCCCTCATGGACTTTCGCCCATGGTCGGGAGCCGAACTGGCGCAATCTCATGATCCAGTACTCGATCGATGCCCGGGTCTCGGACATCCGATCGCTGGAAGCACTGCTGTGACCATGGAACTCGGCGACATCCCAGCTCACCGAACGGTCGTGCTGGAGGGTTGTGACGGTGTGGGTAAGAGCACCCTGGCGCAACGGCTGGCATATGACCACGGGTTCGTCGTCGTCCACTCAGGCCGAACGCCGGACGGGGTTGACCTCGCCGAGCGTTACCGACAGATTTTAGCCCGTCCCGGGCGGCTTGCTCTCGATCGCAGTTTCGTCAGCGAGCTGGTTTACGGACCGCTGCTTCACGGGGGCAGTCGCCTCACTGACGCCCACGCGGGTGACCTGGCCGCTCTCGTGGCCCGCCGAGACGGCGTCCTGGCACACCTGATCGCGCCTGCTTCGGTCATCCGCGCTCGTCTGCTGGTGCGAGACGGCCCGGCAGCGGCGAGCCCCACCGACATAAAGTCTCTCATCACGGCCTACGAACGCGTGGTCACCACGCTCGCTCCATACCTACCTGTCGTCCGGCTCGACACCGATAGCCGACCGTGACGCACCCGACACGCTCTGATGCAGGGGGAGATAGGCTGCCGCCGCCCAAGACCGATCGTCGCCCGCGGAGGAGTTTTGGAGATCAAAGAGGCCCAGCAGCTCGCCTGGCAGAACAAGATCGCCAAAGGGTTCAACACGACCGATGTCCCGTTGGAGTTCATGCTGTTGCACGGCGAGGTCGCCGAGAGCTTCCAGGCCTGGCGCCGAGCCCAGCCTGATCTCGGTGAGGAACTGGCTGACGTGGCGTTGTACCTGTTCGCGCTGGCCGAGATGAACGGCGTCGATCTCGACGGTGAGGTCGAGCAGAAGATCGCCAAGAACACCCGCCGCCAGTACCGCCAGGACGACAACGGGGTGCTCTTCCGGACATCAGAGGGGTCCCCCTGACCCCGAGGTCACGGCAGGTAGGCCCATGGCACGCACACGCTTTCGGTGGACACTGTTGCGCTCATCGGCGGGGAACCGACCTGTGCCGACCGGGATTGATCGCCTCACCAGCGCGCCTATCCAGCCCGATTCCGCGCCATCATGTGTGCATGACACAGGTGCGGTTGACGGCCTGGGTGCATGGTCACGTGCAAGGCGTGGGGTTTCGCTGGTGGACTCGCTGCCGGGCACGCGAGCTGGGTCTGGCCGGCCACGTGTGACGTTGAAGGGCTTCAAGTCCTTCGCCTCGGCTAC
Organism: Pseudonocardiaceae bacterium; assembly: GCA_050700055.1. Lineage (GTDB taxonomy): Bacteria > Actinomycetota > Actinomycetes > Mycobacteriales > Pseudonocardiaceae. The sequence continues at coordinate 239,057 of JBOHGE010000002.1, forward strand.
GACGCTGCGCTTCGAGCCTGGCATCACCTGTGTGGTGAATCATCGACAACACCGACGGCGCCTTGCCCATCGACTACACCGAGGTGTCGGTCACCCGGCGGATGTTTCCGGGACGGGGCCAGCGAGTACGAGATCAACGGCAGCAGCTGCCGGCTGCTCGACGTCCAGGAGCTGCTGTCCGACTCCGGGATCGGGCGCGAGATGCATGTCATCGTCGGGCAGGGCAAGCTCGACTCGATCTTGCAGTCCAGGCCCGAGGAGCGCCGCGCGTTCATCGAGGAAGCCGCGGGCGTGCTCAAGCACCGCAAGCGCAAGGAGTTGGAATGGGCCGCCCCGGTTGGTTGAAGACTCGGCGGGTCCCGGGTCCGGGAGACGTCGCGAGTTGGCCGGCTGATGCTGCTGCTCGACAGCGAGGCCCTGTCGGCGGCGGGGCACTCCCGGCGTGACCGGTCATGGTGCATCCCGTGGACACCCGGATGGGCGTTCGAGCGGGGCAACTCGGTAGGGCTGGGGCCGGTTCGGAGCTGGCCGTGGACGCCTTCCTGATCGCCGTAGCCGATCTGGCGGGTGGAGTTGTGGTGGCGATCGTTGACCTCAGGGATCTCCTGACGGCTGGCGGCTTACACCACCGGAGTGTCGATCGTGGGTCTGGCCACCGCGTGATCGGTGTCCAGCTGCATCGTCGTCGTTGCCATGGCATTCGCTATGGCGACGGGTTGACCTCGGAAGCTGGGGACGGCGTGGTCGGGTGGCTGTCCGCGGCGTCCAGGTGGGTGGTCAGCTGGTCCCGTAGCCGTCGTACGGTGGTGATCGGCAGGAACGCGTCGACGTAGCGCGACGTCAGCCGCAGGCTCTCGATGCTCAGCTGCAGGTATGTGGTGGGTGGATGTTCGCCGTCGGGGAAGAGCAGCTGGCTTTCGAACCGCACCTCGCTCTCCTCCCAGTCCACCGGTTCCTGCTGGTGGACCTGCACACCGTCGTCGTTGACGAAGCAGTGCTGTGGTGAGCACCACGACGGGTGCCCGTTCACCGGGCACCCGCCCGGTCCCGCCGGCGCCCCCGAGAGAGACCGTGGTGATCATGGTTATGGGGCATCTGGTTCTCCGGGTCATGGGTGGTGGCGCCAGAGCGGCGGTGGCTGGAAGGAGATCAGTTCGTCGTGTGGGGTGGGGTGGGTTGGGCGGTGGGAACAGCGGGTCGGGTGACGGCCTGGGGCCGGTGGGGCAGGGTCGCGGCACGGGAACACGCCGTCGCGTCGACTTCGTCTGTTGCGGCTCCGAAGTCGGCGGGGCAACGGTCCCTGAACGGTCCGGTGGCTGGTTATCCTCAGAGCCCGTTCGGGTTCGGGTGGCTATCGGAGGGGCTGGCATGGGGGTCGTCCAGCGGGGCAATGCGGTGTTGGGGGCGTTGCTGGGTGAGCTCGCCTGGTCGCCCAGCTCGTTGGCCGAGGGGGTGAATGGGCTGCTGGGGCCGGGCTATGTCGGGCGTAGCACGGTGTCGGACTGGTTGCATTACGACCGGTTGCCTCGTGGTCCGTTGCCGACGGTGGTGGCTCATCTGATCTCCGACGCTCTGGGCCGGGAGGTCTGTCTCGATGAGTTGTGGTCGGGTCGGGCCACGCCGGCGCAGCTGTGGGTGCCTGCTGATGCTGGGATGGTGGTGCCGTGGACTGCGGCGGGTACCGTGGGGGTGCTGGATGACTGGCTCCGTCGTACCGGAGGCGCGATCGGGATGGACCGCCGCAACTTCCTCGCGGTCAGCGGTGGCGCGTTGACCGCGCCGGCGTGGGCCTATGCCGACCAGTTGGGCACTCGGGGTGGCTCGTTCGCCGCGTTGGTCGAGGGCGGGCGCACGATGACCGTCACCTCCGCCGTGGTGGACACGGTGGCCACCACCACCGCCGGGCTTGCCGCCCTCATCGACGCCGAAGGCGGGCATCACGACAATCTGCGCTTGGTCCACCACCACCTGATGTACGTCGCCAGACTGCTCCGGCAGGCCAGTTTCACGCACCGAGCGGTGGCCGATCGGTTGCTCGTCGAGTGGGCTCAGCTATCCCGGTTGGCCGGCTGGGTGGCCCACGACACGGGCGAGAACGGCCTGGCCCAGCGGTACTTCACCAGCGGGTTGCATGCCGCGCACACCGCGGGAGACCGCACGGTGGGCGTGTACCTGCTGGTCGGCATGAGTTCGACCACCGTGTACCGGGGCCGGCTAGCTGATGGCATCGACCTGGGTCGGGCCTCCCGGGATGCGGTGGAGCTGGCCAATGCCGCGTACGAGGTGGCCCGGTCGGCCCCCGCCGCGGTGCGCGCGCTGGCCGCCAGCCGGTTCGCGCTGGCCCAAGCAGCGGCCGGGAACACCCGCGGCTTCCACGCCGCCGTCGACGAAGCCCGCGCCCTGCTCGACACCCCGGGCGCACTGGATGTCCTCCCGCCCTACCTGACCTGGTTCGGACCGGCTGCTCTGGAGAATCTCTTTGCCAAAGGCGCGCTCACCCTGGCCGCGGTCACCTCCCGGGAGAACCATCGCCTGCTCGACGGCGCGGACGTGATCCTCGGCCGCACCACCACCGACCCCGCGTCGTCCCCGCGCGCCGCCGTGATGGACGCGGCGTGGCTGGCCCGGGCGCATGTCGCGGCCGGTGACCTGGACCGGGCGGTACCCGCCGGGCTCACCGCGCTGCGCCGGCTGTCCACCGTCCGCTCGCGGCACTGCACGCTGGTGCTGCGCCGGTTGGAAGCCGACCTCGCCGCCCTGCCACCCACCCACCGCCCGGCAGCCGTCCGGTCCCTACAAGACCGACTCAGCGCCACCCACGCCGCCTGACCCAATGCGGTTAGTAAGCCAGGCAGGAGACCTTGAAGGTGTCGATTCCCTGTTTTCGGCATATCTCGGAGCTGGAGCCGTTCAACAGTCGGGGACTTTGAGATCTACCGCCGTGTCGTGCGTGCCCTGGTCGAGATCCGGGGAGTCACCATTGAGGTAGCTGTTGGCGACCGTGTAATAGCGTCCACTCCAGGGTGGACTGACGACGAGGTACCAGTACTTCCCCACGTTCGGCGAACCGGGGACGGGGGCGTGCAGCTTGCACAGCACATCTACTTTCTGGAGTGATGGCACCCGGTCGCCCTCTCCCCGTAAAGCGCGTGGATCCCGGTACGTCCTGGCGCCACCGTGACCGGCTTGCTCCTGATACGTCTTGCCGGACTTGCATCCCTCACACGTGGGTGTCGGTAGCGGTGGCCCGATCACCTCAGACGGTCCGGCGCGGTGCGATTCATCGCTTGACAGCAACTGCGGGATTATCGCGATGAGCGCAGACACGACGACGGCAACCGCACTGATCCCCGCGGCGACGATCGTCGCGTCACGGCGTCGACGGCGACGCCGATGATCGCGACCAGTAGCGGAACCCGCGTCCGGGGCTGGGTGCCGCAGGCCGGTCGTCAGCTGTTCTGGATCGTCCACACTGCTGCACCTCCTCATCTAATCCCAGCCGGGACGAAGGACGTTGGATGTCGCTCATGATGGCAGGGGCTGCTACGTGCTGTGAACGATGGTTGCGGCGCGCTGAACCTCGCCGTTTACCGTGCCCGAGCGTCCGGGGGACACTGAAGCTGTGGCTGAGCACGGCTGCACCCGCCGCGGTGAGCTGCGGGTCTACCTCGGTGCCGCACCCGGTGTCGGGAAGACCTTCGCCATGCTCGGTGAGGGCCACCGGCGCGCGAGCCGCGGCACCGACGTCGTCGTCGGCCTGGTCGAGACCCACGGCCGAGCCCAGACCGCCACGCTGCTGGACGGCATGGAGGTGGTGCCGCGACGTACCGTCGGGCACCGCGGTATGGAGCTGTCCGAGCTGGACGTCGACGCGGTGCTGGCTCGGCGACCGCAGGTCGCTCTGGTGGACGAGCTGGCGCACACCAACGTGCCCGGTTCGCGCAACGCCAAGCGCTGGCAGGACATCGAGGAGCTGCTCGCGGCGGGCATCACCGTGCTGTCCACGGTCAACGTGCAGCATCTGGAGTCGCTCAACGACGTGGTCGAGCGGATCACCGGTATCGCGCAGCGGGAGACGGTGCCCGACGAGGTGGTGCGCCGCGCCGGGCAGGTCGAGCTGGTCGACATCACCCCGGAGGCATTGCGCCGGCGGATGGCGCACGGCAACGTCTATCCCGCCGACCGTGTCGACGCCGCGCTGTCCCACTACTTCCGGCCGGGCAACCTCACCGCGCTGCGCGAGCTCGCCTTGCTGTGGGTGGCCGACCAGGTCGACGTCGCGCTGCAGCGCTACCGCGCCGAGCAGCACATCACCGACACCTGGGAAGCCCGCGAGCGGGTGGTCGTCGCGGTCACCGGTGGCCCGGAGTCCGAGACGCTGATCCGGCGGGCGGCCCGGATCGCGGCCCGCACCGGCGGAGGTGAGGTGCTGGTACTGCACATCCTGCGTGGTGACGGCCTGGCCGGAGCGCCACCGGCGGCACTGGCCGGCGTCCGCACGCTCGCCACCGACGTCGGGGCGACGTTGCACACCGTGGTCGGCGACGACCTCCCGAGCACGCTGCTCGACTTCGCCCGCGGGGTCAACGCCACCCAGCTGGTGCTGGGCACCTCGCGCCGCTCCCGGCTGGCCCGGCTGTTCGACGAGGGCATCGGCGCGGCGGTGGTGCAGGACTCCGGGCCGATCGACGTGCACCTGGTCACCCACGACGAGGCGGGTCGTGGGCTGCGACTACCGCCGCTGCACAGCGCGATCCCGTGAGCCCGCAAGATCACCGGCTGGACGATGGCACTGCTGCTACCCGGGCTGGCCACCGGTGTGGGCATCATCGGGCGTGAGCTGTTCGACCTGGCCACCGACGTGGTGCTGTTCTTCCTGGCCGCCGTCGGGGTGGCGCTGATCGGCGGTCTCGGCCCGGCGCTGGCCGCCGCCGCGGCGTCCGGGCTGCTGCTCAACTACTTCTTCACCTCGCCGATCTACAGCCTCACCATCGCCGAGCCCAAGAACGTCGTGACCGTGCTGACCATGGTGCTGGTGGCGGTGATGGTGGCGCTGGTGGTCGATCAAGCGGCCCGGCGCGCCGCGCAGGCGGCCCGGGCGCGCACCGAGGCCACGCTGCTGGCCTCCTACGCCCGCACCGTGCTCACCGGGGAGGATCCGGTGCCCAGGCTGTTGACCCAGGTGCGGGAGAACTTCGGGCTCACCTCGGTGACGCTGCTCGCGCGGCAGTCGGACGGCTGGCAGCAGGTGGCCTGGACGGGCGCCGACCCGTGCGCAGCACCCGCCGAGGCCGACACCGTGATCACCGTGGACGAGCAGATGCGGCTGGCGATCCGGGGCCGACCGCTGACCGCGCCAGACCGCGCCGTGCTGGAGGCCGCCGCGGGCCAAGCGGTGCTCGCGCTACGCCAGCAACGGGCCGCTGACCAGGCATTGGTCGCTCAGCGCCGCGCCGAGACGACCGAGCTGCGCACCGCGCTGCTCTCCGCGGTCGGCCACGACCTGCGCACCCCGCTGACGTCGATCAAGGCGGCGGCCGGCAGCCTGCGCGATCCGGAGCTGCGGCTGTCCGCAACCGACACCGCCGAGCTGCTCGCCACCATCGAGGAGTCCACCGACCGGCTCTGCGCTCTGGTGGAGAACCTGCTTGACTCCTCCCGGCTGGTGACCGGGGCGGTGCGCCCGCAGTTGTTGGTGGTCGGGTATGACGAGGTGGTCGCTCGCGCGCTGGCCACCGTTGACCGGTCCGACGCGGTGGCCGTCGAGATCGTCGAGGAGCTGCCTCCGGTGCTCGCCGACCCTGGGTTGTTGGAGCGGGTGGTGGCCAACGTGGTGGACAACGCTGTGCGGCACGGCTGTGGCGCGGCGGTGGAGGTTCGTGGTAGCGCTCATGCGGGCCGGGTCGAGCTGCGGATCGTCGACCACGGGCCGGGGCTGCCCCGGGGTGCCGCCGAGGCCGTGTTCGCGCCCTTCCAGCGTTTGGGTTCTGATTCGATAGGGGACCGGAAGGCGGTTGACGGCATCGGGTTGGGGCTGTCTGTGGCGAAGGGTTTTCTGGATGCGATGGGTGGCACCTTGTCCGCGGAGGACACTCCCGGTGGCGGGCTGACTGTGGTGGTCTCGTTGGTCGTTGCCCCGATCGTGTCGGAGACGTCGGTGTGATCCGGGTGCTGGTGGTTGATGACGAGCCGCAGATCGTGCGGGCTTTGCGGATCAACCTCGCTGCCCGCGGCTACCAGGTGCTCACCGCCGTCGATGGAACGGCCGCGTTGCGGGTAGCCGCTGAGGGGCATCTTGACGTGGTGGTGCTCGATCTCGGGTTGCCCGATCTGGACGGCATCGAGGTCATCGCCGGGCTGCGCGGCTGGACCAGCGTCCCGATCATCGTGCTGTCCGCGCGGACTGATTCCACGGACAAGGTGGTGGCATTGGACGCCGGGGCCGACGACTACGTCACCAAGCCGTTCGGGATGGACGAGCTGCTGGCCCGGTTGCGGGCCGCGGTGCGGCGTAGTGCCGTCGGGCCGGGGGTTGACGAGCCGGTGATCGCCACCGACGCGTTCACCGTCGACCGGGCCGCCAAGAAAGTGCACCGCGACGGTGTCGAGGTGCACTTGACCCCTACTGAGTGGGGCATCCTCGAGCTTTTGGTGCGCCATTGCGGCCGGTTGGTCACCCAACGGCAACTGCTCACCGAGATATGGGGACCCGCGTACCTGAAGGAGACCCACTACCTGCGGGTCTACCTGGCCCAACTGCGCCGCAAACTGGAGCCCGACCCCGCCCGACCCCGCCACCTCATCACCGAACCCGGAATGGGCTACCGCTTCGAGCCGCGGGTTTGATCCCCCGCGCACGTGGTATTGGTCTTGGCGTGCGGTTGATACGGATCCCTGGCGTTTACCGTCCTCAGGCAGACACTCACCTGCTGATCGCGGCACTGCGTGAGGCGCGGATCCCGGCCGGTGCGCGAGTACTCGACCTGTGCACTGGATCCGGTGCGATAGCGGTGGCAGCGGCATGCAACGGCGCGGGTGAGGTGATCGCTGTGGACGCCTGCCGCAGGGCTGTGCTCACCGCGATGCTGAACACACGATTGCGCAGGCTGCCTGTCCGCGTTCACCTCGGCGACGTGCTCGGTGGCATGATCGGCGCCCCCTTCGACGCCGTCCTGGTCAACCCGCCGTACGTGCCGTGTGACCCGGACGGGTCGCCGACTCGTGGAGCCGCCCGCGCCTGGGACGCCGGGCCCGATGGGCGCCGATTCCTGGACTCCCTCTGCGCCGCGGCACCGAAGCTGCTGGCCGACGGCGGTACGCTGCTGGTGGTGCACTCTTGCCTGTGCGGTCCTGAGCTGACGCTCGCGCAGCTTCGCGGCACCGGGCTCAAGGCCTCCGTCGTGGCCCGCAGCGTGCAGCCGTTCGGCCCGGTGCTCCGTGCGCGCAGCCTTTTTCTCGAGCGAGCGGGGCTGATCGCCCCCGGACAGCGACACGAGGAACTGGTGGTGATCCGTGCCGACCGAATCGATCACGTCGAGTAGCGCCAGGCTGGCTGAACCAGGCGATGGTCACCCGCCGCGGTCGCCCAGCGTGCGGTCGTCCAGCGTGCGGTTGCGGCGGGTGACCATCGTGTCCGACGGTCCGCTGCTCGTCGAAGGGCCGGTGGAGCTGGTGACCCCGGACGGCGAGGTGGTGCAATCCGAACGCTTCGTGGTGGCGATATGCGTGTGCCGACGCAGCAAGCGTTACCCCTTCTGCGACACCAGCCACCGCCGCCGCGTTCGTTCGAGGGCGGCCGATCAGGACTGAGCGGCGACCTCGGGCAGTGGCTCGACGGCGACCTCGGGTAGCGGCTCGCGCAGCGAGGTCTGGCCGGCCTGCCAGGCACCGAGTAGGTGGTCGGCCAGCCGGCATTCCAGTAGCTCGGTGGCCTGCGCGCCGAACACGACGTCGCCTGCCAGCTCCGGCTCGCGCGCCAGCAGGTCCCCGATCACCTCGTGGCGCATTATCTGCTCGTGCACGGCGTCGGCCTCGATGTGCTCGGTGTAGAACCGCCGGCACACGTCCGCCGCGCCGAGCCGCCGCAACGCCTGTTCCATCCGCTGCGCGCTGGGCGCGGTGGTGATCTCCGCGGCCGCGAAGTGCCCGACGAGCGCGGCCCGCAGCCGGCGGTGCAGGCCGAACAGCGACATCATGTTCACCGTCGCCAGGCTGCACGCCGGTGCGTGATCGAGATAGTGCAGGTACTCCGAGCACAGCCCGGCGCCCTCCAGCAGGTCGACGAACAGCTGCGAGTGCAGCCGCTCACCTCGCCCGCCGCCGAACTCGTCGAACTCCACCGCCACCAGCGCGGCTTTCGCCTGGCCCTGCAGTCGGGGGATCACCCAGGCGTGCGGATCGGCCTCTTTGAGGTGGTAGATCGACCGGTGCACGAGGTACTCGAGCAGCTGCCACCGCGGGGCCTCGTCGCGCAGGTAGTGCGTGACGCCACCGCCGTCGAGGGGCTCCACGAGCAGCGCGTCGAGCATTCCCACCACGTCGGTGCCGCCGGGGACGTGAGCCCGCAGCGCGGAGAGGAACACCCGTTCCATCGCGGCGCGCAGCCGTAGCAAGTCCGGATCCCACTCCCACTCCGGGTCGACGCTGGTGAACCCCTGGTAGTGCAGCTCGTAGCAGATGTGCAGCGACAGCTGCAGATCCTCGCCGAACGGTTCGGCATCGGCCACCTCGGCGAGCTGTGCCAGGCCGCCGCGTTCATCACGCGCGAGGGCGCCGAGCACGGCTGCCGACAGCGATCCTCGGGCGGTGGGCAGCGTTGCACCTGGCCGCCGCATGCGGTTCAGCTGGCTCGGCATGAATCCTCCGGTGGTAGGTCCTGCCCGGGGCATACCCGCCAGCGCCCGACGGTACGCGGTGCTGGCAAGTGACAGCCAAGCGTCAGTCGTCGTGGCGGAAGCACGGATCAGGCGAAGACCAGCTCGCGGAAGGTGTTGCGGATACTGGTGAGGGGTTGGCGTTCGCGGCTGTAGTAGAGCTTGTTGGTGAGCAGGACCGCCCAGCGTTGCTGTGTGGGGGAGATCCACATGCCGGTGCCGGTGAACCCGTAGTGGACGTAGATGTCGTCAGTGGAGTCGGTGCCCGGGGCGGGTAGCCAGAACAGGCCGCGGACCGGTTGCAGATCGCCGGTGTGGGGTTGGAGGGATTCGGCCACCCAGGCGGGTCCGAAGCCGGGCTTGTCCGGCGTCTCGGCCGGGTCGAGCAGGTAGCGCAGGAACTTCCCGATGTCGGCCAGGGTGGAGAAGGTGCCGGCGATCCCGCAGACGCCGCCGAGCAGGCGGGCGGAGAAGTCGTGGGCGATGCCTCTGAGGTGGACGCCGGTCTGCTCGTCCAGCTCGGTGGGCGCGCACCGGGCGGTGAGGCCGGGCGGCAGCGGCCCGAACCTCGTCTCCGTCATGCCCAATGGTGCCCAGATGTGCTCGTGGGCGATGTCGTCGAGTCCGGTTGCGGTGCGGCGCTCGAGGAGGAAGCCGAGGATCAGAGCGGCTCGGTCGGTGTACTCGACGGCTTCGCCCGGCGGCCGGTGCAGCTGCTCGCGAAGGACGCCGCGGCGGATGGTCGCGGGATCGGTGCCGTACAGCGCTTTGAGGTTGGCGCGCAGCGGGACCCCCGCGGTGTGGGTGAGCAGCTGGTGGACGGTGACACGGCCGAGCGGGTGACCGTCTAGGTCGGGCAGCAGCGCCGCGAGTGGGTCGCCTAAGGCGAGCCTGTCGTTCTCCCAGAGCATGCCGACCGACGCCCACACGGCCATGATCTTGGTGAGGCTGGCCACGTCGAAGATGGTGTCGGTGGTCATCGGCGCTGCCGGGTCGGTGTGGTCGAGTACCCCGAGCGCACCGCCGGCCTGTGGCCCACCGGCGTCGCCAACTGCCCAGACTGCACCGGGGTAGACGCGGGTGTCGATGCCGCGTTGCAGCAGCGCGGTGATGCCGGTTGCGGAGCAGGTCGGATGAGGGGCAGCGGCCATGGGTGGTGACCCTACTTCGGTGCGGTGGGTGGCTCAGGTGATCTGACTGCTGAGGTCGGTGAGTCGCCGGACGGTCTGGCTGAGTGGAAATCGGGCGGCATTGCGCAGCCCAGCGGTGCGTAGCTCGGCCACCGCAGTGGCGTCCGTGCGCAGCCGGTTCAGTGCGGCGGCGAGTACTGCACTGGCTGTTGCTGGTGGACGTGTACACCGTGCTCGTTGACGAGACAGTGCTGCGCCGAGCACCACGGTGGGTGCTCGTTCAGCGGGCGTCCGTCGTGGTCCGGCCGGCCGCCTATGGTGGCGTTGTGGTGATCATGGGTATGGGGCATCTGGTTCTCCGAGTCGTGGTTGGTGGTGTCGGTTCGAAGGAGATCAGTTCGCCGGGTGCGGTGGGCTGGGTTGGGCGGTTGCAACAGTGGGTCGGGTGACGGCTCGGGGCCGCTGGGGGAGAGCCGCGGCACGGGAACACGTCGCCGCGTCGACTCCGTCTGCTGCGGCCCCCAAGTCGGCAGGCGAACGGTCCTCGAACGGTCCGGTGGCTGGTTACCCTCAGGGCTCGCTTGTGTTCGTGCGGTCTTCGGAGGGGTTGTCATGGGGGTCGCCCGGCAGGGCAATGTGGTGTTGAGGGCGTTGCTGGGTGAGTTCGCGTGGTCGCCCAGTCTGCTTGCCGAAGCGGTGAACGGCGTGCTTGGGCCTGGTTTTGTCGGACGTAGCACGGTGTCGGATTGGTTGTGTTATGACCGGTTACCGCGTGGTCCGTTGCCGACGGTGGTGGCTCATCTGATCTCGGACGCTGTGGGTCGGGAGGTCTGTCTCGATGAGCTGTGGTCCGGCCGGGCTAAGCCGGCGCCATTGCGGCCGGTTGGTCACCCAACGGCAACTGCTCACCGAGATATGGGGACCCGCGTATCTGAAGGAGACCCACTACCTGCGCGTCTACCTGGCCCAGCTGCGCCGCAAACTGGAGCCCGACCCCGCCCGACCCCGCCACCTCATCACCGAACCCGGAATGGGCTACCGCTTCGAGCCGTAGGCTCTTCAAGTACCGCCAACCCCCCTCTGAGGTGCCTTAAACCGCCGCCAACGAGAGCGGAACAACCGGGGTGAGGGTGTCGCCGGCTGGCAGCTACCGGGGCGTCATGTTGATCACATCAAGAGTCTGACCGTCGTAGAGCTCGGGTTCGTAGGTCAGTACCACGGCACGGATCTCACGAGCTTCGTGCACCACGTGCGCGAGTTCGAGATTCGGAGCATCCAGCGGTCCCGTTTCCGCAGCGAGTGTGCCCACGTCCAGTGCGTTCATCGACAGCGGAAGAGTCCAACAGCAGAGGTCGGGGGTTGATCAGCTGAGCTGATCGATCTGGTCAAGTACCCTCCGCGGACTCCGCCGCAGTCCGATACTCCGGCGACGTGGGGTCGGTGCCCTGGCGCCGCAGCAGCTCAGCAGCGGTCTGATCGCGATCTTCGTATGCCTCGCGGGCACCAGGTATCTGCTGGTCGATGCCAAACCGGCGGCCAACTCCTCGGCCCGAACATGCTGCCGCACAGCCAACCGGCGCAGCAGGTACCGGTCGGTGTCCGACAGGTCCAAGAAGGCCGACGAGGTCATGGCCCCATTGTGAGGGCGCGGTGGACAGCGAGAGCGGGACAAAGTGGGAGAGGCAGCGCTGAGCCGGGGGTCAGTGCCGGTGGGCGAGGTCCAGGGCCGCGCAGGAGCACGGTTCTGCTTGACACCCCGGGCGCGCTGGCGGTCGCCCGGATTACCTGGTTTGGTACAGGCGGGGCTACGTGGAAGGCCACCTTGCTCAGGGTGTGCTCACCCCGGCCGGAGTCCCCTCCCGGGAAAGCTGCGGCCTGCTCGACGGCGCAGAGGCGATCCTCGGCTGCATCGCTGCCGATCCGCTCCGGTCCGCGCTCCGCTCCGCGTAGCGCCGTGCTCAATGCCGGGTGGCTGGCCCGGGCGTATGTCGCAGCACTCCTCGGCAGATTGGGTTCTGGCCGACCGCTCATGATCGTGGTTTATGTGCCGTCAGCGACATCTCGTGTCGTTTCTGGCACACAAACCACGATCATCTCGCACCGACCGCCGCCCGACCTTCCGTGACGGCGAGGCTTCAGGTCAAGAGATCGCGCAGGTCGCTGGGTGCCAACACACCCCACGCGAGTAATTGGGTGCCGACGTCGTTGGTGTGCTGCTGGCCGCTGATGCTCTCCACCCCCCGGTCTCTCAACAGGCCCCGCCAATGGTAAACGCGTCGTTCCACGTCATCGCGGGTGACGAGGTCGGCCTGGGGATCGCGGCGGGCGAGAACAGCGTTGGCGATCTTCGCGGCCTCCGCGTCGCCCACGGCTTCGACGGGAATGTTGTGGTAGAGGAATTTGGCGGTCAGCAGCAGCCGATCGCGGTCGTTCGGTAGGGGCATCCGGCTCTTGGTCGGGTTGCCTTCCTGCGGCACGGGCAGGGTGAGCCGTGGCTCCGTGCGGGGGGCATCGATGGTGATTCGCAGGTGATACTGCTCGTGCGGGCTCGGTATGCTCACCCGTGCGCCAGGCGGGACCAGCACCCGGCGGGCAGCGTGGTCGGGGTGGGTGCAGACCGGGAGGGTCTCGTCGCGGTCGCGTTCGGTGAGCTCAACGGGGTGGCTGGTCGACAGGCACCGGATGCCCCACAGTCCGTCCCCGAAAGCGATCTCGCACACGGTTCTGGAGAGGGACTCGTCGGCTTCTCCGTGGCGGTTTCTGGGTCGGCCGAGCACCAGTGGGTTCGCTGCGTGGCGACCGATGCGAAATGGCACGCCACCGGGCCCGGCCAGCAGCCGGATCGGTTCGCCGGGGTTCAGCGGGCGGCCGTAGAGCGTGGCCGGCCGGGTGGTCGACAGGGTCAGCGTGAGGTCGGACATGCACGTCAACCTAGGCACCGGTCGAGATGCGGGGAAGGGGGTGCGCCGGGGGTGGCCCCTTCAGTGCATGGTCACACACAGGTTGCTGGCCTCCGCGGTGCGCAGCCTTTCCATACCGCCCTGCGCGTCGAACTGGAAGATCGGGTAGAAGGCTCGGCAGGGCTCGCCCGTCTCGGTGAAGTCCAGCGGCCCGGATATCCCGTCGTAGTCGATGTCGCGTCCCTGCCGGATCAGCGCCAGGCACGCCGCGTAGTCGGTGCACTTCTCGCCGGTACGGGTCACCGCGGCGGCCTGGCGGGCGATGGCGTCCGGGTTGGGCGTGCCGGCAGCAGCGGCCGCCAGCGCCGCCACGATGACCGCGTCATAGATCTCGGCGGCATAGGTCAGCTCGTTGACCGGCCCGCCCAGGAGCTCCTCGATGCGGCGGCGGAAGTCCGGGTTCAGCGGGAGCAGGCTGGTGCCGCGCATGCCGGCCAGCACACCCGGGTTGTTCAGGTCGACCTGCCCGGGCAGCGACGCGCTCATGTTGCCGTCAGCGCCGTAGATGCGAGTGTTCTGCGGATTCACCCCCTGCGCGATCAGCGTCCGCAGAATCTTGGCGCTCTCCTCGAACCCGACGAGCACAACAGCACCCGGTCGCACCCGGGCAACACCGCGTACAAGATCATCATAGTTGGTCGTGGAGGGATCGTAGGACTCGGTAAGAGCTACCTGCACACCACTGTCGGTGAGACTCCGCGTGATCACGTTGCGAAAGCCGTTGCCGTAGGCGTCATCGCGGGTCAGCACCGCCACCGATCTCCCACCGTCATCGAGGATCTGCCGGCTCAGCACCCGTGCTTGCAGCTCGTCGGACGCTGCGGTGCGCAGGAATCGGCCCTGGTCCGGGTAGGTGCTCAGTTCTGGAGCCGTGCTGACCGCGACGAGCAGCGAGCCGGCTGCCGTGACGGTGCGCAGCACTTTCAGCGTGTTCGCCGACAGTGCCGGTCCGATGATCACGTCGGTCTGGTTGCGAAGCAGTGCATCGACCGACCCGCAGATCGTGTCCGTCGTCGGGTCACCCTCGTCCTTCTCGTCGCGGCCCAGCTGGTAGTCCTCGACCCGATAGTTCGGGCTCGTCCCGGCCGCCCGGACGTCGTTCACTGCGAGACGCAGCGCCGCGGACTGCGGTTCTCCCCGGCCTGCGACGGGACCGGTGCGGGTGATGAGCCCGCCGATCCGCAGGACGGTATCGCCATGATCAGCGCTATAGGTGCCCAGCGGGCAGCGAGGAACCTTTGGTTGCAGGGCTACGATGATGCCCGCACTGACGGCCACAGCCGCGATGATGGCCCCGGCAGCCTTCGCCGACCGGGTGCGCCACCACATTGGCCGCAACGCTGCCTGCGTTGCGCTAGCCCGCCGGATCTCGGCCCGGATCTCGTCAGCGGTGGGCCGTTGCTCGGGGTCGTAGTCCAGAGCGCGGGCGATGACCGGACGCATCGCCACGGGGAGCACGTCGAGGTCCGCCGGACTCCACGCGTAGTGGTTGTCGATCATTTGTTGGGCGGTGTCGGGCCGGTCATCCAGAAGGTGGCGCCCGGTGCGGAGGAAACAGAGGGTGAGTCCAGCGGAGAAGACGTCGGCCCGCTGCTCCTGAGCGACGGTGAGTCCGCCGTCGTGGCGCTCCGGGGCCATCCACCCGGTCGTTCCGGTGACCACGACGACCTCCGGATCGCCGTCGCGACGGCCCCAGCTGAGGTCGACGAACACCGGCTCGCCCGAACGGTGCGTGACGATGTTCTCGGGCTTGACGTCGCAGTGGGCATAACCCTGCCGGTGGAGATCCGCCAACCCGTCGGCGATCGCCTGGGCTGCCGCGAGGTAGCGATCGGCGCGGCGCAGCGGCGCGCCCGTGCGCAGGTCGCGCCCGGGGACCAGCTCAGCGGCTAACCACGGTGGGGTGGCGTCCGCCTCGACGGTGTAGGTCTGGACGACGTGGCGGCTCACGACAGCCTGGGCGATCCGGTGTTCCCGGCGCAACCCGGCGCGCTGCGCGGGCGACGCGTTGGGTACGACCTTCAACGCGACCAGCTGCCCCGCATCGTGGCCCTCGGTCCGGCGTGCCCGGTAGACCCGCGTCGACTGTCCTCGGCTGGACAGCAGCCGACCGAGCCGGAACCCCGGGACGGCTGGCTTGTCGCGGCGAAACGCGCCTCGCAACCAGTCGCTGAGGCCGCGACGGCCGAGATTCCGGCTTCGGTGAGCCCCATCCATTGAGTCACGATGTCACGGGCACTGGCTGCTCGCCAAACAATGATCCAGGGGTTGCCCTGGGTGCTGTTCCGGACCAGCCGGGGCAACGATCAAGACTCGCCCGGCCACCCCATCCACGAGTTCTGTGCGGCAGGACACCGAGAATCTACGGTCATCGGCTGGTGGTGCCTCGCTACTGCTCGGCCGTTCGTTCGGCCGCGCGGGTCTGATCAGTGGTCGGCACCGGCCCGGCGTGCGCACCCCGCAACGTTGCCAGCGGGTCGGCCGGGATCGGCCGCACGATGGCGTAGTCGCCGCGGTCAATGACCAGAACGGCACCGGTGGCCCACCGATGACGGAGCTCAGCGGGCAGCGACACTTGACCGTTGCTGGTCACCTTGGTGCGGACAGCCTCCATGTAGTCATCATGCAATCAACAGCTGGCATCACATGGGAAGCATTCGCTGTCAGATGGCAGTCGAGGTCGCCAGGGGTCAGGCTGGAGCTACGCGGTGCTAGGTGACACCACCGCGTGTGAGCGGGCCTGGGGCCGAGCTGAGCAGTACCTCACCGCCGTCGATCCACCCCCGGCCACGTGCACCAGGTCACCCACCGCTTCACCGCCCCCGCATTCAGCGGGCTCAGCGGGGTGTGCGGTACCCCGATAACCCCGCTGAGCCCGCTGAATGCGGGAGCGTGGGACCCTGCGTGGGGGATAGAGAGAGGGGTTCGGGGCGCTGTGTACTTGAAGAGCTTGACGTTGAAGGGCTTCAAGTCCTTCGCCTCGGCTACGACGCTGCGCTTCGAGCCCGGCATCACCTGCGTGGTGGGTCCCAACGGCTCGGGCAAGTCCAACGTGGTGGACGCGCTGTCCTGGGTGATGGGCGAGCAGGGCGCCAAGGCGTTGCGCGGCGGCAAGATGGAGGACGTCATCTTCGCCGGCACGACCGGCCGCCCTCCGCTGGGCCGCGCCGAGGTCACCCTGACCATCGACAACACCGACGGCGCCCTGCCCATCGACTACACCGAGGTGTCGATCACCAGGCGGATGTTCCGCGACGGCGCCAGCGAGTACGAGATCAACGGCAGCAGCTGCCGGCTGCTCGACGTCCAGGAGCTGCTGAGCGACTCCGGCATCGGGCGCGAGATGCACGTCATCGTCGGGCAGGGCAAGCTCGACTCCATCCTGCAGTCCAAGCCCGAGGAGCGCCGCGCGTTCATCGAGGAAGCCGCGGGCGTGCTCAAGCACCGCAAGCGCAAGGAGAAGGCGCTGCGCAAGCTCGAGGCGATGCAGGCCAACCTCACCCGGCTGTCCGACCTCACCGCCGAGCTGCGCCGCCAACTCAAGCCGCTGGGTAAGCAAGCCGAGATCGCCCGGCGGGCACAGGCCGTGCAGGCCGAGCTGCGCGACGCTCGGCTACGGCTGTACGCCGACGACCTGGTGACCCTGCGTGAGACGTTTGCCCGGGAAGAGGCCGACGAGGCCGCGGCCAGGACACTCCGGGCGCAGGTGGAGAGCGCGCTCAACGAGCGCCGTCTCGAGCAGTCCGGCCTGGAACAGCAGCTCGACGCCACCACGCCGCGGCTCGCCGCAGCGCAGGACACCTGGTACCGGCTCTCGGCGCTGGCTGAGCGGCTGCGCGGCACGGTGCAGCTGGCGGTGCAGCGCGCAAAACATCTGTCCGCCCCCACCGAGCAGCACCGCCCCGGTCGCGACCCGGACGAGCTGGAGCGCGAGGCCGCTGCCGCGCAGGCTCAGGAGGCGGAGCTGCACGCGGTGGTGGAGGAGGTCCGGGCAACGCTGTCGGACGCCCTGGACCGGCGCGTCGAGCTGGAGCAGGCCGTCGCCGGCGCCGAGCGGGCCCATCTGGCCGCGGTGCGGGCCGTCGCCGATCGGCGGGAGGGGCTGGCCCGGCTCGCCGGGCAGGTCGAGGCGCTGCGGTCCACGTCGAGCGCCGGCACTGAGGAGATCGAGCGGCTGTCCACCGCGCTGGCCGAGGCCCAAGAGCGCGCGGTGCACGCCCAACGTGAGCTCGACGTGCTCCAGCACGAGGCCGACGCCCGGCAGGCCGGCAAGGTAGGGCTGGACGAGCACCATGACGCGGTGCGGGCCGCGCAGGCCACCGCCGCGCAGCGAGTGACCGAGCTCACCGCGGCACACCGGCAGGCCGAGCAGCAGCAGGCATCGTGGCGGGCCCGGGTGGAAGCCCTGTCGCTCGGTCTGGTCCGCAAGGACGGTTCGCAGACCCTGCTGTCGGCTGCGCTGCCCGGCCTTGACGGCTCGGTGGCGGCGCTGATCACCGTGGATCCCGGTGCGCAGGCCGCGGTGGCCGCCGCCTTGGGTGCCGCGGCGGACGCGCTGGCGGTGGCTGACCTGGACGTCGCGCTCGCGGCGCTGACCATGTTGCGCGAGCGCGACGCCGGCCGCGCCGGCCTGCTCGTCGGCTGCCCGCCGACCACCCCGGACCACTCGACCTGGCCGCAGCTACCGGCCGGTGCGCGGTGGGCGGTGGATCTGGTGGCGGCCCCGGAGACGCTGCGCAGCGCGCTGCACCGGTTGCTGGCGCACACCGCGGTGGTCGACGACCTGGCGGTCGCCTGGGCGCTGGTCGCCGCCGCACCCGACGTGCGTGCGGTGACCGTCGACGGCGATGTGCTCAGCGCCGGCTGGGCGCAGGGCGGGTCGGGCCGCAGCCAGAGCGTCATCGAGGTACAGGCCGCTGTCGACGACGGTCGGATCCAGCTGGCCGAGTCGCAGACGCGGGTCGAGCGCCTGACCGTTGAGCTCGACGACGCCCGCGCCGTGGAGGCCGATCGCGCGCGGGAGGTCGACACCGTGCGGGCCACCCGGCGCGAGTCCGACGCGCAACTGGCCGCGGTGGCCCAGCAACTGGCCCGGCTCGGGCAGGCGGCCCGGTCCGCGTCCGCCGAGGCCGACCGGTTGCACCGCCGCCGCGGTGAGGGTGAGCAGCGCCGGGCCGGCGCCCTGACCAGCCTGGAAGAGCTGGAGGAGCGGTTGCGGCTGGCCGAGGACGAGCCGGCGGACGCCGAACCGGACACCGCGGAACGGGACGAGGCCGCGGCTGCCCTGGCTACCGCGCGCAGCGAGGAGGTCGAGGCCCGGTTGGCGCTGCGCACCGTCGAGGAGCGGGCCCGGGCGCTGACCGGCCGGGCCGACGGGTTGCGGCGTAGCGCTGCGGCTGAGCGCACGGCTCGGGAGCGGGCCGCGGTGGCCGCGGCGGCCCGGGCACGGGGGGCCGCGGTAGCCGCCGAGGTCGTGCGGGTCGGGCAGCTCGCTGTCGGTCGCATCGAGATCTCGTTGCACCGGGCCGCGGCCGAGCGCGACGCGGTGATCGGTGAGCGGGCCGGCTGGGAGCGGGGCCTGGGCGAGGTACGGGAGCAGGTCCGCGAGCTGGCCGAGGAGCTGGCCAAGCTCACCGACACCGTGCACCGCGACGAGGTGTTACGCGCCCAGCAGCGGCTGCGCATCGAGCAGCTTGAGGCCAGGATCGCCGACGACTTCGGCATCGGTCTCGACGATCTCATCGCCGAGTACGGGCCTTCGATGCCGGTGCCTGCGCCGGCCGGCGAGGTGGCCGAGTACGAGGCGGCAGCGCAGCGCGGTGAGCAGGTCCACGCCCCGCAGCCGGCTCGCTACGACCGGGCCGAGCAGACCCGCCGCGCCCAGCGGGCCGAGCGTGATCTGGCCCTGCTCGGCAAGGTCAACCCGCTGGCCTTGGAGGAGTTCGCCGCGCTCGAGGAGCGCTACAAGTTCCTGTCCACCCAGCTCGAGGACCTCAAGGCCACCCGGCGGGACCTGCTCACCGTCGTCGCCGAGGTCGACCAGCGAATCCTCGAGGTCTTCACCGAGGCGTTCCACGATGTGGCCCGCGAGTTCGAGACCGTCTTCGCCACGCTGTTCCCCGGTGGGGAGGGCCGGTTGGTGCTCACCGAGCCCGACAACATGATCACCACCGGGATCGAGGTCGAGGCCCGCCCGCCCGGTAAGAAGGTCAAGCGCCTGTCGCTGCTGTCCGGTGGGGAGAAGTCACTCACCGCGGTGGCCATGCTGGTCGCGATCTTTCGGGCCCGGCCGTCGCCGTTCTACGTGCTCGACGAGGTGGAGGCGGCGCTGGACGAGACCAACCTCAACCGGCTGATCGCGCTGTTCGAACTGCTCAGAGACCGCTCGCAGCTGATCGTGATCACCCACCAGAAGGCGACCATGGAGGTTGCCGACGCGCTGTACGGGGTAAGCATGCGTGGCGACGGCATCACCACAGTGATCTCGCAACGGCTGCGTGGTGCCACCGGCGCCGCGTAGTGGGGTGATGTCACGGAGGGGATCGCACTATGTCGCTGCCTTTGACCATGCTGGACGAATCGCTGCTCCTGCTGCAGGAGGTGCGCTCGTCGTGGAACGTGCAGCTCGAGCTCGGCGCTGATCATCACCTGGACGAGGTGGCCTTCCGGCAGGCGGTACGGACCTGCTGGCAGCGTCACCCGCTGACCCGGGCTCGGCTGGCACCGGCCGGCAACGGTGCGACGTCGTATCAATGGGATCTCGTCGATGAGGTGGATCGCGATCCGGTCCGGGTAGTCGACTGCCCCGACGCCGGCGCGCTGGACCGGCTTCGGGCGCAGCTCTACCCCCCGCCGATCGCGTTGGACGTCAGCCCCGGCCTGCGAATCGCCCTGGCCCGGCGGCCCGAAGGAGATCTCGTGCTGCTGTCGGCCAGCCACATCGTCGCCGACGGAGTCGGTGCAATCCGCCTGATGCAGACCATCACCCGGGCCTACCGGGGCAAGCCGGACCCGCCGGATCCGCTGCCACTCGCCCAGGCTCGCGATCTCGGCTCGTTCCTGGCCCCCAAGGACCGCGCCGAACAGCAGTCCCGGCGCCGAGAGGGGCTGCGACGGTTTCGCGAGGCGCTCGACGCGCCGAGCCGGATCGCCGTGGTCGGCGGCACCGACGGCGATGGCGCCGGCTTCGTCTTCCGCACTCTCGACCTCGGTCAAGCTCCGGGGCTCATGCGACGGCCCTCCGGCACGACTGTCAATGACGTCCTACTCGCCGCACTGCACCTCACCGTGCAGTCCTGGAACTCCCAGCACGGCGCACCGACCGGCCGAGTCGGGGTCATGATGCCGGTCAATGTGCGCCCCGCCGACCGCTTGTGGGATGTCGTCAGCAACCTCACGTCGAATGTCACCGTCTCCACCGCCCCGGAAGATCGAGTGGACCTGGCCACCGCGACCGCTGCGGTAGCCGAGCAGACCTATGAGATGCGACGTCAGGACCGTGCGTATGGCTTGCATGACCTCCTCGAGGTCGTGCAGAAGGTTCCGCTGCCGGTCAAACGTGCGGTGCCCAGGCTGGTGGCGCTGACCGGTGATCGGTTCGTCGACACCGCGATGCTGTCGAACCTGGGCCGAATTCCCGACCCACCTGCCTTCGGTGGTGATGCCGAGCTGTGGTTCTCCCCGCCGTGCGACCGCTCCTGCAGCGTCGCCATCGGAGTCGCCACCGTCGGGCAGCGACTCTCGCTGGTCACCCGTTACCGCCACGACCAGTTCGACGTCAAGGCCGCGGCGGAATTCACCGATCTCCTGATAGCCCAGTTGGTAAGCCAGCGATAACGTCAGACCGGCCCGCACGTAGCACCCCCCGCCCCAATGCCACTTAGTTAAGCGGCGGTGGGGATGTCGTGGTCACCGGATGGCCTGCCGGGCGGCCCGTGGTACGCAAGGTGATCTTGGTGGATGGCGGCCCTCGGGTAGTGATCGCTGTTTGGGTGCCGAAAAC